>CALHGQ010000348.1 GCA_938030175.1 uncultured bacterium | reverse complement strand
CCTTGTCTACGCGGTTGCGCGATTGAATATTGTCACAGGACGGTGTATCCGGATCAAGCAAGCGCACATCAATGAGCACTCAACAAAGCCGAGTTTCCCCCTAACTCACATCGCAGACGTAGAGACGTTGACAAGGTGCCTCCAAGCCGGATTGGAGCGCGTATCGGCGGAGGATCCGAGCTTCGGATTTCGACTCGGACTCATCCGTTGACTTGGAGCGGAGAGACGGACTGGCCAGAACTGCTGGATCCCGATGGGCGGGCGACGTGACCGACTGACGGAACCGACCCCGGTCGAGCGTTGAAAGTGAGCTGGCCGGCAAGAGTCATCACCGATACAGACACCGACACGGAGCTAGGTCCGCCGCCCCCTGAAGTCATCCGCTGACCTCAGCATGACGACTCCCCAGCGGCCAAATCGGCAGCGGCCCTCACGGGCCCCCGAGAGCGCTGCCACTTCGGCAGCAGGCTGATCTGGACCCTGCCTGGGAGGGGCGCAGGGCGGGGCTCCACGGGCATTTGCGGCTACGTGAGGGCCGATTGACGAACTCGGCACGGCCTTTGCTTCCGGGAGGGCTCGCACATCCGCGCGGGCTCCGTGGCCTGGCATCGCGTCCCCAGGGGCGCCGCCGAGCAGAAGGAACCGCCGGCCTTCACTTCGAACCCTTCACCCTCCTCTCGACTCCTCCAAACGAGCAGTCACGCATCCCATGGCCAAGCAAATGGTTTTCGAGTCCGACGCACGCGAAGCGATCCTTCGTGGCGTCGACAAGCTCGCCCAGGCGGTCACCACCACCCTCGGACCCCGCGGACGTAACGCGGTTATCGATAAGGGCTGGGGCGCCCCCACCGTCACCAAGGACGGTGTGACCGTCGCTGAGGAGATTCAGCTCCAAAACCCCTACGAGCAGATGGGCGCTCAGCTGGTGAAAGAAGTCGCCAGCAAGACCAGCGACGTGGCCGGCGATGGCACGACCACCGCAACGCTGCTCACGCGGACGCTCTTCCGCGGCGGCCTCAAGGCCATCACGGCCGGCGCGGCCCCGGCCCGCCTGAACGCAGCCATGCAGGACGGCGCGGCCAAGGTCATCGCCAAGCTCGAGAAGATGGCGACCCAGGTCGGCGGCAACGACGAGATCAAGCAGATCGCGACCATCTCGGCCAACAACGACCCGGCCACGGGCAAGCTGATCGCCGACGCCATGAAGAAGGTCGGCCGCGACGGTGTCATCACCGTTGAGGACGGCAAGAGCATGGACACGACGGTCGACATCGTCGAGGGCATGCAGTTCGACCGCGGCTACCTGAGCCCCCACTTCGTCACGGCCCCCGACGAGATGGAGGTCCAGTTCGACAACGCGCTGATCCTCATCAACGAGGGCAAGATCTCGAACGTGCAGTCGCTCGTTCCGATCCTCGAGGCCAACAAGGACAGCGGCCGCCCGCTCTTCATCATCTCTGAGGACGTCGAGAGCGAAGCGCTTGCGACCCTCGTGGTGAACAAGATGCGCGGCGTCCTCCAGGTCTGCGCCGTCAAGGCACCCGGCTACGGCGATCGCCGCAAGCAGATGCTCCTCGACATCGCAGCCCTCACCGGCGCCACGGCGATCATGAAGGACACGGGCATGGACCTCGAGCAGGTCACGCTCCAGCACCTCGGTTCGGCCCGCCGCCTGACCGTTTCCTCCGACGCCACGACCATCGTGGGCGGCAAGGGCAAGAAGGACGACGTCCTCGGCCGCGTGAACCAGATTCGCGCTGAGATCGAGAACACCACGTCGGACTACGACCGTGAGAAGCTCCAGGAGCGCCTCGCGAAGCTCACCGGCGGCATCGCTCAGATCAACGTCGGCGGCGCCACGGACACCGAGGTGAAGGAGCGCAAGGCCCTCATCGAGGACGCACTCCACGCAACGCGCGCTGCTGTGGCCGAGGGCGTTCTGCCCGGCGGCGGCATCGCCCTCCTGCGCGCACGCGACGTCATCAAAGACCTCAAGGTGCGCGACGACGTCGACTACAACCTCGGCCTCGACACACTCTTCGAGGCCCTCACCGGCCCCATCGAGCAGATCGCCGAGAACGCTGGGCACGAAGGCCCCGTGGTGGCCCACAAGGTCCTCCGCGAGAAGAAGCAAACCTTCGGCTTCAACGCGCTCACGGGCGAGTACGGCGACATGCTCTCCATGGGCATCATCGACCCGGCCAAAGTGACGAAGTCGGCGCTTCAAAACGCCATCAGCGTCTCGACCCTTCTACTGACCACCGACGCGCTCATCGCCAACAAGCCTAATCCGAAGCCAGCCGCCGGTGGCGGCGGCGAGATGGACGGCATGGATGGAATGGACGGCATGGGTGGAATGGGCGGCATGGGAGGCATGGGCTTCTAGGAGCCCCTCTCCCACCACTCTCCCTCACTTCCACTCACACACACAAACCTCCAACCACCACACACGACCATGGCTAAGCAGATCATGTTCGACGATGCCGCCCGCCACAAAATGAAGGCAGGCATCGAGAAACTCGCCAAGACGGTTCGCGTCACCCTCGGCCCCGCCGGGCGCAACGTCATCCTCCAGAAGAGCTTCGGCTCCCCCCACGTCACCAAAGACGGTGTTTCGGTCGCCAAAGAGATCGAGCACGAAGATCCGTTCGAGAACATGGGCGCCAAGCTCGTGCTCGAGGTCGCCAACAAGACGAACGACATCGCGGGCGACGGCACCACCACGGCCACCGTTCTCGCCTCGTCAATCTTCAACGAGGGCCTCAAGTACGCGGCCACCGGCGTTTCGACGATCGAGCTGCGCAACGGCATCGAGAAGGCCGTCGCAAGGGCAGCCGACTCCATCGCCGCCCAGTCGCGCAAAGTGAAGACGAAGGCCGACAAGGCAGCCGTCGCCACGATCAGTGCCAACAACGACCCGGAGACGGGCGAGCTCCTCGCCGAGGCCTTCGACAAGGTCGGCGACGAGGGCGTCATCACCGTCGAAGAGAACAAGGGCATCGACACGCTCCTCGAGCACGTCGAGGGCATGGAGTTCGACAAGGGCTACCTGTCCCCCTACTTCGCGACGGACCTCTCGAAGCTCGTTGCTGAGTACGAGGACGCCCACGTCTTCATCTGCAACAAGAAGATCTCGACCGTCCGCGAGATGGTGCCGGCCCTCGAGGCCGCGATGCGCAGCGGCAAGCCGCTCCTCATCATCGCCGAGGACATCGAAGGCGAGGCCCTCACGGCCCTCGTGATCAACCGCCTCAAAGGCGTCCTGAACGTCGTCGCCGTCAAGGCACCCGGCTTCGGTGATCGCCGCAAGTCGTACCTCGAGGACATCGCCGCTCTGACCGGCGGCGTCTCGATCACCGACGAGATTGGCATTCCGCTGGAGCAGGTCACCGTCGAGCACTTCGGCAGCGCAGCACGCGTTGTCGTCGGCAAGGACGCAACCACCATCATCCAGGGTGCTGGCAAGAAGAAGGCCGTCGACGAGCGAGCCAAGCAGATCCGCGTCCAGATCGAGAAGTCGAGCTCGGACTACGACAAAGAGAAGCTCGAGGAGCGTCTCGCCAAGCTGACCGGCGGCGTCGCCGTCATCCGGGTCGGTGGTAAGACCGAAGCCGAGATGAAGGAGAAGAAGGACCGCGTCGAGGATGCACTCAACGCAACTCGCGCAGCTATCCAAGAGGGCATCGTCCCCGGTGGTGGCGTCGCGCTCCTGAACGCAGCCGCTGCCGTCGCAGAGGGCCGCTACAAGAACGACGAGCGCTTCGGCGCTCAAATCATCGAGCGTGCACTGGAGGCCCCGTGCCGCCAGATCGCTGAGAACGCCGGCGTAGACGGCTCGGTCGTCGCCGCGACGATCCTCGAAAAGGGCAAGACGATCGGCTATAACGCGCTGACCGGGACCTACGAGGACATGTTCAAGGCAGGCGTCATCGACCCGGCCAAGGTCGTGCGCTCGGCGCTCCAAAACGCTGCTTCGATCTCGGGTCTGCTCCTGACGACGGACTCGATGATCACCGACATCAAGGACGAAAAATCGATCGAAGGCGCGGTCAACTGATCGACCTCGTTTGACGTTCTCAGGTTCCGCCGTCTAAGAATGACGACGGAACCACCGCAAGGGGCGGCGGAGCGCTGACCCGCTCCGCCGCCCCTTCGACCACCCCTCAGATCTGCCACGCCGCAAGCCGCTAGCATGAGTCAAAAACGCGACTACTACGAAGTCCTTGGCGTCGCCAAGGATGCGGCCCAGGCCGATATCAAGAAGGCGTACCGCAAGCTCGCCATGAAGTTCCACCCGGACCAAAACCCGGGTGACAAAGAAGCCGAGGCGAACTTCAAGGAGGCGGCCGAGGCCTACGACATCGTCTCGGATCCTGAGAAGCGCCAGCGCTACGACCAGTTCGGACACCAGGCGTTCGCGCAGGGCGGCGGCGGTGGCGCAAGCGGCGGCTTCACCAACGTCGAGGACATCTTCTCGGCCTTCGGGGACATCTTTGGCGGCGGAGGCGGCGGCTTCGGCAGCATGTTCGGCGGCGGCGGTCGACGCTCCCGCGGACCCGCCCGCGGCCGCGACCTGCGCATCGTGCTCGACCTCACCCTCGAGGAAGTGGACGAGGGCGTCACAAAGACCGTCGCGCTCAAGCGCATGGAGTCCTGCGAGACCTGCACGGGCTCCGGCGCCAAGCCCGGCACCGGCAAGACCAGCTGCGGCACGTGCGGCGGCCGTGGCCAGGTCTCGCGCAGCGCTGGCTTCTTCCAGATGGCCTCGCCCTGCCCCAGCTGCAAAGGCGCCGGTCAGGTGATTGAGTCGCCGTGCCAGTCCTGCAGCGGCAGCGGCGGGATCCAGTCACGGACCGAAGTCGAGATCCAGGTGCCCCAGGGCGTCGAGGAAGGCGTGCAGCTGCGCGTGACCGGCGAAGGCGACGCAGGGCCCCAAGGCGCGGCCCGCGGCGACCTCTACTGCGTCATCCGCGAGAAGGAGCACAAGGTGTTCCAACGCTCGGGGCCCGACGTCCTCACCGAGGTTCCCTTCTCCTTCCCCCAGCTGGCCTTGGGCGACAAGGTCGAGATTCCCACCATCCGCGGCAAGGTCGAGATGACCGTGCCGTCCGGCACCCAAAGCGGCAAGGTCTTCCGCCTACGCGGCCAAGGTCTCCCGCGCATGGAAGGACGCGGCAAGGGCGATCAGCTCGTGCGCGTCTTCTGCGAGATCCCCGAGAAGCTCACGGACCGCCAGAAAGAACTCTTGGAAGAGTTCCACGACATCGACGGCGAGACGAGCGGCAAGCGCTCCTTCTTTGATCGGGTGACCGAATACTTCAGTTGACCCCATGGCATTTGGACGACGCAAACGAAAGGAAAGCGAAAGCATGCCCGAGACCACCGACAGCAGTGACGCCTCGCCAGAAATGGACGAGCAGTTCGCCAAGACGATTGACCTCGATCAGGAGTTCGGAGGCGACGATGAGCTCGCCGAAGACACGGTAGCGGTCGATGAGGACGAGGAGCTCAGCGAGCTCGAGCTCGCCATTCGGGAGCGCGACGAAGCCAAGGCGCTTTGGATGCGCGCCCAGGCGGACTACCAGAACCTCCGTCGCCGGACCCAGGCCGATATCGACTCCGCGGTGACCCGCGCGAAGACCGAGGTGCTCGGTGAGGCGGTCACGGTCCTCGACTACCTGGACATGGCCCTCGCAGCTCCGGTGACCACGGACGAAGCGAAGAACCTCAAGATCGGCGTCGAGATGACTCGAACGCAGCTCCAGGGCCTCTTCGACCGACTCGCCGTGAAGCCGATCGTGGCGGAAGGCACGTTCGATCCTGCGTTCCACCAGGCCATCTCGACGGTCGAGACGACCGAGCATGAGCCCGGAACGATCGTCGAAGTCGTCCGCGGAGGCTGGCAGATGGGCGACTCCGTCCTTCGCTTCGCCCAGGTGCGCGTGGCGGCCGAGCCGGAGCCGGAGGCTGCCGACAAGGCCGAGCCCGCGGCGGACGCGGACACAGTGGAGATCCCTACCGAGGACCCTGAGTCGTAGGCCATGCCCACCTACGACTATCGCTGCAACGCCTGCGGCCACGAATTCGAAGAGTTCCAGATGATGAGCGAGGCGGAGCTCAAGAAGTGCCCCGAGTGCAAGAAGAACAAGCTCGAGCGTCTCATCGGAATGGGCGCGGGCTTTCTCTTCAAGGGCTCGGGCTACTACCAGACGGACTATCGTTCGAAGTCGTACAACGACGCCAAGAAGGCTGACAGCACTGCTTCGAGCGAGAAGCCCGCGAAGAAGAGCGGCGATAAGAAGCCCAAGGACTAGCCGCGCTCAGCGGACCGCCGCGGCGAGCGGGAGCGTCCAGCGCCAAGTCTGGGGAAATTGTCAAAGGAGCCGAGGAGACATCGGGCTACCCTTTGGGCCGACGGCTTCTCCCCTGGGCCCACGTGAAGATTCCTCCTTCTCTTTGTCGCCTTCCACTAACGGATTCATCCGTGTAGTGCCCCTTCGTTCCTGTCTGCAACGTTGCGCCTGAACCGAGCTGGCCTTTGGCCCAGCCCGGTCCCGGACGCCACCTGTTTCTTGGAATGGCTGGCGTGCTGCGCGGCTCTATTCGGAGGCGACTGGCACCCAAGCAAATCAATGGTTCCCAACGAGGTCATTGAGCGTCAGTACCAGCTGTATCGCAAGAGCCGGGCTCCCCGGGATCTTGCCCCTGTTCTTGAAGCTCTCGCTCCCAAACTAATCGCTACTGCTATCCGAGCCGGTCTCGACGAGAACGGTGCAGAGGACACGATGCAGGAGACGTTCCTCGGTTTGCTGCGAGCCGAGGAACAACTCGATAGCGAAAGGCCGATCGTGCCCTACGTAAACGGCATTGCCGAAAGGCAGATCAAAGCGGAGATACGCCGCCGTGCAAAGCTACGGCAGGTCCATGAGCAAGGTGTCTCCGAGCCCGTTGCGGACAAGCGGCAGGAGTCCCTAAAGCTGGAGCGAGATGAGCTCGAGGCCAAGCTGCGCAAAGCTATCGCCAGACTGAGCGGCGCCAACGGGCCCGTGGTTTCTGCGGCGCTGCTCGAGGGCATGAGCGTCGAAGAGATCGCCGAGAAGCTCAACATCAACCATTCGGCAGCTGCGGTGCGGCTTCACCGGGGGCTTCAACGGCTGCGCGAAAGTCTCGGGTCGCGTGCGTCGCTGAGCCTTCTCGTGATGACGATTCCTCGCCATCGAATAGTGCTCCCCGGAATCCTGTCGAGTGCAGGCCTGACGCTGTTCGGCGTCGGACCCGGGATCTTGGTTCCGGTCGCGCTACTTCTCTTCGCTGGGATTTGGGGGCTGGTGTCGCTCTTCCAAGGCGAAGGTGAGGTCGACTCTCTCGTGAGGACCCATGGCGTGCCGCCTGACCTGACCGTCGCCGTCGCGGACGCCCCGGCCTCTGACGAAACAGAGAACACAGCGGCGCGCGAGGCTATCCCGGTGGACGATCTTGAGCCGGCGGTGGCCCCAGCCGAAAACGTCACGGTGATCGTCTCGGGAAGCTTGGAGGGCGGCGGGGGCACGACGATCCCCGCGTCTGCTGATATCTACTTGCTCGCGACGACCCCGTCGATCGCCTTGCCAACGGTGCCGCTCGAACCCGTAACCACCAGCAACGCCCAGGGTCTCTTCGAGCTGGACTCAAGCATGTTCGGGAGCGACCCCACCCCCACCGTCCTGGTGCGAGCGCCCGGCATCGTTGGGTACGTCGACCTCACCGAGGAACACCGAGCCTCCGGCGAACTCCCGGCGATCCAGATGCGCAAGGAGATGCCAATCACGATCGAGACGAAGGACAGTAGCGGCGCCCCGCTGGAGGGCATCGAGCTCTCGGCCGTCGCTAGCTCCGAGCGCTTCGTCGCGCCGTCCGGCCCGACGGCCATCAAGTTCGGCTACTTCTTCATCGATCCCTACCACCACCTGTACGGTGCGGTGACCAACGAGAACGGCCGTGCGGAGATCCACGGAATCCCCGGCTACGGCGCCCGAGGGTTCGTGGTTTTCTTGTCGCTCAAGGGCCCGGGGTTCGGCCGTGAAGCCCTGAACTTCAAGCTCGATCAGGCGACGGGTATCAACGAGACCATCGTGATGCGCCGAACCGATGAGATGAGCCTTGGCGGCCTGATTCACGACACGGAGAACCAGCCGATCGTTGGTGCCGAAGTTCGCTTCCTTGCGCGCGGCGAGACCCCCGTCACGGGCGAGGTCCTTGTGCGCTCCGACGAAAGCGGCGCATGGAGCCTCCCCCACGAAGTCCTAGATGACTTTCCGATCTTCCTCGTGGTCGAGCGCGATGGGTTCTGCTCCGCCCGCCTCTCCTACGGCGGACCTGGGGAACTCGACGGCAACCCCGTTGACGTGCTTTTGCGCCGAAGCGCCCCGCTAGAAGGACTTGTCGTCGACGAGCAGGGGCGCGGCGTCCCTAGCGCCACCGTCGACATCACGACCCAGCACACCTCGCAGCGGTTCGAATCCAACGAGCGCGGGGAGTTTACGGCCACAGGGCTCACCGCGGACCCGCGACGGATCCGCGTGTCGGGTGTTGTGGGAGAGGGATCGGCACGCTCCCTCGCGGTGGACGTGGGCGCCGACGCCACCTCGGTGAAGCTTGTCCTCAAGGGGGCGAGCGAAGCCACCGAGCTCGTCATCCGCCAAGCGGAGGGAGCGGCATGGGAGCGCGTGAAGCTCATCCCCATCGAGGCTGGGAGTGAAGCACAGTCCTATGCCGCATCTAAGATCGAGGGCAACGAGGCCCACTTCCAAGGGATCCGATCGGGCCGATGGCTCGTGGCGGGGATCACAGCGGAGTCGGTGGCCTGCGTGCAATCCATCGAGATCCTCGGCCAGCAAGCCGTCTCGACCCACGAAGTCTCCCAGGACAACCACGCGTCGCTCAAGCTCTGGCTCGATCAGAAGAAGGACCATCCCGTGGCCGTCGGAGGCAAACCAGGCCTCCTGGTGGCGAGACACGTCGAACTCGCTTGGCTCCCCGACTGGCTGGAGCACACGCAGGTCAGGCCGCGCTCGATGTTCCGATCCGAGTTTCACCCCGAGAGTGAGCGGATCATTGAGAGGCTTGTGCCTGGCGTATGGGATCTTTTTGCCTTCGCTCCTGGCTGGGCCATCGGGCCGCTGCGCTTCGAGCTCGAGGCAGGCGCCCAGGCCGCCCCGGTTCTCGACTACACCCCCGCCGGGCTCGTGACCTTCAACGTTGGCCACTTCCATCGCGGCAACCTACTTCAGATCGACGTCCGACGCAGTGCAGACGAACCGTGGGCCGCTGTCGCCCAGTTTGCCCAGGGAACCCACGACTCGTTCGCGCATGAGCTCTGGCTCCCCGGCGGAACTTGGTCCTGGCGAGCCAACGTGCATGCGAGGACCGAAGTGGGAGAGCGATTCCAGATGATGCCTTCGATGACCGGAACCGTCGAGGTCGACCTCACGACCCCGGCGGCTATCTCCCTTTGGAATGAGTGAGCGTCGACCCGAGTTCGTCCTCTCTCCCCCTGATGTGAATCTCGCGCTGTGGGTAAGGGATCGTGATGTTCTCGGCGTCGAACCTGAGCTTCAGAGCCTTCCGCATCTCGCAGCACGACGCGAAGTACTCGGCCGTCGGGAACCAAGCCCGAATCGAGAGCTGGATCGACGAGTCTCCGAGTGACGTGACAAGCACTTGGGGCGCAGGTTCCTCGATCAGGTGCGGCAAGTTGAGGACGACCTCGGCCGCGATCTCCTGGGCGTGCTCAAGGTCGTCGCCATAGCCAATCCCCACCACCTCGTTGGTCCGTCTCCGATCGTTGGCGGATGCGTTGCGAATCACGTTGCCCCAGATCTTGCCGTTCGGAACGGTCAGCTTTTGGTTGTCGGGGGTGAGGATGCTCGTCGAGACCAGCGTCATCGCATCCACCGTGCCTTCCTTGCCCGCCACTTCGACGAAGTCCCCAATGTCGTAGGGCCGATAGAGAAGGAGCATGATCCCCGCGGCGAAGTTCGCAAGGGTGTCCTGAAGGGCGAACCCGATGATAAAGCCCATCACGCCGAGGCCCGCGAGGATCGGAGCGACGTCGAGACCAACGTTCTGGAGCGCAAGGATGAGCCCGACAAAGAAGATGAACTTCGAGACGGAGCTCGCCACAAACGCTTTGAACAGCGAACTGGCCTTCTTCGCCGACTTGTCGAGTAACCGGCGCACCAACCGCTCGGCGAACGCGGCGATGACCTTGGACACGAACAGGATGAACAGGAAGAAGAACACGTGAACCGCGATCCGCGGCCCGTCCTGGTAGAACCAGCGCCGGACGGTTCCCTTGGGGTCCCTGAAGAGCCCACGCACCTCTCCCTCCACGCGCTGCCTGGCCCTGGTAAAGCCATCAGGCGATGCGGAGTTCGACGGCGACTCGGTACCGGCAACGCTCTCTCCGGTTCCCGCCGCGGAGTCGACCTCGGTGGCCTGCGCAACATCGGTCCAGGATCCAGCAGCGGCTGCCGGGACCGCCAGGGCGATCCAAGCCGAAAGAACGAAGGCGATCTTTGAGAGGGACCGCAGGCGGCCCTTCTTGACGGGGACAGTGGTCGTCGAGTTCATGGGCCAAGTGTGCCAGCCGGTAGCCTTCACAATCACGAACCAAACGGCGCCCGAGGTCGAGCCTGCTGGGTCCACGACCCCGCGGCGGTCTGCTTTGCGACCGTCACACGGGTACACTCAAAGGCCATGGTCCCCCCGCCGCCCACAGAACCCGCGCTCTCCCCATCCCTCTGCCCCAGCTGCGGAGGCAGTCGACCCGAGAATTTTTGCCCGGCGTGCGGTGAAAAGGTCGTGAACCCAAAGGAGTTCGGGATCCCGTACTTCGTGAGCCAAGTCGTCGGTGGCGTCACGACCCTCGACGGGAAGCTCATCGGATCGCTCAGGGCCCTCCTCTTTGGACCGGGAGAACTCACGCGGGATTGGATCCGCGGTGCGCGCGTGAGGCGACTGCGACCTGTTCAGCTATTCCTACTCGTCAACGTGGTGGTCTTCTTCATTGACCAGCTCTGGGGGCTCCCAGGCGTCGGAACAACCTCAGCCGCTGACGCCATCGATGCTTGGGAGCAAACGATGAAGCGTCACGCGGGTGAGCTAGGGCTTGAGTACGAGAACTACAAGCGACTCTTCGCGGCGAAGAGTTCAAGCATCGCAAGGAGCACCGTCTTCGTCCTCGTCCCCGTGACCGCGCTCCTGTCCTTCGCGTTCAACTTCATGAAAGAGAGACGCC
>CALHGQ010000347.1 GCA_938030175.1 uncultured bacterium | reverse complement strand
GGGCCGGCGCACCGCCGAGATGTACGGCGTCATCGCCGGCGGCATCTTGGGCCGCACGAATTCCAGCAGCTCACCCACCGTGATGATCTGGACCTTCGGGAACGGCTGGCCATTGATCGGCCACACGTAGCTGCCCGAGTGATTCGCCGCCTCCACCATGCCGGGGGTTGGCTTCGACATGGTGATCAGCAGACCCATCTCGGCCTTCTGGCTCTCCACCGTCCCGAGCAGGTCACGCACCATGCCCGGATTGAGGGTCCGGCCACCCTTGACCGACACGAGCACTCGTCCGGGGGGCCGCTTGCCCTTGGCGTCGTTGAGGAACCGGATCACCCCGTCGATGCCGCGGTCTCCGACTTGCTTCTGGTTGGGGGTGCCGTCCGCGAGCGTGACCGCCCACCGCTCGAAGTCGAACGGCGACTGCTTGAACAGTGCTTGCGCGGCCGGCAGGTCACGCGGGATACCCAGCACCTTGTAGGTCTTCTCGATCTCGCTGTCGTAGGTGTCCCGCAGTCTCGCTTGGATCAGGCCCACGGCGATGTAGGTGATGTCGATCCCGACCCACTGCCGGTCCATCTTGATGGCCGCGTCAATCGTCGTGCCGCACCCGCAGAATGGATCGAGCACGACATCGCCGGGCTCGGTTGCCAGCTTGAGGATCCGTTCGAGCAATGCCACTGGCTTTTGAGTGGGATAGCCGAGGCGCTCGGCGGCCTGTGAGTTCAACGGAGCAATGTCCGCCCATACGTCGGACATCGGCAGTCCCCGCTGCTCGTCCAGGTACCGCTTGAGCTGTGGAACGCGACCCGGTGCCGACTGATAGATAAGTCCCTGGTCGTACGCCTCTTGCATCCGCTCCTTGGTCCATCGCCAGACCTTGGTGATACCGAGGAACTCGTAGGTGAGGTTCGGCCGATCCGAGTTCGGGTTGATGAGGTTGTCCAGGCGGTACAACCGCCCCGCCGCGTCCCGGTGCCGGTACTTCTGCGCGGTCTTCTCCGGGAGCTCATCCTCGTCGTAAGGGAAGAAGGCTGCGTCGATGTTCCAGGGTGATTCGTCGGAACGCTGGTAGCTGAGGATCACGTCGTGGTTCGTCGGGAGACGCTTCTTCATCAGGCTCTTGGAGCCGGTCCGCTGCCAGATGATCTCGTTTCGGAAGTTCGAGGCTCCAAAAATCGCGTCTAGCAGCAACTTCAAGTAGTGGCTCATGGTCGGATCGCAGTGCAGCCACAGTGACCCGGTCTGCTTGAGCACCCGGTGAAGCTCCACCAGGCGAGGTGCCATGTTCACCAGATAGGCCAGTGCGTCGTTCTCGCCGACGAGCGTGTGCATCGCACGCAGGGCGTCGCCGACCGCGGTCGGCGCACCCCCGTTGATCAGGTCCAGGTACTGGATTTCGGTGACCTGAGTCCACCGCCAGGTGTCGTCGAACGCCTGGATCTGCGCGGTGTCCGAGCTGGATGCGTTGCGCGCAAAGATCACGTTGTACGACCGGTTGGAGTTGAACGGCGGATCGAGATACACCAGGTCAACGGACTCATCAGCAATGTGGTTGCGGAGAACATCGAGGTTGTCGCCGTAAAACAGCCGGTTGGTCATGGTGAAGAGAGTTCCACGCCGGAGGGACAGAACCGAAGACGGCTCACCTGGCCTGCCCTCTGGGAAGATGCAGGGACCCCCGAGGCACTGAAAAACCGGATTACCTGACTTGGCTTTTGGGATGCCTAGTCCAATATTTTTTCGGTTCGAGCGCGGCGCGCCTACCCCAATACGTCATTGCGGTGTGTGAGGGTCCTTCGCGTGGAGACGATGACGCCGGAACGGTGGGAGACCGAGCACTGGTTCGGGCGGTACCCGTACGCGTCGAACGATCCCCGCACCGAGGGTTCCTGGCGGATGCCGCGTAGCGAGGCGCTGCTGCGGCGGTTCATCCAGGCGAACCCTCGTGAGTACATCTCACAGGTCGTGATCGACATCGACCACATCGACGCCGAGGTCCGCGCCTTCGCGCTGCACGAGGCCGGACTGGTGCCGAACCTGTTCGCGTACTCGACCCGGCCGGGCCACGGACAGGCTGTGTTCCTTCTTGAGGCACCTGTGCCACTCAGCGAGGCCAGCAACCGCAAGCCCATCAATCTCCTGTCACGCTGCCAACAGGGACTGACGGCCGCTCTGAGCGGCGATCAGCACTACACCGGCCCGCTGGCCCGTAACCCCGTCCACCCGCTCGCAAACACGCGCTGGTGCCATCCGACCCCCTACGGACTCCGCGAGCTTGCCCGCGGCCTGGGCGCGTTGCTCCCGAGAAGGCCGGCCAGCACTCGCGTCGATGACGCCCTCACGTCCGCCCTCGGCCGCAACTGCTGGATGTTCGACACCACCCGACGCTGGGCCTATCGGGCATGGACCCGGTATCCGCACCGCGATGACTGGGACGCCGCCGTCCACGCCTACACCTGGGGACGAAACCCCGAACTAGTCCGGCACCCTCTCGGCCCTCTACCCGACTCCGAGCTCCGCAGCATCTCCAGATCCATCGCCGCGTTTGTCTGGGACTCAGACATGCGCGCTAAGGGGATCGAGCAGTACAACGCCGATTTCAGCGTCATCCAGGCCAAGCGCGGCCACAAGGGTGGCAAGGTCGGCGGCAAAGTGATGACGGAGAAGCGGCGAGCCGCACTCGTCGCGAGCAACAAACGCCGGACCATCGACCGTGCTGCGGTCCTCGCTGAGATGGAGGCTTAACGTGGCCGCCGAAAATCCTGTTCGCCGCACCAAAACGGCACGTGAACTGGCTGAACGGCTCGGTGTATCCGTACGGACCATCCGCAAGATCGCCGCCGAGCCACGAGAAGAGTTCGAGGCCCGGGCCCGGCAACGGCGAGAACACGCCGCCAAGCTGCGGGCCTCAGGACTGAAGTACAAGGAAATCGCCGAGGAAATGGGCATCTCCACCGGCGCGGTGGGTGCACTGCTCCACGAGGCCCGAAAGTACTCGGTCAGCTCCTAGCCGAGAAGCCGTCGACGTATCCGGGCCAGGGCGCCCCCAGCCGCCCGACCATCGGCTGCCGGAGCAGGAGTCGGCGGCGGATCTTCGGCAGCATCCGCGGGCTCGGGAGCCGGCGCCGGCCGTGCCTCGAGCATCCGCAGCATCTGCTGCTGCACGTCGATAATCCGATTGCGTTCGCTGGCCAGGGCTTCGGCCACGGCCAGGCGCTGACGTAACTCGGCGTTCTCGATAGACAGGTCACGGACCCGGTCATCTGACGGGGTCACCGGGTCAGGAGCAGACATTTTCCCTGGTCGAAGGCCTGCCGCTGATAGGTCACCGAGTGGGATCATCCACTTCCCGTCGCTGGTGCGGACCGCGTTCGGGAACGACCCCGCCCGCAGCCGGCGTTTGATCGTGCTCTCGCTGGTCTGCGTCGCGTCCATAGCCTCCTTGACGGTCAGCATGGGTAGGTCACGATCCCCGGTCATGGGGTCATCGTCCCCGACATGAACCGGGTCAATCCGCATTTCCGCAGCGTGTTGACGGTGTCATCGACCTAGGTCACATCCAGTTCTGACCGGGGCACGGCCCGTTCAAGGGCAAGTCAGCGCGAAGCGGTGACGCGGCAGCACGTCGATTCTTATGCACGGACCGACCGCAGCCGCGCAGATCACAGGCCCATTCCGGAGTCTCTGCCCCGGTCACGGCCGGGTGGCTGATACCCCGGGGCCGGCGGTGGCATGGCCGGACCCTGACGACGAGACGGGGGTTTGACCTCGGCGGGCTTCGTCGGGGTCAGATCCGCGACGAGACGGCGGAACGCATTGGTGGCCGATTCGGTGCGCTTGGCCTGCGGCGTCTGATCCCAATGCGCCTGGAGCTGCTTCTTCGCTGCGGCCGCGGCCGCGGCCTGGGCCTTCGCGACGGTGCCGGCCTCCCCGGCCGCGTACTGCCGATCCGGGTCCTTCTTCGAGGTCAACGACCATGCGCCCTCGTCGGACACCCACAGTCGAAGGTTCACCCCGCGCACATCCCGCGAGTAGCCGCCGCCAGCGACTTCGGTCCACTTCGCGGCGTCCTTCGCCGCGGCGGCGCGTTCGGCCTGGGCTTTCGCGGTCGCGTACTGGCGTTTTTGCTCCGGCGTCCACGGCTTCCGCCGCTCACGGTCAGCGGCGAGCATCTGCCCGATCGACCTCGGGTGGCCTCCCATCACCGCAGAGGCGACCCGTGCGGCCTCGGCGGCCTGCTTCTCGGCCCGATCCTGGCTGGTCAACGCCTCTTTCACCTGCTTCCACTTCGTGTCCGCGGACTGCTCGGCGCGGATCTGGCCGGCCACCTCGCCGACGACGGCGCGGGCCTGGGCCCACCGGGCCGTCTCGTACTGTTCGGCGCCGACGACGCGGCGGCGCTGCTCCCACGTGGCGGCGCGCTCGAGCCGACCCCGTGGCACCGTCTCCTCGGACGCGAGGCGGTCCGGGCTCGGTCCGGTCAACACGGTTTCCAGCTGTGACCAGGACAAACCGCGGTCGAGCTTGGAGGCCGGCAGCCAGATCGGCTCCCCGGCGCTGTCGACGTAGCCGGGCAGATTGAAGCTGTAGCCGTTCATCCGGCCCGTCTTCGCGACGTTGCGCCGCACCTGCACGCGGGTGATCGGGTTCGCCGCGAGCGCCTGCTCGAACGCCTCCAGCCCTTGACCTGCGGCGATGTCGCGGGCCGCGGTCACGATCTCCCGCAGCCCCTCACGCTGCGGCACCTTCCCCGTCCGCACCGCCTGGCGCTGCTCGCCGCTGCTGGCCTGCCGGCCCCGGGCGCGCTCCGGGCTCGCCACCTCGGTCAGGCCGTGTGTGCGTTCGACCTCGCGCATCACCTCGACGACCTTCCACCGGTCGTTGCTGTTCTTCCAGGTAGAGCCCTGGAAATCGACCCGCGAAACGGCGATGTGGATGTGGTCGTCGTCGTGCCGCACGGCCACCCACGGGTGTTCGGCGAAGCCCATCCGTTCGGCGACCGTCTGCGCGATGTCGGCGAACTCGGTGTCGGTCAGCCGCCGATCCCCCGGCGCGCACCGCAACGAGCAATGCCACACCGAATTCTTCACCCGCGCATTGCTTTTCGCGGCCCTCTCGAAGTCCCGGCCCCACCGCTGCGGATTCTTCGCGGTGACCTGCACCGATCCGGCGATCACCGTCCCGCCGGCGATAAGGCGGCCCGCCTCGTTCCGGTAGGTATGCGGGGTGGCCTTTCCCGGCCCGTGCAGATACGCCGCCAACCCCTTCGGATCGCTGCCGGTGCTGATCTTCGCGATCACGTCAGCCCTCGAGCGCGTCGAGCCGATCCGCCATCCGCCCCAACTCCTGCCCCCACTTCTCCAGCCACCCCTTCTCCAGGGACTCGGCCATCTTCGGGGGCACCTGCCCGGCGTTGATCGCCTTCGCGATCTGGTTCAGGTTGTTCCCCACCCGGGTCATCTGCTGCCGCAGCGCCGCGACCTCCGCGGCCGCCTCCGCCGACAGCCCACCGCCGGTCTTCGGGCGCACCTTCCCGAGATAGCCGGCCACCGCGCGCTCGCGCACCCACGCGCCGAGCTGCCGGTGCCCGTCGGCCAGCGCGGCGTCGATCCACGCGGCCTCCTCCGCGTCGGTCAGCCGCACCGCGACGGTGCGGGTGCGCTTCGCCGGGGCCGCCTCAGCGGCCGGCGAAGCAGCGGCGCGGACCATGGTCCGCCGGTCGTCAGATGCAGCGTCAGCGGCCATCGACGGCCCCCTCCTGTGAGCGAAGCGAATGGGAGGCGAGCGCCCAGAGATACGCAGCAACGGAGTTGCGGAGTAACTCTGGGCATAGCTCGCTCCGGTGTCTGGTCACCAGGATAGGCGAGGAACGAGCCGATGGAGACGCAGACCGGGCACCGGGTGGTGGACGGCACGGGCACGGGCTGACCGGCGGTCAGGACGCGAGGAACGAGCGGCCGAAAACCGCCGTCAGAACGGGCCCGGGACGGTCGCCACGGCGGGCCGCCCAGCGGCACGCTTCGCCGGTCCGCCCCGCGGGCCGGCGCGCACCCCAGCCGAACCCGGACTGTCGGCCCCTTCTGCGAGGCTGTCGGTCACCTACTTAAGGAGGTCCCGCAATGGCTGCGAAGTTCGAGATGAACAAGGACTGGGCGAAGAAGGCGTCGAAGCCGATCCAGGTTCGGGAGGGCGCTTCGAAGAAGGAGATCGAGGCAGAACTGAAGAAGCAGTTCAAGAAACGCGGCCTGACCAAGTAGCCACCGGCCATGACTCCCTACGAGCGCGGCCACGCCGCCGGGTACGCCGAAGCCATCGAGCGCGAACGCCTCGGCGACGCCACCGCCGACACTGACCCCTCGACCTGGTTCACGACCACCCCTGGCGACCCCACCGACGCCGACCTCGCCGAGTACGAACGCGGCTGGACCGCCGGCTGGACCGAGTACCTCACCGCCCGCTGACCCACGGGTCAGCGGGCCGCGGGCGGCTCTACGCCTCCATGCCCAGCTCCAACTGGTCCGCGGCGG
>CALHGQ010000346.1 GCA_938030175.1 uncultured bacterium | reverse complement strand
GCGACTGCCCAGTGGTTTGGTCCTCCACCACCACGTAGGCTCGAGTGCGCGCTCGGTTGACGGCCATCTGGCGAGCGACGCGGTCCGGCCCCATGGGAACGTTCGTCACGCCCTGTCCCAGCACGCTGTCAATCGCAAAGATCCGGTTGAGGCCGATCGTGACGTAGGTTCGATCGTCCGACGCAAGATCGCTGTTGATGATGGAGTACTCCGATGCGGAACCAGGCGAGCCGAAGGACCGCACCTCTGTCCCGGTTGCTAGATCGATGACGTTGACGTCGCCGCTGTTGGAGACAGAGAGGCACGTCGAACTCGTGCCATCCATGATCAGCCTGGTGATGTAGTCGCCGCTCGCATAGAGCCTAGGCGCGAACTCGGTGAGCCCTGGCAGCGTGAAGAAGGAAATGGAATTGAACGAGCCCTTGACCACCACCTTCGTGCCATCCGGCGAGACCGTCGAGGCGACAATGCCACGATCGAGCCGGATCGACCGCGTGGCCGAAAGCGAGGCGACGTCGAATTCGACGAGCGACGGCGTCCCGAAGGGAACGACCCAGGTGCTGCCGTCGGGGGAGAACGACGCGGCTTGGAGGTAGAAGCTGTCGTCCTCCTCCGCTGGCGGCGCGAGGGGGATGGTGGTGACTTGAAGCGCGAGGGCAACGAGGAGCGAGACGTTGGGCATGGCGAGAACTCAGGGGAAATGAGCTACAGGGAAGAACGGTGCGTAACAGGGAAGTACCCCCAGGCTAGGGCACGAACGGGCTATTGGGGCCAACTCTCCTCGAGTGAGCACAAGGATTCTGTGGCGACGGAGAGACCCCAGAAAGTGTGCCTGAGCTCGGCGGTCGGCAAATCCGTGCTGCCTAGCCTGCGCGCTGCATTCATGCGGCTTCGTCAACGTATCTCAACCGCGACGGCAAGGCTGAGGTTCGATGTCGGCGCACCTGTCGGGGACTGATCGCGGTACGACGACGGAAGCGTCCAAGTGTCGCCAGGATGCACGGGGACCGTGGAGGCGCCGATGGGGGCTGCATCTAGCTGGATCCCGAACCGATGTTGGCGGTTGGCATCGGCACGTTGAACTTGATCGAGGTAGCGGCCGATGCCGCTACTGAGACGTGAATCTGGGGCCAGCGCTGCTGGCACGAATCTTGCTACTCTCGCCTGGCCTCATCCCTACTTCCCAGGAGTTCCCGTCATGTTCCTCGCAGCACTCGCGCTGGCCCTAGCCCCAGCACAGATCACTCCAGGTCCTCTCTATGGACCCAGTGGCGGCGCACTCGAGATCGTCGACATCGAATTGTGCGGAACCACACATTGGTTGCTCGGCACGGAGACGCTTGCATCGGGACGACGGCCTGTTGTGGCCAAGATCGACGCGGCCGGGACCGTGATTTGGACGCCGACGCTCCCGCCGGGGGTGGTCCCCACCAATACCTCAGGCTCCCCGACACTCATGGCCGTCGGTGAGAACCGGATCCTCGTGAAGGACCTCAGGTACTTCTACCGGACCTACACGCTGACCCCGCAGGCATGGGTCGCAGATCCCCCGCTAACCGGACAGGCTTTCGGCTCCTTCCTGCCTCGTTCGGGGGACATTTCCGGGTCCCGAGTCGTGCTCCAAACGGGGCATCTTCCGTCGGGTCCCGTGGTGATGGATCTCGCCACGGCGGACGGGCCTGAACTCATTCCATCCATTCCGTACCGAGGTCTCTACTCGATGCAGATCGACGGCGACACGGTCATGGCAGTGGAGAGGGAAATCGACATGACTCCCTCGGGGGAATATGTCGTGGTTGCAACCCGCATCCCCGTGTTTCGACGGGTGAACGGAGCATGGAGTCGCGCGTTGGAGATCGAGCACCCTGCAAGCCAAGGATGGCGGGGCGTTTCTGGGCTCTCGTTCGAAGGAGGAACTGTCGCAGTGACGGCGCCGTCCATCTCACCGCAGGATCCCTGCCCGAAGCTCTACGTCTTCGAAGCAGATTCGAACGGCGACTTCGTATTGGAGGCAGAGTTTGCCGCCGCTACGTCTTGCGCAACGTCGCAAACGACTGGCATTGGCTATCAATTCCCTCGGCTCCTTGGGTCCGAGCTAGCTGCTGTTGAAAGTGCAAGTGGGCGTGTTGATCGCTTCGAGCGCACGTCGCAGGGCTGGATTCGAAGGGAACGCGTGGCTGCCGATAGCTTCATCTCGGGCGGCTTCTGGCCCGTGAGCGGGCAGCTCGTCGGCACGATGGGGCAGCCCAATAGGGGTTCCGAGGTGTTCTCTCCCGTTGACTCGCCGGGTTATGTCCGTGTCGCATGCCCAACTTCTGCTCCGGTGTTCTCCACGCTTAGCGCCGTTGGACGGTCAGAGACTGCAGTCGGTCCAACGACGATGGTTTGGAACGTGGATGCGGCGTTGCCTGGGACGCCCTATTTCTTCGCCGTTGGACTTGAACCGGGAGCGCGCCCGCTCGGGCCGACGGCCGAGCTGTGTATTGGCGGGGCCGTTTCCGTTGTCGCTCCAGACTACGAGTCGTCTTTGCATGGGAAGGACCGCCGGAGTTTAACGATCGATCCCGTTGCCGCTGGGTGGCAACCAGGGGACACGCTCTACGTACAAGGTTGGCGCCCGGACCCGCTGAGCCCCGGTGGACTCACGTCGAACTTGCTGTCGATCGTCTTCGCCCCCTAGGGCCCATGCTCATGGTTAGCGGTGACGCTCCGGAGCCAAGGAAGCTCCGGAGTCCATCGCTTCACGTGGCAGTACCGTACCGGAGTGAATGTCGCCACTCCCCGCCAGCGCCAGGCCAAACCCCCTCGTCCCCTGACGGTCGGGAGCCTGGCGGCGCCAACGGGGACTGGCGACAATCACTACGGTACCGTACTGCCATCAGTTGCCCTGGTCGCGGTTGCGTTGGGACCATGCGATTCCGACGCGTTCCGACGAACCGTTGAAGCGCCAGTCGTTGATGCGCACCGTGTACGTTCCGCTCGTCGGGGGCGTGAACTCGACGATCTCGAAGTTGTTGGGCCCCGAAGAAGAGCTGCCGTAGGACGTGCCGGACGTCTGGTTCGAGCCCCTCAGGATGGTGATGTCGAGGTCGGCATCCAGCACCGTCGAGGTATAGGCGGCGTTCGCGCGGGCGCCCCACGCGATCGCGACGCGCGTACGGTCTCCGGCGTTGCAGTTGATGTTGTAGGTGTAGTAGCCGTTGCGGTTGAAGCTTCCGCTGTTCAGGGTGACGTAGCGGATGCCGTTGCGGTTGCCCATGCGTGCCGACGCGCGCTGATGCAATCCACCGGCACCGTCCCTCTCCGAGAGTCGAGTCGCCCCCTCGATGTTGTGCCACGCGCTCGCCATTGCGGCTGCCATGGCCGCCTCCGGCGATGCGTTCGCGGATCCATCGCGGGAGATCGTCACTGCAATCGAACCGGCCGTGAAGGGGCTGGAGAAGCTGGTGCCCGAGTATCCGTTGCGCAGCCAGTCTGGACCCTGACCGATCGTGTCCACTCCCTGGCCAGTGGCGGCGAGATTGGGCTTCTCACATCCAGTGTTCGGGTCCCGGAAGTCCGAGAACGAAGAGATGGAGTCTCCACTCCAGTTGGTCGAGTTCTGATCGTTGAAGGCACCGACGGTCACGCAGTTCCAGGCCGTGCCGGGGCTGCCGACGAAGTTGCCTCCATTGCCTGCGGAAGCGACGTAGGAATCTTGGTACCTGCGCGACTGGTAGTCGAAGTAGCGATCTTTGTACTGGAGGGCGCCGTTGCTGGAGCCACCGAAGCTCATGTTGGTCACCGCGATGTTGCGACCGATGATCCAGTCGGCCGCCTGGGTGATGTTGGTGTCGCTGTACGACGCGGCGTTCGCGCTGAAGAGCGTGACGTTCGGCGCGTGACCACGCCTAGATGCCAGCCGCGACGCGATGCAGCCCGACGTTCCGTGCACGTGATCATCGGGGTTGGGGTTGCCCGCGTTGAACCATCCGCTCACCACTAGGTGAGGGCAATCGGGGTCGATGCCGTTGTTCTCCAGGACGGCGACGCGAACGCCGCTGCCGCGCCACCCCAAGTTGTAGGTGGTCGTCGCACGGTGGGTTCCGCGGGCGCTGTTGTTGGTATCCTGCTCGTCGAACGACTCCAGGTACAGGGTGTCGATTTCAGGCAAGGCGGCAATGGCGAGAGCCTCGTTCCTCGACGCATCGATGAAGATCGCTGGCGCTGAGGTTGAGGTGTAGCGAATCGTGGCGCCAAGGGCCCCGAGCGCGTTCAGTGCCTCGCTGTTCACGCCTTGGATGTACTCCAGGGAGAACGCCGTGTGGGCCGCCTCGACGGCCTCCAATTCTGCGTTGGTGGCTTCCTCACCGAGCGCGCCATCGAGGCGTGCGAAGTGCTGGTCGAGCAGGTCGGCGTCGTAGCTGAGCCAAAGCACCACCGGCAGGGTGGCCTCCGGGTCCGCTTCAAAGGCGCGAGTGAGTTCGCCTGTTAGCTTCGCCGAGGGAGTCGCGCTCCGGAGCTGTGCTTCTGCCGCGAGTAGCGCTTTGAGCTCGACGGCATTCCCGTTCGCGTCGACGGTGCCCCCTGTGACGTTCCCCGTGGCCGGGTCAACGATCTTCAAGAGGGTCAGCTCGATGTCGAGGTTCGGAAGCGTCAGCTTCCTCTCGTAGCGGAGGGGCTCGCTGGAGGGAACCTCGAACTCCTGGAGTGCGTCGGACTGAGCGGCGAGCCCGACGGGTGCAAGACTGAGTGCGGCAGCACCCAAGAGGGAAAGGGAAGCGGCTGGCACTCGCGCAGTGCTAGGCGCGCGGGAGATTGAGTTTCGCATGTTGTGTTGGGTCAAGAGGATTGACAACGACCACGGGGCGATGCGCCGGGTGGTTTCTTGGACCGTCTCCCGAGCAGGGAAATTCCGCAATGGCACAACTCGGATTCGAATGACCCCGCACTCATGAAGCGCGACGACTGCGCTTTGCCTGGAAATGGATGCAGGTGCGGCGATCGCTTATCTGTTGCTCTCACCGCTGCGACTGACCGTTCGGTTCGACGACGAGCGCGCCGCATCGACGCAGCTTTGCCGCTGGACAAGACGCTCGGACTCCGTTGACCCAGGGGCTTTCCCACAAGTGCCTTAGGCGTGAGAGCCGAGTTGCACGCCAGCGGCTTCGGTGTCCGATCCGGCTGGGCCGAACACACCGACAGAAGACTAAGGACACGGGTTGCTATCGCCTGCCTGTTCCCTCAAGCGGTCTCGAATGTGGGAGCACCGTGGTCGCGCAGAAATCTCGGTCCGTAGCGAGTAGAACGGCTCGCTGTCGGCGCGGCGAGCGCTTAGGACGGTGGCGCTACACCGTCATTCGCGCCCTCAAAACCGAACGAGTTGAAGTGCGCCGCAAGCGGTAGATGATCGAGCATCTTCCGTCTCTCTCCCAAGCTCGAACCCCTGGGCTTGGCGCCGGTGAACCTGCCTAGCCGGCCACGTCGACACTGTGTCGAAGAGCGACAATCCCGCACGAGAGGCCCTGTGTGCGCCTCAGGCGCAGTTTTTTCAAGAGTGATGTACGGTGCATGCATGTTGTACCTCAGCCTCGCACTGGGTGGCGCATTGCCGATCTGTCTGCCCTCAGAGCCACGTCTCACTCCGTCGAATCCCACCGCCGCTCCGGCCGCCAGCCAAGAGCGTCCTAACGTCATCCTGATACTCATGGACGACATTGGGCGCGACAAGGTCGGCCTCTATGGATTGGGGAGCGCGCCGCCGCCCACGCCGAACCTTGACGCACTGGCGGAGAGGGGAGTGATCTTCGATCGCGCATGGTCCTACCAGGCGTGTAGTCCAACACGGGCCGCCTTGCTCACGGGGCGCCATGCAGACCGCACGGGGATCGGGAACATCATCCGGCCTGACGACGGCGCCATCACCCCCCTTCAGCTTTCGGAGCACATTATTCCAGAGGACCTGCCCGGTTATCACTCGACCGTCGTTGGCAAGTGGCACCTCGGCGACGTGGATTCGCCGCTCGACCATCCCCTCCAGCACGGCTTCGACGCCTCCGTCGGATGGAGTGGCGCGAACGATTACTTCGACTGGTTCGAGAACGCCAATGGCCGCCTCACACCGAAGAGCGGCTACTTCCCCGCGTCGATGGGGGGCTACGCGCACCGCGCCGCCGACAGGGGGCAACAGCCGTTCTTCCTCTACTACTGCCCTCGGCTCTCGCACTCCCCCTATCACCGCCCGCCGTCGTCCCTGCACTCCTACACAGGGCAGGTGACGGCTCCCCCCATCCAGCACGCGGCGATGGTTGAGGCCCTCGACACGATCATTGGGCGCGTTCTCTCTGGCGTGGACTATTCGAACACCTACGTCTTTGCCATTAGCGACAACGGCTCACCCGGTATCACCGTGGGTTGGCCCTTCGAGCCAGGGAGAGTTAAAGGGAGCCTGTACGAGGGGGGCGTCAACGTTCCGATGATCGTCGCCGGTCCGGGGATCCCAGCCGGAACGCGCTGCGACGAGCTAGTGCAGGTGACCGATTTGTTCGCGACGATTCGTGAGCTCTGTGGGTTCGGTCCACCCAGTCAAGCGGCAGAGGATTCGGTGTCGTTCGCGCCGCTTCTCTTCGACCCCGCTGGTCCGGCGATTCGCTCGTCCCTCTTCGTGCATCGCTTTCCCCATCCCGGCCAGGCAGGACCGAACACGCGTGCTATCCGAACCAGGCGATGGAAGCTGATCGAGAACGTCTACAACGGAAACTGTGAGATGTACGACCTTGATGTGGATCCGTTCGAGCGCACGGATTTGCTCGTGTCCCAGGCGGGCGCTGCAACGGATGCGCTCAAAGCGCGTCTGCTCGCGATGATGCCCGACCTGCCGTGAAGGCCGCTCGTCAGTCCGTTGCGTTTTCGCCGCGGCACGACTCGCCAGGAGTGGAGTCTTTGCTCCGCGGGGGTGATAGGCACAGCGGGAACGCGAAGAGCGCGCGCCATCCCAGTCGATGGCGCGCGCTCTCTTAGTTCTTGCGTTGCTTCGCGTTTACTCTTCGTCGTCCATGCCGAGTGCCGTCCGGCCCTCGGTGGAGATGAGCTGCGGGGACCACGCGGGTTCGAACACGATGTCGACCTCGGTGTCTTCGATGCCGTCGAGGGTGTTGCAGCGGCGCTTCATCACGTCGGGGATCGTGCGGGCTTCGGGGCACGATTGGGAGGTCAGGGTCATGGTGATCAGGACCTTGGGCTCCTCAACCTTGACGTCGTAAATGAGGCCGAGGTCGACGATGTTGACGGGGATCTCGGGGTCAAAGACCTGGCGGAGCTGGTCGTAGACGTCTTCTGGAGTAGTCATCGGGGGAGTGGGATCGACGGTGGGAGCTAGCATGACAGGTTGGCTGTGGGTGCTAGCCCAAAGGGACGGCGCTGAAGCTCAGCGCACAGTGGGGTCTTGGGGGGGGGTCTTGGGTCGGGTCTTGGTGGGGTCTTAGACCCGGAGCCTCTCGACTCCAGGGCTCGGGCCCAGTTTCTGAGAACCGGACTCGGAGGCCAGTATTCTGACCTCCCAGGGCTCAGACTACTTTGGGCGCCGCCACCTTTTCCGCTCCGAAGGGGCGCAGGCCCATCCAATCGGCTTCTAGCTGCCGGTAGAGGCCCCGAAAGTCCGTCGTAGAGGGGATGTCGCCCTGTACCAAATCGGTCAGGTCGGGCCGGGTGCCGTGCTGGCCAGCCTGGATTCCGCCGCCGAAGAGCATCACCGGGTTGCCCCGGCCGTGGTCCGTGCCCCTCGAGCCGTTCTCCTCGACGCGCCGGCCAAACTCGGAGAACACCATCGTGGTGACGTGATCGGAGTGGCCCGAATCGATGAGGTCGCGCTGGAAGGCCGTGAGGGCGCCACCGAGCTGCTGCATGAGAGCGCCATGCACGGAGGCCTGGCTTGCGTGGGTGTCGAAGCCGCCGAGGGCGACGTGGTAGATGCGCGTTCCGAATCCGCCGCGGATGAGCTGGCCCACGAGGCGCAGTTCTTTCGCGAGCGGCGTGCCCGGGTACTTCACGCCGCCCTCCACCTGGGTCATCTTCGACATCCGGTCGGCGGCGTCGTAGGCGGTGCGCGCGGTCATGCGCAAGAACGCCAGCTGGTCCTTCGACCGAGCGCTGCCCTTACGCGATGCGCTGGCGAGCTCCGTACGGCTATCCGCGATCTGCCGCGAGGTGCTCGCGAGCTTGAAGCCGCGATCATCGGGCACGGTGGGGGGAGTCGCCGTGGCCCCGCGCATGGAGAGAACGCTCTCGCGACCCCCGACGGAGAGAGCCGGGAGTGAACCTGGCGCTTTCGCGATCAGCTGATCCGCCATGTTCCCAAGCCAGCCGACGCGGCCCACTGGCTTGAAGGGTTCTGCGGTGTGCCAGATCTCCATCGAGCGGAAGTGCGATCGGTCGGCGTTGGGATGGCCGACGCCGTGGACGATGGCCATTTGCCCTTCGTGGTAAAGCTCCGCAAGGCCACCGAGGCTTGGGTGCAGACCCACGTGTTCATCGAGCTTGTGCACGTCGCCCGGCTTCTGCCCGAGGGTAGGACGCGCGCGGTAGTACTCGTCTTGACCGTGGGGGATGATGGTGTTGAGCCCGTCGTTGCCGCCCGAAAGCTGCAGGACAACGAGGATTCGCTCGCGGCCGTCTTTGGCTTGGCCGCCGCCCGTGCAGGCGAGGGCTGCGGGGCCGAACGTGCCGAGGGTGGTGCCAATCGCCCCGAGGCGAATGCCACCAGCGAGGAAGGAACGTCTGGGGAATGCAGTAGGACTCATGCGAGGTGGAACTCAGGAGAGGTCATGACGAGGGCGGCGATCTTGTGGAACGCGTGCCCGTCGGAGTGTGCAGATTGGGCGGCGGCTTCGAGGGTGGCGCGCATGTCGTCGTCGACCCCCTCGGGCATTAGGACGTGGCAGACCGCGTCGATGGCGCGCTCACGGTTCGATTCGAGCTTGGTGGACCCGAACGCCTTCTTGGCGACGAGCCCGTTCGCGAGCGCGAAGTCAGAGATCCAGTTATGGCGTGCCAACCACGTTCCGGGGTCGATCCAGGCACGGCCGCCGTCCCAACCCTTGACGGTGGGGGGCATGAAGAGCGACTGTCCCATGACGCCAGCCGCGCGCACGGCGTCCACGGGCGGAATCTCGGCGTTGGTGGCG
>CALHGQ010000345.1 GCA_938030175.1 uncultured bacterium | reverse complement strand
CCTAGCGCTGCCGTCGCCATGGCGAACGGCGCCGAACGCCTCGATGCGGCCAAGCTCGGAGAGGTCCTCGAGCGCGCCGCCGCCGCGGCCCCCGACAGCCCCATCGTGCTGGAGAAGGAGGCCCAACGGCTCTCCCGCACGGGCGCGTCGCTTGAGTCGCAACGAACCGTTCTGGAGAACTGGAATAGCGTTCGGCCCCATAGCTTTGCGGCGAGCCTCGCGATGGGCGTCCTTCATGCGAAGGGAGGTGAATTCCAAAAGGCCTCGGACAGCTTCGAGCGCGCGCGCGCCCTCGACGAGCGGAATCCACTCGCGCTCCAAAACCTGCTGCGCGCCGCATGTGACCGCCGTGACGCAGACCGCGTCGAGCAGGCGCTCGTCGACCTGGAACAAGCAGAACTCCTGACCCCTGAGTACCTTCGCGCCGTCGGGACGGAGATGCTGCTCGGTGGAAGGCTGGAGGTCGCGGCGCCGATCATCGCTCGGATGACGAGCGAGCGTCCGAAGAAAGACCAGGCGGACGGCGTGCTGCGCCCCGAGGGGCTCCGGGAAACCGAGGTCAATGTCCTCGACGCCAACTCGTCGTTCGTGGCTCGGAAGGCCGCGCGGGCCTCGGGGGACAAACTGCTCGAGGATGCCTACAACGTGGCGTACCAGCTCGTCATCGCGCTAGATCACCTCGAGCACGGACTGCCCGCCCAAGCGGCGGTTTCCGCGCACCAGGCGCTGCAAGCAGCGCGCGGCCGCGGCATCGACATCGGCCCGATTCGTCTCAGGAAGGCGGCGGCGAAAGCAGCAGCCGGCATCGCGGACGGACTGGTTCAGCAGGATCTCGTCGACGAGGCCCGCGCGATTCTCGACGAGGCCCCCATCCGCGCCGAGGATCAAGCCGCGTTGACGCAGATCGAACAAGAGCGGCTCCGGTCGGCCGGCCTCCTGTCCAAGCCGGGGCCTGAGTAGCTCAGCGTCCCGATAAGGGCCTATCCGGGTCCTGCATCCGGACGATCTGGGAAATTTGGGGCGGAAGCCGTGTCTGTTGAAGCGGTTCACAGATGGATGACGCAGGCGTAGGTGCTACCTTTTCTTGCCCAGCGCGGCTCTACCTCTTCGCTGCCCCTGACCTCGGGCCTACGAATCCCCCCGGCATCATGACTTCGGAAACCAACCCAGCCACGATCTCCCCCACCGGCACCAAGCGACGGATCCTCGTCGTTGAGGATGAGGAGGCCCTCGCCATCGGCATCCGCGATGCCGTGGAGCACGCGGGCTTTGAGGCCGCCGTGGCCCATGACGGCAACACCGCCCTGGACACGGCGCGGTCGGGCGGCTTCGATCTGATCGTCCTGGACCTGATGCTCCCGGGCCAAAGCGGCCTCGACGTCCTGCGGAAGCTCCGCGCGGACAACCACACGGTGCGCGTCCTCGTGCTCACGGCCCTGGCCGACGAGGAGGACCTCGTGCGCGGGTTCGAGGCCGGCGCCGACGACTACATGAAGAAGCCCTTCTCGCCGCGGGAGCTTCTGGCCCGCGTCGAGGCTCAGTTCCGCCGCGAGACGATGGCCCCGCCCACGCCCCAGGTGATGGAGCTGCCCGGCGACATCAAGGTGGACCTCGCTCGGCTTGAGGTCCACAGGGACGGCGAGACGATTCCTCTGACGCCTCGGGAGGGGGACATCCTGAGCTACCTCATCCAGCACAACGATCGCGTGGTGACGCGCGAGGACCTCCTGCTCGACGTGTGGCACTACCAAAGCGCCAATGTCGAGACGCGTACGGTGGACATTCACATCGTGGGACTGCGCCGCAAGGTGGAGCCCGAGCCCAGCAAGCCGCAGCTCATCCAAACCGTTCGCGGTAAAGGCTACCGCTGGTACGCCTGAGTCCCGTGGGCGAGCGGGGAGGCATGCGGCTATCGTCGCGGAGCACGGCGCTCTTTCTGTACGTCGTGCTCGTCGGCTTACCCGCCGCCGTCTTTGGTGCGCTCCTCTTTCGCCAGCTCAACCGCGACCAGGACCGCCGGCTCGCGGAACTACCGGCCGAGTGCAATGATGCTGCCGCCCGCCTCGGCGAGTCGATCGCTGGCCGAGTGCGCGGACTCCTCGCTCGGGAGGCTAGCCGCGACTTCTGGGAGTACCGCAAGCTCTACTACAAGGACGACCTCGGTCCGATCACCCCGACGCGTTCGCCGTTGGTCGATAAGGCGCTCCCCCCGGGAATCCTCGGGTGGTACTCCTTCCAGAGCGGTGTCGTAGCGGACCTGCCCGAGGTCGCCGTCCTGCGCGGACCCGTTCCCCCAGGACCTGACCCCATCGCCGGACGAATCCGTGAACTGGTGAGGGCAGCGGTGGCCGCGCCGATCCTTGAGGAGTCGATTCTGGCGGACGACGAACTCCTCCGCGCCCGCGAGGATGAGGGCTACGCCTCGCCCGAAGGAGTCCTGGTTCGCACCGTTGTGTTGAACCTCTCGGAGGGGTCCGTCGAAGACTGTCGGGCCGCGATCGACGACCATCCCGCGCTGCAGTCGACTGACACCGAAGACGGCCGCGATCGTCACAGCGTGTACGTGCAGCCCATGTCCCTGCGGGTCATCCCGCAACCTGAGGAAGACTACCCGGCGATCATCGGTGTTCGGAACATTTCGATCCCGAGGCTGGTGGGCATCGAGCCGCTCCCTCCGTGCATCGATGCCGTAGAGCGCACCGTGCACCTCGTTCAGGGGTTTGTGATGGACTCCGAGTGGATCTTCGAAACCATGCCCCAGGACGTGGCCAGGCAGGTGCTCGGCATGGGCGAAGAGCTCGTCGTGGCCGGGGCCAACGTCTCCGCAGATCGCGACGTGACCGTAGCGAACGTCGAACTCTTTGAGCGCCTCAGCAGCAGCCTCGACCTGCGCAGCGCGATGCCTGACAACCAGCTGCGGGTTCGCACCGACGCGACCTCCCTGCGCCGCGACTTCCGCATCCAGAACGCCTGGTTCGGTGGCATGGCCTTCATCCTGACGGTGTCGATGGCCATTGGGATTCGACTGCTGCTGTCCAGCATCCGAGCGAGCCGCATTGAAGCCGAACGCACGCGAAACTTCGTCGCGTCCGTGACCCACGAGCTTCGGACGCCCATCGCTGCCGTCAAGCTCTACGGCGAGATGCTCCACGACGGCTGGGTCCAAGGCGAGGAGAAGCGCACCGAGTACCTGGCCCGCATCGTGCACGAGTCCGACCGCCTCGACGGACTCGTGGACCGGGTGCTCCTACGCCGAAAGCTCTTCGACCAGAACCATCACCCGATTCCAGGGGACCTGAACGAGGAGATCCTCCAGCAACAGGACGACCTGACCATGGTGGGCGGGCGACCTGCAGAAGACATCGCGTTCGAGCTATCACCAGGGCTCCCCCACGTCCTCGTGCTCCCCGAGGGCATCCACGTGATCGTCCAGAACCTCGTGGAGAACGCTCGGAAGTACGCGCCGGTCAACACCGGCGGCCAGGGCCTCAAGGCCGAGCCCATCCTCGTGCGCACGCGTATGAGCCAGAAAGGCAACGTCCTCCTCGAAGTCCTCGATCGTGGACCCGGCATTCCCGAGAAGGACCGCGCCCGCGTCTTCGAGGCATTCCTGCGCCTCGGCGAAGAGTCGACGCGCTCCACCAAGGGCACGGGCCTGGGCCTTCACCTGGTGGCGCTCCAGGCACGCGCCATGAAGGGCAAGGTCCGCGCGCTCCCGAGGGCCGACGGCGGCACCGTCTTCCAGGTGCACCTGAAGCGCGCGTAGTCGCGTTCGACTAGGGCTCGAAGACCGCCGCGAGCGCGCCCGTGATGGCGACGCCCTGGGCGCTACCCGGATCCCGATAGATCACCTGGGCGAAGATCAGGTCGCCCGGTGCGAAGCCCGCAGCCGAAAGGTCAGCCGCTGGGATCGTGAACGCCGCGCTCGTATCGCAAGGGGCCGAGGAGCCTGTGGTGACCACGCCCACTGGGCCGCGCGTGAGCGGCGCGCCGATGCAGAGCTGGCCGTTCAGGTAAGGCAGCTCAGCGGTTCCCATCGCAAGGAAGCTGAGGGTCGCGGTCGTCGCGAGGAC
>CALHGQ010000344.1 GCA_938030175.1 uncultured bacterium | reverse complement strand
CCCATGCTGAAATGGCCGTCTTCCGAGGTCGTTGCCATCGCGCCGGCCCCATCGATCCGTAGTCTCCAGAGGCTAGCTGATGGACTGGCCTGGGGGTCGACGAGGATCACCTTAGCGCCCGCGAGCGGCTTGCCCGCCGCGCGGAGCGACCCTTCGAAGGCGACCTTGGACGTCGAGCCCAGGGCGACCTCTACCACCTCGTCCTCGACCACGGTGGCGCGCACCGCGCCCGCGTCGGTGACCGTGTCGTGCTCCAGCCAGCCGATGGCTTGTTTTAGGCTCGGGTCGCCGGACACCAGTCGGAATTCGTACTCGCCGGGGGCGAGGTGATCGAATTGCACGGTGCCGTCTGTCGCGAGGGCGCCGAGGCGGACACGCAGGTCGCGATACCCGTTCGTACGGCGACTCATCGCGGCGACCTGTTCATCGCCGCTCTTCGGAGCGCAGAAGACCTGCTCTCCCTGCGCCGCGTTCGGGGCTGAGACCAAGACGGACCCCCCGTGCCCGAGTTCGACTTCGAGGGGCACGACATGGCTGTCCCGGAGGTCCTGGCCCGGGAGGATCCGCTCGGCGTAGTCGGGGTGTCGAACGGAGATCGAATGGGGGCCCTCCGAGCGGCTTGTGGGGCGATACTCAATGGATGCGAGTCCATCCGCGGAGGTGAGGCCCTGTCTCGGGCGAACCACGAGGGGGATCGACCGCTCGTCGCTTGCGGCATAGACCTTGGCTCCGATGATGGGCTCTCCAGAGATTCGGTCTCGCACAAGGACCACCGCGGTCTTGAACGGAACGAGGTCAACGCGCCCCAGGTCAACCGTGGCGCCGGGCTGGAAGGGACGCGAATTCACCCGCGCGGTATCGAACCCTGTGGCACCGATGTCCAGGGTGATGCCCCGAGGGGGGCACGGAAGATCACGCAGCACAACCATTCCGTCCGGGGCGACGGGCGCGGGGGACTGACTGCGGAGGGTACCGGCGATGCCAAGCGTCCTGGAGCTTACGGTCAAGCCCTTCGGCAGCTTGGATCCGTCCACGGTCACCACCTGGAACCGAAGCGTCGACCTAGGAACCCAGTGAATCTCCGCGGTGCCGATCTCTGCTGGGACTTCGATGACGCTGCCGAGGCTCGAGGAGCTAGCGCCAAGGTTGCGGCTGAAAGGCGTCGCGTTCCTATGCGCACGATGGAGCGAGAGCGAATACCGGGCGCCCGGGTGCAGGCCGTCGAGCTCGAACGAACCGTCCTTTGCAACGGGCCCCCAGGAGACCAACCTGAAGAAGTCACTGCTGTCGCCGCCCAGAAACTCGCTCTCCCCGAACCGGGCGTGGAGGTAGGCCGTCACCTTGAGGTCGCCCACGTAGTCCGAGGGGATACCTCGCACATGACCGTCGAGCATGAGGCCCTCGGCGAGCTCCCACTCCAGGAAGCCTCTGCCGTCGACCGGGTTCACGCCCGCATCGGAGGTCACGATCCGATCGCAGTGGGCGTCCGAGTGGATCTTGAACCGGCGGATCTCTGGGTTCAGGTTGGTCCACTCCACCTCGCCTGAGCTGTTGGATAGACGCCAGTCCTGTCGCCCTGGGCCGAGCTCCCACTTGCCGTCGTGCTCCGGGAGACGCTGGGGGTAGACGACCGCGTTCGGAATGGCTTGTCCGCCTTCATCGACGATTTGAGCGCGAAGGATGCTGCCCGCGCGCATGACCAATACGCCGAAGTCTCGGGTCTTGGAGCGACTCGCAGTGACGTCAAGCACCCCGTTTTGGTAGCCGGGCTTCTCGACCCAAACGGTCTCTACCCGTCCGCCGATCTTCTCCATGGAGAACGTTCCTTCGCTCGCTGTTTCCCCGAGCTCTGTCGCCTCTTGCACTCCGTAGCGTTCCACGAAGACCTTGGCGCCCTCAACGGGAAGGCCGTTCTCGTCGACGGCGCTCAGGCGCCACGGGTTGGCGAGCGGCTTGGGAGTGTCCGCGCTCAGCGCCTCTCTGTTCTCCTGCGGTTGCGCGGTCGGCGCCGCGGCAGCCGTGTTGGCTAGCTGTCCCGGTCCCGTTGAGACGTCGCCCAAGTCGACCATGGCGATCGAGGCTTCCTTGGCCAGGGGAGGACTAGGTTCCGCCGAGCGAATGGCGATCCAGCCGACCGCGATCAGCACGACGGCGATCAGGGATGCGCCGATGTACTTCACCGATGACGGTAGGGTCGCCGCAACGGCCGCCGTCGCCGCCGTCGGCGCCGCCGGGAGTCCGGCGGTGGGGGTGCAGAGCACTGCGAGGGCCGCGACGCCACCGCGCTCAGGGTCCGCTTCGAATCGGGCGCGGAGCTCCGCGGCACCCTTCCGCAGCCGCCAGCGCACGGTGTCGGCCTGGGTCTCCATGCGCTCGGCAATCTCCTTGGTCGACAACTCCTCGCGGTAGTGCAGAGCCAAGGTCGAGCGCAGCGGCTCGCCCAGGTCGGCGACCGCTTCCCAGACGCGGTGCAGCTGCTCCTTGGCGGCCACTTGATCCACGACCGCACCCACGGACTCTGGCCGTGACGCCTCCTGTTCACGCCGCTTGCGTCGACGCTGGCCGCGTCGCTGGCTGGAGATGGAGTCCTTGACCCCGCGCACCAGGACCTGACGATCGACGTGCCAGCCGGCGCGCTCGGCTTTGAGCCAGGCTTCCTGGGCCGCATCCTGCGCCATCCCAGGGTCCCGGACGAGCCTCTCCGCCACGCGCACCAGCCAGTTGGCCTCACGGTCTAGCTGCCTTCCGTCTAACGAGCTTTCAAACTGAACATTCCCTCGGGCCATAGTTCCTTTCATCACACCCTAAGGCGTCCACCGCGTTGGGGATCGCGAGTGGGAAGCCGGGAAATCCCGTGGGGATCTCGGGCAGAGGTTCGATCGGCCGGTAGGCTAGAGGCGGTTTTCTGGAATTCCTAGATCTCGCCAGGCGCCTTCCGCGTCCCCAACCCT
>CALHGQ010000343.1 GCA_938030175.1 uncultured bacterium | reverse complement strand
GGTGTTGGTGTAGCCGACAAAGGGCGTGGTCTCCTGTCCATCGCCACCCATGTTCATGGGCAGGAAGTACATGGCGTTGACACCCGTCTCGCCCAGGTAGTTGAGCGCGCCGATGATGCCCTTGGAGTCAACACCCGAGGTGTTCGACGTGAAGAGCGGATCGCCTTCGTTCCAGTCCCCGATGTGGGGGGCGAACTCGTGGATGATCCCGACGCCGCCGTTGTCCTGGACGTTGTCGAAGCCCTTGTAGCCCATGAAGTTCTCAGGGCTGTTGGTACCCGTCTTGATGAAGTACTCGTTGCTGCCCTGGTGCTTCAGGTAGTAGTCGTCGACGTAGTCGAGGCGGCCCTTCGAGAGGAAGCCACGTGCCTGCGCATCGCGCGTCATGACGCCGAAGGAGCCTGATGCACCGTCGAAGTCCGTGGCCGATCCAGCGTTGACGTCGAGGCTCGTCGCGATCGTCTCACCGATGCGGAAGCTCGCGTCATAGCTCCAGACGCCGGGGGCGTCGGGGGTGAAGCGGGCGCGCCAGACGTTGCCGGTGCCGCCGCCGTTGCCGTTGCCAGCGAAGAAGCCGGGGACGACGATCGTCGTGCCGTCCGGACGCGTCATCGTGACGTTCAGGCGGTAGTCCAAGAACGGGTTGGGCGCCGAGTCCGTCTCGCTCATGTTCGGACCCTGGAAGTCCACGGTGACCGGATGCCAGACCATGCCTGAGCCGCCGACGGTTCCACCGGAGCCTGCGACGTTGATGTAGCCGAAGTCGACGTCACGCTCGGTTTCGCCGTCGCTCACGACGAGCTGAACCGGGAGGGCGAAGTCGCCCTTGACTCGAATCTTGGCTACGTGGCTGCGAGGCCCTGTGCCGTCGGTGAATCGTCCGCCCCGAACGTGCCAGAACACGTTCAGGTTGTCCCCGTCGGGGTCGTAGCTGTCCGTTGCGTTGAGTCGAATCGTCGTGCTGAAGGCATCGCCTGCGGGCACAACGCTGGGAGTGACGTGTGCCACGGCAATGGGGGAGTCATTGACGTTGCTGCGGCTCGACTCCGGGTGGGTCACCGAGTACGGATCCGACGCGTGGTCGTTGAACAGGTGAAAGCGATCCATGATGAAGTCATGGCTCCGTCCTGAGAACTCAATGCGGTGCGCGCCCTCGGTGAGCATGTACTCAGCCTCCGGCTTGTTCGTGTGACTGAACTCGTGGTTCGTGGTCCACGTCCACTGGCCGCGCTGCCAGGAGAACACCTTGACCCAGGGGCCGCCGTCCATCCGGACGAAGACGTCGTTGGTCTCCGTGCTGTCCGGGTGGTCGTGACGGTTGCGGATGCGGAAGTAGTAGCGTCCGGCCTCAGAGAGCTCGAAGTCCACGCCGAACACGTCGGTGCCAGGCGTGTTGAACAGGTTCGGGCCGTCCCAGCGGACGTAGTTCGAACCTGTGTAGCCGGCAATTTCCGTTTCGCTGGCCCAAGAGCCAGACGGGCTTGCGGACTCGAATTCCACGACGAGGATTCCATCCTCTGCGATAAACGGTCCGTCCTGGGCCTGGGCGAGTCCAGGCGTCAGGGCCAGGCCCAGGGCCGCCGAGCCCAGGGTGCTGATCCACTTCTTCGATTGGGTCTTCATAGTTGCTGTCCTTGTCTAGAACGCGCCGGGGTCAGACGGGGTGTGCCTGTAAGCGCGTAGTAAGCAGCTGTTCGGGAAACTCCTGCCCCTGACTGGTGAGGAAAAGCAAGTTCCTACGTTCGGTCGCATAGCGAGAGCCCGCTATAGCGCCCCTGGGGGCCACCACCCGGGTTTGGCTGTGTCAGACCGGGATCCAGAGCCCGCCACGGGAAACCTCGGCGCGGAGGGGCGATCCGGAGGCTCATCGGGCTAGGATTCCCGCATGAGTCATGATTCCCGACGCTCGGACCCGCGATCCCAGGCTGAATGCTCCCCGATGGGCCCCCCGTCCGGCCAAGGTCGGACGCGCCTCATGATGGGATGGGGTGCCGCCTGCCTGGTGGCCCCACTCGTCTTGACCCTCGCGGGGTGCGGCGATGATCCAGGCACTTCCGGCACGAATCCGACGGCGCCCTCGGCCAACGCTGCGGTGACCGTGGAGTACTTCGACCCGGTGACCAAGCTGCTCAAGAAGTCCGAGGGTGAGTCGCTCTACGGCAAGTACATCGGCAAGCGCACCTGGTGGCATGAGAACCAGCAGGTGGCGAAGGAGGGCCAGTACGACTCCCAGGGCAACAAGGTCGGCGAGTGGAAGGAGTACCACCGGACCAACGGCCTCGTTTCCGCCTCCTACACCTACGTGCAGGACGCCTTCAGCGGGGCCTTCATTCGCTGGCACCCGAATGGCGAGAAGGCCGAAGAAGGACGCTACGCCGCCGGCCTCAAAGAGGGCGAGTGGATGACGTGGCACCTGAACGGGCGCGAGCGATCCAAAGCGCGATTTGAGAAGAACAAGCAGGTCGGCGACTTCATCAGTTGGCACGACGACGGCGCCGTGCTTGAGCGCGGTGCCTTCGAGGACGGCGAACGCGTGGGCGTCCATGAGGGCTTCGCGCCCGGCGGCGAGCGCATCGCGCGCGCCGAGTACGAGGCGGGCGTTCCCATCGGCAAGGTGGAGGGCTGGTACGAAGACGGGCAGCCCCAGCACGTCCAGCCCATGGAAGGCGGCGAGCGTCACGGCGACGAGCAGTCCTGGTGGCCGAACGGCCAGTCCCGCTACGTCAAGACCTGGGAGCGCGGCCGACGCATCGGTGAAGACAAGCAGTTCCACATGAATGGAAGCCGCCATATCTCCGGCCGCTACGTGGACGGTGTCCTCGAAGGCGTTTTCCGTGAGTGGTGGGACAACGGCACCCTGGGTGGCCTGGTGACCTTCGAGAGCGGCGAGATGGTCGGCATCGGCCGAAACTGGTTTGCCAACGGCCAGATCGCTGTCGTCGATAGCTACGTGGCCAATGAGCCCCTTGGCCTGCACCAAGCCTGGCACGAGAGCGGTACCCGCAAGCAGTTTGGCCGCCTCGTTGGTGAAAAGCGTGAAGGCGCGTGGTTCCTCTGGGACAGCACCGGCGA
>CALHGQ010000342.1 GCA_938030175.1 uncultured bacterium | reverse complement strand
GGGGTTGGGTGCGGGGCCTGCTGCGTCTCCGGGTTCGCCTGTGTCCCCAGAGGTTGCCGCGGCCTCCGCAACAGACGGAGCGGCGGGAACGTCCACCGTCTTGCCTTCGCTCCGCTGGGTGATGAACCAGGCTGCCGCTCCCGAGGTCGCAAGCAGCAGGGCGCCGATCAGGAGTCCACCCGACAAAGAAGTGCTCGTCGCCGCGGCCTTTGCCGGAGTAGCTCGAGGAATCTCTCGGGTGAGCCGCTGCCAAACGACCTCCAAGCCCCGTTCCTTCCCCGCGCCGAAGGCGAGGACGGCCATGGACGAAGACTCCTTAAGCCTTGCGCGCAGTCGCCTGAGTCCCCGGTGAAGTCGAACGGACACGGCGCCGTTGGAAAGGTCGAAGCGCTCGGCCATCTCGTCCACGCTCAGCCCCTCGAACAAGGCGGCGCGAACGACCTTCTGGTTGCCCTCGGTCAGCGCGATGATGGCTTCCTCCACCTTCCGCTGGAAGTCCGTCGAGGAAACGGACTCGGCGGCAGGGTCTCGGCCCTCTAGGTCGGTGGCTTCCGCTTCGTGATCGGCCCGTAGAAGCGAAGCGAGGCGAGCTCTACGACGGCGCTCCGCACGCATTTGCCGCAGCGCGATGCCGCGGACCCAGGCAACGAAGGAGCGCGCCGGATCGAAGCGGTCCTCCGACTCGATGACCGCGAGGAACGTCTCTTGGACCACGTCCTCAGCGCCTTGTCCGTCGAGCCCCGCGCGCTTGGCAGCGGCCAGCAGTTTGGGGGCCAGCTCTTGAAAGATGGGGGCAAGGTCCTTGGGAGACCTGCTCTTGATGTAGCGACGATACTGCTCGTCAACCGGACTGCCGGCGTCCATGCGTTAGCTTTGAAAGCGGGTTGATGGTGGGACGACCGTCAACAAGGATCAGTGAGGCATCGCTGTATCTTCGACGCGCCGAGGACTATAGCGTCAGGCGGAGCCGTCCTCTTGGATTCTCGAACTCCTTCCTGAAATTATCCCAGCGTCAGAGGCGTGGACCCATGCCGAGACGAGGCCCGAGCCGTCGAGTCCAAGGGAGCCAGCACGTCGACACGACGATCCAGTGGAGCACCACGCATAGTCCGCTCGAGGTTTTGGACGTGCTGTTTTGATGACCGTCCCTGAACTAGAACGGAGGGCTCCACCCTTCGCCAGCTATCACCGTCGTGCCCTGGGGAAGCGCCGTGAGGCCGGACAGGAAGTCGATGGTGACGTTCACCGTTCCGAGCACAGACTGCGAGCAGCCTAGGACGTTGTCCCCAAGGCAAAGAAGCCCCGGGCTGCTCCCGAAGAGCGGCACGAAGCCTTGGGTGTCAGTCATCAGCATGCAGACGAGCTGCTCGATGGGAAGATCATCGATCACGAACAGAAGGCCGTTGTCCGTGCCGACGGGGGTCTCTCGGGCGCGCATCGTCGCTTGGTTTCCGGATGAGTTGGAGTTCGATGCGCTGTCCACTCTGAGCGTAGCGGGCCTGACTCGTTGGGGCGATCGCGGCAGCCATCGCGCGGCTCTAGTACTCGTGAACTCGACCGACGGCTGCGCGGAGAGTGGCCGTCGAACCGCTCGTGCTCCCCCGAAGAGCGAGCGTTCGAGCGGTCCGACAGCCTAGAGTTCCCATGCACCCAGTAGCGCTTGCGGGCACCGCTGCACTAGGCAATGTGACGGTGGGGCGTGCAGTCTCCCTTGAACGTGCGGTGCTTGACGGTTAGGCGGGCATACCCGTGAGTGCCGTCGGGGCATGCACTCGCCTTGTGTTCACGATGGTGAGGAAGCGAATTCGGGTCCTTGTGATCGTTGCAGCTCCGAGGGCCATCGTTGTCGCCCTACGTCGGACCTTGGGTCTCTCTCTGTTCGCTGCCTTCTTCATGGTGGCTAGCCCTCGGCAGGCCATGAGCTCGCCCCGCGATGCGGGCTTCTGGAGACTCGGATGCGCAAGGCACCTGCCCTGTGCGCTACACGGCGCGACGCGGCGTAGGAGCGTTCGTGCTTCCCCAAGAAACCGCGGTGGCTCGAACGCCAGCGCGTGGTGCCCCCCTCCTCCCTTCCGAAACCTGTCTCAGAGACATGATGGGGTATTCCCAGACTTGGGACTCGGGCGGTCTAGCTGCCCTGGAAGTGGGGCCATCGCTCTTCGTCCGCCACCTCGGGGTAGCTTTCATCGGCCCTCCCCATTGATTCCCCTCGCCCAGATCTCCCCTTCAGGTGGGGCTCGTGAGGCTTTCCACGGCGTCGTCGAAGATTTCCTCGAGAAACTCCGCACGAAGTTTGGGGGACTAACGCCGCTAGGTCCGGACGCGATGAGACCACTGCGTCCCACAGGATAAGATTCTCTACACCATGCCAGATTCGTCCAGTTCCCCGCTGCACTTTCGAGCGCTGCTCGACAGGGCGATGGCAGGTGATGAAACGGCCCTCGACGATCTGATCCAGCGCTTCTATGTCACGGTGCAGACGAAAGTCCACAAGAGCTTGGCTTTCGATCTGCGGACCAGCCGGCCTTGGTTGACCGCTCGATTTAGCACGGGAGACGTCGTTCAGGAAGTGTTCCGTAGCGTCGTCAAGAGCCTCCAAGACTTCCAAGGCGAGGACGAGGAGGCCTTCACAGGCTACTTGGCCATGATTATCCGAAATCGGATCATGGACGCTGTGCGATTCCATGAAGCGAGCCGAAGGGACATCCGGCGAGTCGCACGGAACACGGACGACCACTTAGAGCTTGAGAGGGGGGAAGACCCAGCCAAGGTAGCGTCGGAACACGAGGAGATTCTGAAGGTGGAGGCGGCGTTCGCTGAACTCAGCGAGCAGGACCGGTTGCTCCTTCGAGCACGTGTTGAGCAGTCGCTCAGCTTCGAGACACTCGCGACGGACCTCGGCTACTCCTCTGCGTCGGCTGCTCGCCGAGCCTACTACGCGGCCCAGGCCCAATTGGCCCTCAAGCTCAAGCGAACGACGAACTGATCGCAGGCATGGGAAACCAAAACGACGACAAGACAGACGACGCTCTTCTGGCAGAGTGGGTCGCCCAGGCACTCGAGGAGGAAGAGGAGCACCCCGGCTCCGTTGGGACTCCGCTCGAAGTCCTGTGCGCCGACAGGCCTGAGTTGGCACCGGTCGTCGCGGACGCACTCGAAGCGGCGCGCGAGATCCGCTCCCGTCAATCCGAGGGAATGCAGCGCGATCCTCTCCTGGGCTCAGCACTCGCTGATCGTTATCGGATCAACGACCGAATCGGTGCTGGCGCCATGGGGGTCGTGTACTCAGCCACCGACGTCGAACTCAAGCGTGACGTCGCCATCAAGATCCTTGGCGAGAGTCTCGTGGACCGCGGCCAGGCGGGTGCTCGCTTTGACCGGGAAGCCACGGCCTTGGCAGCGGTCACGCACGACGCTGTGGTTCGCATCTTCGACCGTGGATTCACCGAGAACGGCGCGCCCTACCTCGTCATGGAGCGGGTGCAAGGGGTTTCGCTTGCCGCTCTACTTGAGGAGTCGTCGAAAACGTCAGCCAAGGTCGGTCGTGACTGGCCCTTAGAAACGTTTGGCATCGAGCCCAGCTCCAGGGACGGCCGCCTTCGCCAGTCAGTGCGATGGGCGGCAGAGATCGCCGAGGGCCTCGTTGCGGCGCACGCATCCGGGGTGACGCACCGCGACGTCAAGCCGTCCAACGTGATGATCCGCAAGGACGGGCACGCCGTCTTGCTCGACTTCGGGCTAGCGACCCACGCCGACCAGGTCGGCTTGACGCGCACCGATGCGGCACTCGGCACCCCGGCGTACATGCCGCCCGAGGCGCTCGATAGCCAGACCTCCTATGGACCGTCCCATGACGTCTACGGAGTCGCCGCGACGATCTATCACCTCGTCACGGGAGTCCCGCCCTACCAGGGGTCTGTCACGGATGTCTTCACGGCGTTGGCCACGCGCCCACCGCGCCCTGCCCGGACGATCAAGCCCGATCTGCCCAAAGACGTCCAGGCCATCCTCGACTGGGGACTCGCCCGTTCAGCGGACGATCGTTACAGCGATGCCTCGGCGCTCGCTTCTGATCTCCGCGGATTCCTGGCACACGAGTCTATTCAAGCACGGCCTGTTCCCGCGATCGTTCACAAGTGGCGCGCAGTCAAACGATCGGGGGTCGCCCGCGGTGCCGCACTTGCATTGTTTGCGACCGTTCTCCTCGGGATCGGAGTACTCGCTCGGAACAAGGTCGTGACGGATCGAGCCGAGAGAGCCAACGCGGCGTTCACGCTCGTCCCACCCAACCTCACCTTTGTGGATCCCTTGGATCGCAAGGTGGCGGATCCCGACGCCGCCACGACCATTGTGTCCAAGCTGACGGAGCTCGCGGACCTCACCCCAAGTCGGCCGGAGCCGCGCCTCCTCCTTGCGCTCTTTTTGCAGGATCAGGGCTCGTCGGATCTGGCCAGCCAGCACTGGTCGAAGCTTGCGGATTCGCTCTCAAGCGAGCTTGCGTCGCACCTGTTCGCCGACGATCCAGCCACGTGGAGCCGCGAGATCCTCGGCAGCACGCCCCGACCAGAGACGGAACGAGACGCGGTCGTGCTGGCACTGTTGGCGCTTCGCTTCACTCGGCAGTACGAATCCGAGGTGGAGGCATACGGCGCCGCGAAAAGCTATCTCGAGCCGTTCCGATCGTCGGTCGGACGCTACGGTGCAGAGCTCTTTTTGCCAATCGATTGGGTCACGAGTAGCACCTCTATCGAAGACCGTCTCGCGCGTGGGCTTCGGTCCGTCGAGGCTTTGCACGCGCAATTCGGGGCTCCGAGCGCCATGGCGCTTCATTGGGAGGCCTTCTTTCTGGGCGGGCAAAGGCGGTACCCCGAAGCGTTCAACAGGGCCCACAGTGGTCTAGGGCTTGCGTACGACTCTCACACCCTGTGGGAGAACGTTGCGCACCTCGCCCGTCGGCAAGCGCGCTACGACGACGCCCGCTCGGCGGCGAGCAGAGCGCTCGCCATCGCGCCCAACAACAGAAAGGCACTGATCCATCGCGTGATGGTCGAGCTCGATTCGCACCGCTACCAGGAGGCTCGAGAGTTCGCCACCAGCATCCCAGCAGGGCGTGCCGAGGCAAGTCCTGACCTCAAGGCATCGCTCTTGGCCACGGTGGATCAGCGCGAGGCCATATCGCTTTTTCTCGACGATTCCCAGGATCCTGAGGTCGTGGCTGCTTATCTCGATCTCGCTCGGCGAGCCTCCGCGGGGTTCGAGTCCCTTGAGGCTCCAAGTCGCGACGACAAGTTTCGCTACCGCCTTGCCCAGGCCGTGCTCTCGAACGACAAGCAAAGCCTTTTCCAGACCCAGAGCCTACTCGCACGCGTCGCCAAGACGCAGCGAAGCTACGACTTCGCCATCCGGTGCCTGCCTGAGGTACTCAACGACGAGTCGGTCGTAGCCCTCAGAAAACTCCACATCTCTGCGGTCGACGCTATGCGTCGCGCAGGGATGCAGCCCCTCGTATCGCTCTCTCCGACTAATCCAACCCCGAAATAGCCATGGATCGTTCAATCCCAAGAACCCTTGTCCTCGCCTGTAGCGCTTGCTCGCTCGTCTCGCTTTCCTCTGCTGCTGTGTCGCCCCAGGGGGCACCTGGACGAGAGATTCAGCCCCAAGTGGCGATGGGCATGACTGTCGCCTGGCCCACCGCGTACCTCGAGCGGATTCCAAACAGCAAGACCTTCCTCAAAGTCCGTGGCCCGGGCACGGTGGTTGGCGGAGGCATGCCCCCTTCCCCGGCCACCGAGGCGGGATACCGGATCGCCGATCTGTTCCCGAACAATCCGGGGATCAAGCTCGATGCCATGTCGACGGGCAACGGCGTCATTCCCAACGCCGACATCGTCTCAGGCAACATCGATCCCGACAACAACAACTGGCTGACCGTGACGGCATCGGTGGAGAAGAATTCCCAAGGGCCGGCTAACTCTCTGGTCAACGACTCCTTCTTGGCCGGCGAAGAAGCCAACACGCTCTTCGGCCACTATCTCGACGAAAGCACCTTCATCGATCCGTTCCTTGTGGGGGCGACGATCGTTGAAGCCCCTGCGAGTCGTATCGGATGCGGACCCAATTCCGTGCAGGACTTGGTCGGTCTGGACTTTGCCCTCGGGGTCCTCACCTACAACACGCAGGTGGACTCGGCTGTTTCGTTTCCGAACGGACTCGGAGAGTTCTACTTCTCGGTGACACAGCAGTGGGCGTTCGGGCCAGGGGGCACCAACTTCGCGAAGGACGCCGCCAACAACACCGTCGATGCTCATCCGGGAGCGATCTACAAGACCTTTTGGACACAAGGAATTGGCTGGTCGATGCCCGAGGTGTGGATCCACCAGGACAGACTTGCGCCCCCCGAGTCACAGCTGGATATCGATGCCCTCGAGATCGATCTTTCAAGCAACCGAATCCTCTTTTCTGCCACGACCGAGTCCAACCTTCAAAGCCAGATCATGCTTGCGGAGAGGGGTGGCCCGCTTCCCGTTCCGGCCAAGGACGGTCACGGGGTCAAAGTGGCGGATCGCCTCCGCGTTGACGACGGAGTAGGGACGGACGTGGATGCGCTCTGCGGCACGGACCCCGAGGGTGCTGCCCTCGTCAACTCGATTGGCTTCCAGGGTGGCCCTCACACCCAGGTGAGTGCGCTGGGTCAAATGGCCAGCGGCGAGAGCGGCGGCCTCAGCATCGCTCGCGTTGGCACTGGTCCGGGCGTCGACACCCCGGGCTACTTCATGGTGCTTTCCGGCTGGGGAGCCCACCCGCCTGCCGACAGCCTTTGTGTGATGGACCTTCAAACGGGCACGATCACCGCGGGCCCGAACCCGGTCGTCGTCGAGGGCACGATCACGACGTTTTCTGACGTGCCGTTCGACCGCGGTTCGACTGACATCCTGAAAGAGATCTTCATTCCGTACCCGGCGCCAACGAACTCCAACTATCCCCAGAACAATCTCCCCCAGCCGTTCCACGAGTTTCAGTTCTCAGTCGTCACGCTGCCGCTCACTTGGCCGCTGACGGTGCGGCGCACGGCCAAGACCTTTGTGCTGGACGACTAGATCTAAAACACTGGCCAAGTCCGCTCGTGATCGCCCGCGACTCCGTTGCGCACTCGACTCGGCAGAGCAGAGACTACGAGTCGTAGGCACGCTACTCTCGATGGCGCCGGCACTCGGCATAGCGGCCGACCTTGAACGCATGACGCGTTTGGGGTCGGCCGCGATCGTTTCCAATGGGTGTGCGTCGCCGCCAGGCTCCGAGCGGGAAACCTCGCGCTGGGACAGTGATCGAGGCTCGGTGAGAAGGTGTGGCGGTGGCGGCCGGCGGCAGATCTGGCAAGGTCCCCTTCGTCGCTTCCGCCCGGACCGGTGGTCGTCTCTGAGTCAGAGCTCAGCGTTCCCGTCCGCGGGGTCTACTTCGCGTTCTCGGCCCGCAGGTCCTGGAGGGCTTTCACGTAGCGAATGCTCTCGTCGGGCATCGCTGCGTTGATCGCTCCGATGAGCTCGCGGATGCGGTCTTCTTCCAGCTGCACGAGGATCTTGGCGGCGTCTTCCGGGCCGTAGACGGACGTCAGCAGGCTGGCCGCGTCGGCGGGCTCGGTGTCTTCGAAGAGGGAGGCCATCTTCTTGAAGGTCGCCATCTCTTCCTCTTGGAGGACCTCGCGGTCCCGGTCGACCTCTTCGCCCGCGGCCTCGGTGTCGGCGCCCTGTTCGAGAAGAGCCGTGCGCAGCTTCTCAAGCTCGCGGTAGCGATCCTCAAGGTGCTCGCGGTCGGCGTCGAGCTCGCGCTCACGGGCATCGAGGTCCCGCGCGCGGGACGCGACTTCATCGAGCTTGACCTGCAGCGTCTCCTCGAGGGAGCGCAGTTCCTCCGCGGAGAACGGGTCTTCCAGCATGAACGAACCGAGCGGCGTCGCGGCGTTCTCAAAGAGCTGCCTGGGGCTGCGCCGATCGCTCTGGAGCTCTGTCTCCACGTCGGGGAGCATGGTGGTCTCACCTTCCTCGACCGTCACCTGCTCTGGGAACAGCTTGCCGACGGCCTTCATTTCGTGCATCGGCGTTCCGGTGAGCGCCGAGTACGTCACGAAGGAGCCGATGAGGAGCACGAAGCCCCCAAGGCCGTAGGCCAGGATCTTGAGTACGTGGTTCATGGGATCGGATCAGGCCCCTTGGGCTTCTTCGGCTTGAGGGGCAGGTTTAGTTATCGGCCGCGACTGGCCGTTGATGAAGGCTTCTCGCTCGCGATTCTCCTTGCGGCGACGCGTGCGACGCTGCTCCTTGGACCAGCGCTCTTCTAGACGTCGGAGCGCCTCCACTTGCCTGCGCCGTTCGTCGTACGGAGCGAGTGCGTCGAAGGCGCGGCGCCGAGCCTCCGCGAGGGCCTCGTCGTCGTGTCCGACTCGTTCGTTCAGTGCGTCGAGCGTTTCGTAGGCAGCGATGGTCGCGCCCATGGCGTTGCCGGGGCGGGTCTCTCCCTGCTCGTTGGCATCGGAGAGCTCGCCTTGGGCAGCGGCAGCGCGCTCGCGCGAAGCGTCCGCCTGTTCAGCGGCCTCACGTGCTGCGCGTTGGGCGAGCGCCCAGCGGATCTTCTCCGCCTTCGCTTGGTCTTCGCGCAGCGAGAGGAGCCGCGCAAGTCGGAAGGAACTCATGACATCACCTCGCGGGCACCGGCCACCAGGCCGAGAACTTCCACCGTCTCTTCGAACGGTGTTGGGTCGTTGACATCCTGCCGCAATAGAGCATCGATGGCGGGCATGCGCTCAAGCGCCTCGTCGAGCAGCGGGTTCATGCCGCGTTGGTAGGCTCCCACGTCGACGAGATCGCGGCCTTCGCGATACGCGCCAAGGAGTTCCCGCAGGCGTCGCGCGTGCAGCTGATGCTCCGGCGTCACGAGCTTGGGCATGAGTCGCGACAGACTCGACAGGACGTCCACCGCTGGGAAGTGGCCCGTCTGGGCAAGGTCGCGGCTCAGGTGAATGTGTCCATCGAGGAGTCCGCGCAGGGCGTCGGCGACGGGGTCATCGTCATCGTCCCCGTCGGTCAGCACGGTCAAGAGACCCGTGATGCTGCCGTCCAGGGTACGCCCCATGCGCTCCAAGAGCTGGGGGACGAGGGCGAAGAAGCTAGGCGGGTAGCCGCGCACGGTGGGGGGCTCACCGGCGGCGAGGCCCACCTCGCGCGCGGCATGGGCGAAACGCGTGATCGAGTCCACGACGAGGAGGACGTTTTTGCCCTGGTCGCGGAAGTGCTCGGCGATCGTGACCGCCACCCAGGGGGCGGTCAATCGCTCGAGGGGCGAGCGATCCGAGGTCGCCGCCACAAGCACCGTACGCTTGAGCGCTTCGTCGCCAATGGTCTCTTCGAGGAAGTCGCGCACCTCTCGGCCACGCTCGCCCACGAGGCAGGCGACCACGACGTCGGCCTCGGTACCGCGCGTCACTTGGCCGAGGAGGGTCGACTTGCCGACCCCTGCGCCGGCGAAGATGCCGAGGCGCTGTCCGCGACCGAGGGTGTTGAACCCGTCGATGACGCGCACGCCGGTGGAGAGCGGCTGATTGATCGAGGCGCGGGCGAGGGGGAGCGGAGCGGCCTGGCGGATGTCGCGGTGCAGGCCCGCTGGTACGGGGGGCCGCCCGTCCAGCGGCTCGCCGAATCCATCGAGGACGCGGCCGAGCATGCCGTTCGACACTTCGATGCCAAAGCTCCGGCCCAAGGCGAAGACGGCTTGGCCCGGGGCCAGGCCGACCACGTTGCCGTGGGGCATCAGGAGCGTTCGATCGCCGCGAAAGCCGATGACCTCGGCTTCGATGGATTCGCCATTGGCGCGTTCGATGCGGCACAGCTCGCCCATGCTGGCGGGAATGCCTACGGCTTCCACGAGGACGCCGGAGACGACGTCCACGCGGCCGCGATAGAACGGGCTGCTCGCTCGCCGGATCACGTCCCGGCAGCGGTTCATGTCGAGGGCTTGCACTAGGCGAAGTCCTCCAGAAGCTGCTCGCAGATCTCGCCGAGGGCGGCATCCGGATCCCGAACGAGGAGGCCGCGCGGAGTCTCGAGGTGAACGCTGCCGCGGGGAATGTCGCTGTCTGGCACGATGATCGTGCCGTCGCGGAACACGACTCCCTCAAGGGACTGGGCGTCCGTCGGGTTGAGATGAACAGCGCACTCGCCACGCTTGATCTCAGACGCCGAGAGGGTCGAGCGGACGATCTGCTCCAGCGCGTAGTCGCCCTCCGAGATCTGCACCTTGAGGATCTGGCTCGCGATCTCCACCGCGAGTGAGATCGAGTTTGCGGCGAGGCTTTCCTCGGCGTCGATGCGGGCCTGGGTGAGCTTCTCGGTGGCCTGGTTGAGTGCGTTGACGGCGTTGGACGTCGCGTCGTCGTGCCCCTCTTGGCGGGCGATCTTCATCGCGGCCTCGCGGTCGGACCTGAGCATCTCTGCTCCGATCTCGTCCAGCGATCGGTCCGTCTTACGGACGTCGACGCAGGTGTCGCCAACGGCCACACGGAAGCGCCCGACGCCGGTTGCGGCGCTCTGTTGCCCGTCGGCTCCACCCCACGATCCCGCTACGAGCGTGTCGATGGGGGAGATGTACGTTTCGATGTACAGCATGGATCAGGTCACAAGCTCGTCGCTCGCACGCGCTGGGCTGAACTCGCCGCTGTCCATGAGTGCCCTGACGGCCCCCATGATGGCAGCCCGGGATTGGAGGACTTCGCTGAACGGCATGGGGCCGAGCAGTTCCTTCTCGTCGATCACCATGTCGCGGACACGCGACGAGAGGTTGTCCATCACGTTGTCGAACACGGGCTCCGGGGAAGCCTTGAGCGCGATGGAGAGCGTCTTCGTGTCGACCGAGGCGAGGATCTTTTGCATGGCGCGCTTCTCGATGCTCGCGAGGTCGTCCCACGTGAACATGAGGTCGCGTACCTGACCGGCGGTCTCGCCGTCGTCTTCTTCGAGTCGAGTCAAGACGGAGTGTTCGATCTCGGCCTCGGCGAAGTTGAGCATGTCGGCGACCGTGCGGAGGCTGTCTTCCTGGGCTCGCGGCGCAGGCACGAGGCTTGCTTCGCGGATGCGGCCTTGGAGATCGTCGGCGATCGCCAGCATCGTTTCGATGCCTGGGGGCGTCACCGTGGTCATACGCTTGACGATCTCCAGCGTGATGTCCTCTTCGAAGGCACTGAGGACGTCGGCGGAGGTGACAGGGGCCACGTGGCTCAGGACCAGGGCAACAACGGCCGGGGACTCTTCCTTGAGGACGCGCGCCGAGAGGGTGGTGGGCGCCGCTTCGAGGAACGCGAACGGTTGCTCGCGGCGACGGCGCGCCTGAATGTCTTCGATCACACGCTCGGCCTCCTCGGGGCCGTAGCTGGACTCGAGTAGGGCAAAGAGCTCGTAGCTGTCCTGTGGGCGCACGCCCGTCTTCTGGTGAAGGGTGAGCGCGAGGGCGCGGTAGAGCGAGTCAACGGCCTCGGCGGAGCAAAGACCGGGCTCGAGGTCGGTCATGGCCTCGGCGATCGTCGATACCACCTTGGGGTCGAGGCCACGCATCACCTTGGCGCTCGTGTCCTTGTCGAGACTCAACAGGAACGCAGCGGCGCGCTGGGCGCCGCTGGCCTGGTTCTCTGGTTGTGGTTCTTCGTCTTCCATGGCGTCGAGCTCTCTCTTGTCGGCGGTTACTTGGAAACCGCCTCGGCGAACGTGTTCTCGGCGAGGGCCCAGCGGGACAGCAAGCTGCTGACCTTCTCGGGCTCGCTTTGGAGCAGCTCTTCGATGTGGGCACGGGCGAGCGCGTCCATGTCGACGGACTCGTCCATCTCGTCGAAGTTGATGTCGCTGTCAGGGCCGCCCATGCCAACGCGGCGTCCAGGGGCGGTGCCCGGCGGCGCCTGGGAGGCGATGACCGAGGCCTTCGCGGACTTCAGGCTGCGCATGAGCACCAACAGGAACGCGAGCCCTGCAAAGAGCTCAAGGCCATGCTCCAGGGCCATCTTGAGCATCGGGTTCGTCGGCTTGGGTGCCTCGATGGGCTCCGGCAAGACCGGGTTGCCTTCGCTGTCCCGCTCAACCGTCGGAATGGCGGCAGAGCGCGTCACGATGACGTCACCCCGTGTCTCGTCGAATCCAACAAGACCCTTCACGAGCGCCTCGGCGTCCGCGATCTGTTCTTCCAGGGAGGAGTCGACGACCAAGGAGATCGAGAGCCGCTGCAGCTGGTGGGGCTGGGAGACCTTATGGGTCGTGGTCGAACCGAAGTTGTAGTCCGTCTCCTTCTCGTTGGTGGTGGCCATCGCGGTGGGACCGACCTGGGTGACGGTGTTCGACGAGCCCTCCTGGGTGTTGGCGGAAACGCCGGCAGGACCGCCGATGGAGCGCTGCCACTCGGGGGTCTCCGTCTTGCGGGAGCGCTCGCTGCTCGGCTTCTTCGCGGGCTCAAGCGTGTTGGAGATGGACTCTTCGCGAACCTGCTTCCAGGTCCCGTTGATGGCCACGGCGGTCAGGCCTGCCGGGTACGCCTTGTCGAGAAGCCGCTGGGCCTGGTTGGTGCGGTCGCGCGAGAACTTCTCCTCGAGGGCGAGGAGCGAGTCGGGGCCACCGGACTCGGCGCCGTCAAAGAGGACAGATGAGTGCTGGTCTACGATCGTGATGCGCTCTTCCGCGACGCCCGTTGCGCCACGAACGATGCCCACGAGGGCGCGGGTGTCGCTGGCCGTGGGCGAGCTCAGGCTGCGGAGCGTGAGGACCACGCTGGCACGGCGTTCGTCGGGCCGCAGGCGAGCGAGCGGTGACGTTTGTTCGCCGGAGACCGTGACGTTGGCTTTGGCGACGTAGTTCAGTCGCTCGAGCTGCATCTCGGCCTCTTCCCAAAGGCGCTTCTGCGTGCGCTGGTGGCGCTCCGACTGCCCCAGGAAGACCGAGCTTGAGCCGCTCAGGCCGCTGGAAATTCCGCGTGCGTTCCCCATGAACTCACCGGATTGATGAATGGCGTTGAGCGCGTCGTACTTCTTGGATTCCTCGACGCGGATCATGTAGGGCGGCGGACCCATGCTCGTCTCGTACCGGATGTCCGCACTTGCGAGCGCCGTGATCGCTGTGTTGAACGTGGGCGCGTCGAGGTCGGCGGCGAGCACGACGAAGTGCGGGTTGCGCGCTTGGAACGCCAGCGAGCCCGCAACGAGCAGAACCAAGCCGAGAATCGCGCCCATCGCCCAGCGGGCAGAGGGGCCAGCGTTCTTCAGCTGGGTCATCAGGTTGGTGAATACGGAGTTCATGGCGAGCCTCAGGTGGGCTTAGACGGACATGCGCATCACTTCTCGGTATGCGTCCATGAGCTTGTTGCGCACGGTGAGTGCGAACTGGAAGGTGATCTCAGACTGCTTGATCTGCGCGGCGACCTCGTGCAGGTCGAGCTCACCGTTGACGACGTCGATGTGTACTTCGTTGGTCTTAGCGACGTTGGCCTCGACGGCGCTGATCCCGTTCTTGAGGGCTTCGGTAAATCCAGTCTCGGGGGCAGCTTCGGCGCTGGTCACGGAGGTGCTCTTGGACGCACCCATCCCCTGGGCGCGCTCCTGCATCGACTTGAGCGCCGCCTCAATGGCTGCGCGCCCCGCTCCGCTTCCTCCGATTCCGTTGACCATGGCTATCGCTCTTCGTTACTTGTGGGTTACTCGGCGAGGCGCAGGGCCCGCTGGGCCATCTGCTCGAACGTCTCTTGGACCGAGAGGTTGGCTTCGTAGGATCGAACGGCCGTGACGAGGTCGGCCATCTCCTTCATCGTGTTGACGTTCGGGTAGAGAACAACGCCGTTGTCGTTCGCGTCGGGATGGCTCGGATCGAACACTTCCTCGAAGGGCGCGTCGTCCTTCAGCACCTCCGCCACGCGAATGCCAGCGAACTCATCTTGGCCGTTCTGCATGCGCTGCATGATGGGGGCGAAGCTGAGCTCTTCCCGGCGGTAAGGCTCGCCGGTCTCGGGGACCTTCGTCGTCCGAGCATTAGCGATGTTCTTGGTGATGGTGTCGATGCGCGAGCGCTCAGCGTTGAGCGACGAACCCGCGATCCGCATGGCGCGGAACACGCGAGTCAGCGACTGGCGCGGCTCCAAGTTGGGTTGAATCGATGTCATCGGGTCTAGCGGTCAGAGTTGATGGCCTGGGAGATGAGCGAGTTTTGACCGCGCAGGATCATGGCGTAGAGCTCGAACCGAATTCGGTTCTCGCGCATCATGGAGGCCTCCTCTTCCGCGTTGACGCTGTTGCCGTCGGCGCGGACCTGGGAGTTCCAGTCGGTGACGATCTCCGGTTGGATTTCATCGAGATGCTCCGGGGCCTGGCCCTTTGCCATGGCCTCGGTGAGCATCTCTTCGAACTGGACGTCGCGACGCCGATAGCCCGGAAGGTTCTGGCTCGCGATGTTGTTGGCCAAGACGTCGCGCCGCATGGTGGCTGACGACATCAGCCGCATCAAAAGATCAGCGCCTTCGGGTTGGATCGACATCGCTCAAGGCCCCCTTAGGAAACGAGTCCGGCGTGGCGCCAGATCTTCATCTTGTTGGAGAGCGTGCGTGCGGTCAGGCCGAGGCGGCGAGCCGCCTCCGTCTTGTTGCCACCCGTCCGCTCGAGGGTGCTCAGGATCGCGATGCGCTCCACGTCGGACATCGCCTCGTTGGCGATGGCTTCTTTGAACGCAGGGTGCTCCATGTCGAGCTCGTTGGAGTTGATTTGCTCGCCACTGGCACCGTCGCCGAGGGCTTCCGGTCCGAACACGAGGTCCTGGGCCGTGATCTGGCGCTCACCTTGGCCTTCACTGCCAAGGATCACGGCGCGCTGGATGACGTTCTCCAGCTCGCGCACGTTGCCGGGCCAACCCCAGCTCTCCAGGCGCGAGGTCGCGCACTCCGTGATCGTCGGCGTCTTGACGCCGTTGAGCCGCGAGTAGTACGTGGCGAAGCGACGTGCCAGGGGCATGATGTCGTCCGTCCGATCCTTGAGCGCAGCAATGTGAAGCGGCAGCACGTGGAGCCTGTAGTACAGATCCTCGCGGAAGTTGCCTGCTGCGACTTCGCTGGCGAGGTCGCGGTTGGTGGAGGCGATCACGCGGACGTCGACCTTGAGGGTCTTCTGTCCGCCGACGCGCTCGAACTCGTCTTCCTGGAGGACGCGCAGCAGCTTGGCCTGCATCGCCGGCGAGATCTCGCCGACCTCGTCGAGGAGTAGCGTACCGCCATCGGCGAGCTCAAAGCGGCCGAGGCGCTGGCGATCAGCGCCGGTGAAGGCGCCGCGCTCGTGGCCGAAGAGCTCCGAGTCGAGGAGCTGCTCGGAGAGAGCCGCACAGTTGACGCGAATGAAGGGCTTCTCGGACCGCTCGCTCGCGGCGTGGATAAAGTGCGCGACGCGCTCCTTGCCCGTGCCGCTCGCACCGGTGATCAGAATCGTGCCCTTTGTCCTAGCGACGCGGCTCGAGGCCTTGAGAAGCTCGCTCATCTGAACGCTCTCCGCAACGATCGTGTCCGGGTCAGCGCCGCGCGCTTCGTCGCGAAGGTAGAGGTTCTCGGCCACGAGGCGGGCCTCACGTTCGATGCGCTTGAGCGAGAACTCGATGGCGTCGATCGAGATCGGCTTCATGAGGACATCGCGTGCGCCGAACTTCATGGCCGTAACCGCTGATTCGATCGTGGCGTGGGCCGTGCACAGGAGCACCGGCATGTCCGGGAAGCGCTCTTGAATGCGACGGGTCAGCTCGACGCCGTCCATGCCGGGCATGCGCATGTCGGTCATCACGACGTCAGGTTGCTCTTGCTCAATAGCGTGGAGAGCGGCCTCTGCGCCGTCTGCGGGGATCGCTGTGTAGCCGAGGTTGGTGACGGCCTCACTCAGGTATTCGCGAGCGAGGGATTCGTCGTCGACAACGAGGATGCGTTGGAGAGTCATGGTAGAAGGGAGGAGGACAGCGCCTCAGTTTGCGGTGGTGGTAGAGGCGGCAGCCTGGTTGACAGTCTGGGTCGGAATCGTCAGCGCGAAGGACGCGCCGTTGAGGGGGGTGTGGCCGTTCGGCGTCAGGATCGCCGACTGGGGAGCCTGAAGTTCCAGGACGCCCCCGTGTAGCTCGGCGACTCGCTGGACGAGGGCCAGGCCCATGCCGGTGCCCTCCGCGCGGGTCGTGAAGAACGGGTCGCAGATGCGCTCGATGTCCTTCGATGGCACGCCGGGGCCGGCGTCGGTGACGGTGATCGTGACGCCGTTCTCGGTGGGGGTGGTCTCCACACGGACGGGCCCGCCAGCCGGCTGGGCGTCGCACGCGTTGGCCACGAGGTTACGGATAGCCTGGCGAAGCTTGATGCGGTCGGCGTGGATCGTGGCGGCCGGGCCGACCATCTCCATCGTCCAGAGGTCGGGGGCCTCGCGCTCTTGGAGCACGGCTTCCACGGACTCGCGCACCAGGGCGCGGGCGTTGAAGGTCTCAACGCGCAGCTCGCCTTCACCGGCGATGCCGAGCATCGATGCGACGATGGACTCAATCTCGCTCACGCCCTCTTGGATGCGAACGGCGTGGCGCGTGGCGCGCGAATCGCCGTCGGCCTCGCGGCAGAGCAGCTGGGCGAAGCCCTGGATCGCGTGGAGCGGGTTGCGGATCTCGTGGGCGATGCCGCCGGCCATGGTGCCGAGGGCCGCGGTCTTGTCGAGGCGGTGGAGGCGCTCTTGCGCCCGTACCAGCTCGCTTTGGTCTTCGATGACTTCCACGCCACCGGCGGGTACTCCGCCCTCAAGGGTGATCGACTCGTACCGGCGCACGAGGACGCGGGTTACGCCGTCGGCGCACTCGATCTCCGTTTGCTGACCGTCGGCGTTCGGGCCGGCGAGGCCGGGAACGGCGGAGACGCCCAGAAGGTCCGTGCGCGTCACCCCAAGGATGGCAAGAGCCGCGTCGTTGCCGCGGACGATACGCCCCTGGGTGTCGTAGACGATGGCGCCCGTGGGGATGGATCCGAGGACCGACTCCAGGTGCTGCTTGACTCGATCGAGCTCGCTCACCTTTTGGCCCAGCGCTTCGTTAGCAGCGCAAAGCTCAGCGTCCACGCGGCGAGCGCGCTCTTCCAAACGAGTGTGGCTCGTCTGAAGGTTCTCCAGGACCGACGTGAACGTCTGAATGGCGTTCTCGACTTGCCCAGCGTTCTGCTGCGACAGGCTCGGCGGGGAGAATTCGACTTGGGGCGGCGATGCGGGGTTGGGAGTGGTATTCACGATCGTTTCTGCGTTGGGGCGCGGAGGGGTAGAGTGGGGGGCAGGCGAGTGGCACGCCCGAGGGCGGTGCCGCGACGGGGCGAACGGACTACTTGTTTTGGAGGGCGGACTTGAACTCAAGGAACTTGAGGTCTTGGGCGGCGTGGCGACTGAAGATGCCAGCGGTCCCGTCGTCAGCGATCAGGCGGAAGAGAGCGATGGCTTCGGTCTCTCTGTCGAGCCCTTGGAGAGCACGTGCCAGCCAGTAGCGTGCGCCCGGACCGGTTTGGTGCTTCTTCAGGATCTCGACGGCCTCGGCGGGGCGTCCGGCGCGAACCAGGAGCTTGCCGAGGTGGATGGGGTCGGCGACGTAGCCCTTCTCTTCGAGGGAGACGGACTCACCGCCGCGGCGGCGCGAGGCGTCAGAGACGAAGTCCAGCGGCCCGACGTCGCCGGCGATGGCGGCGCGCATGGTGGCGTCGAGGCCGGTGGTCGCACCGAGGATCGAACTGGTACCGGGCAGCGTGTCAGGGCGCGCTGCGAGTGGATTGGGAAACGGACTCGTGGCGCCCGAGACGAGCGGATCCGTGGCGACGGTCATCCCGCTCGGCTGGCCCCCTTCGGCTGCGGTGCCGTCAGCGTTCACCCCGCTGGCATGCAGCGGAGCGTCGGCGCCGCTGCGGCCGGCCAAGACTCCCGCGGGCTCTTCCGAGCTAGAGGTTCTCGAGCTCCCGAGGCCGAGCGCCTTGACGACGCTCGGGGGCATCGCCGTGACAACGGCGACCTCTGCGGGATCACTCAAGAGTCGGTCGAGCTGGAAGCGCAGTCGCGCCAGGTTGTCCTGAAGTGATGTGAGCGCGGCGTTGCGCTGCGGGGTGGCGTCCCGCGCGGGCTCGGTGGCGTTTACGATGGCGCGGACCGCGGAGTCGTCGCCCGCGAGCGCCGCTGAACGCAGACCCGCGAGGTACTCGATGGACGCGAGCGTCGAGTCGAGCTGGGCTGACAGGGACTGACCGTTGATGGGAGCTCCCTCGCCGCCCTCCTGCGCGGTGACGGCAGGAATGACGAACAGTGGCGCGATGGCGAGCTGGAGTGTTCCGATGGCTTTGAGCATGGCGTGTTCGCGGCGTTAGAGGCTGCCTTCGAGCGCTGCGATCGCGCGCTCGATCTCGCCGGCCTGCTCAAGGAGCGTGGCAGCAAGCTGGTAGATGGACTGGCGTTGATGGGTGCGCGGGAGCGACTCGGCCGCGGTCCGAAGGACGAGCATGGCTTCGTCGATCTCCTTCTCTGCGACCAGCGCCTCGGCGAGGGTCGAGGCCAGGCGCAGTCGGTCTTCGTCCTCGAGGGCGTTGCTGCGCGCGAAGATCGGACGCAGGGCCTCCACGGCTTCAGCGGTCATCCCGCGACGTGCCAGGCGCTCGCCGCGCTGGATGCGCTCGTGATCGCCGAAGAGATCGATACGCTCGGGTTCCATGTCGAGGGCCACCAGGGCGGCGTCACGCAATGGAGCCAACGCCTCGGCCGAGCCTTCGTTGGCCGCGGTCTTCGCGATGGCGATGGTCGCCAGATACTGACGCCCGTTGTTGGAGGCTTCGGCCGCTCGGATGTAGGACTCCAAGCGTGCTTCGCCGGTCATGAGGGAAGCATGGAAGAGCCAGGCGCGAACCGCGTCGGCGTAGCGCTCGGCGCGATCGAAGGCCAAAGCCCGCAGTTCCGCGAGATCGGGGTCGGAGTCCCCATACGCGCTGTACTCGATCGCGCGATCGAGGCAGCGCATGGCCTGGACCGGCTCACCGGCGAGAGAGTGAGCTCGGCTGCGCACGATGTAGCGAGCGCGCCGGTCGACGGGGTCCTGGGTTTCCTCGAGGTCGTCGAGGGCGTCGAGGACCAGGATGGCACGACGTGCGCTCTCGCGCGCCACGACTTGGTTCTTAGCCGCGCCAGCGATACGGGTGTGAGCGTCCGCGAGGAGGCGGCGTGCTTCGATGCTGTAGTCGTGCTGGGTCTTGAGTCCCGCGAGGGCGTCGAAGCGGGCTGCTGCTTCGTCCCAAGCGTTCGCTTGGCCAAAGAGCTTTCCGGCACGGAGCATCGCCTCCGGCACCAGATCTGACTTGGGGAAGCGCGCAACGATCTCGTCGTAGGCGCGGGCGGCCTCTAGGGCGCGCGCGGGGCTCTCCTCGTCGATGCGGGCGCGGTTCCATGCGGCGGACGGTGCCAGCGAGCTCGACGGGTGGTCGGCCAACGCGCGGAAGTAGCCGCCGTAGGCGCGCTCGTAGAGCTCCCTGCGCGTGGGGTAGGGGGTCAGGTCCTCTGAGACTTTGATCTCCGAGGTGGTCAGGGTGATCTGAAGGCCGACGGAGCCACCGATCCAACGGAGTGCGTCGCGCAGGTCGGTGTCGACGAGCTTGACGGTGACCTCGGGCTCGCGGCTCAGGAGATCGAGGCCCACGAGCTGACGGTTGCAGTCGAGGGCGATACGGCGGAGCAGCGCATCAAGCGACAGGCGCGCCGCGACGACGTCGATGGTCTCCATGCCGAGTCGGCCGTACACCCGGATCTCGGCCCGCGGAACGACTTGATCGTAGGCGGATACCTCTGCGTTGTCGGCCTGAGTCGGGGGCACGATGCCCGCCTGGGCGCCCACCTTGCTCGGGGCTGCAGAGATGCCAACGAGGGCGGCTGCGATGAGTGCGATGGACTTCACCGGTCGTCTCCTTGGAGAGGGGCCGTGGCGTTGCCGTGCTCAAAGTAGGTGAGCGGGATGAGGTAGTCGATCTCTTCGCGCAGCACGGGGCTGAGCGGGATGCGCGCCTGGTTGGCCAGGACGTGGTTCAGGAGTCGACGTGCTTCCTCGAACTGGCCGTTCGAGAGCATGGCCTTGGCGTTTCCGACGGCGAACTCGTGGGTGTTGGCGTAGTTCCGCGGGTCGATCCAGCGGTCGGACTGCGAGCGACGCGGAAGGTCCGCGCCGCGCGGCAGCGTGCCGGGCAGGTCGATCGTGTAGGAGAGCGATGGGTCCACGGGCACAGACGCGCTCGTGGTTGCCTCCGGCGCAACGGCGGGGGCCTGCGCAGGGGCCTGACCCTGACTGCGGTCGAGTGCATCCGCGAGTCGGTCGGTGTTCGCGAGGAGCGTCGCTTGGAACGCCTTGCTCGACTGGTAGGTCACGTAGAACATGCCGGCGCAGAGCACCAAGAAGCACGCGATGAGGACCCAGAGCATTCGTTGGTTCTCGCCGGTGGTCGAGTACGGCACGTCCTCGGGCAGGAGGATGCGCGGACCGCGGTCGCGGAGCGCGAACCCTTGACCCGCGCCTTGGGCGCTGTCCTCGGGGAGCGGCGGGAACGAGGACGGGAGCGGCGCGGCTGGCGCGGGCTGCTGCGCTTGGGGCTGAGGTGCTGCGGCCGGCTGGGCTGCGGCCGCGGGCGCGGCCTGCGGCGCAGTGACGGCCTGCGGCGCAGGGGCGGGCGCTTCTACTGGAGCCGGCACGGGCTGGACCGCTTCGGGGGCGATCGCCTCTTCGAGAGCAGGCTCTGGCTGGGGTGCTGGCGCCTCGGACTCTGGGGCGGGGTCCATGAACGTCGTGTCGAGCGGCTGACCGTCGTGACCGAGCGTTCCGTTGTGGTAGGGATCGTCGTCGAGTGAGAAGAGTTCGTCGAACTGAAAGAGGTCCTCGTCGAGGTCGTCGATGCCCTCGGGAACCGGTGGGTTCGGGCGTGCTTCAGCGACGGGGACGGATCCATCCTCGGGGGCGGCCGCTGGCGCGGCGGCTTCGTTCACAGCCTCAGGGGCCGCCGCGGCAGCCTCGTGCTCCGCGCGCAGGCTCGCCGGGATCGGCGGGACGAGTCCAAACTCCTCAAGCCCTTCGACTTCTGGGAAGTCGAACAGGTCGTGGATTGGGTTTTCGAAAGGGTCCGACATTCTGGCCTTAGCTCCACAGCGCCTCGGAGAGGACGCGGCTCGGATCTGGACCCATCAACAGTCGTCCGACGACCACTGCGAGGGCGGGGGAGAGAACAATGGGCGCTTCCGGATCCTCCGAAAGCGTCGCGAGCAGCTCCTTGGAGGTCTCGGGCGAGAAGAAGTCCAGCTCGGAGAGGTCGATCCGCGACTCGTCTTCGAAGTCGGTGGTCGTCACGCGGTAGTCGAGGACGACGGAGGTACCCGTGTGGGCGGCGGAACGGATAGAGACGCTCTCGGCCAGGGAATGCATGCGACCCAGACCGGAGCTCGCATCGAGGCCGTCCGAGGTCAGGGCCTCCACGGTGTCGAAGCCGGGGCCGTCGTCGTCGACGGTGATCGTGAGCGTGGACTGGTCGAGCTCGGCGGTGACGTCGATTCGGTGTGCGCCGTGCTCGACGCCGTTCTGGATCGCTTCCGCCACGGACGTACCGATGCGCGCGCGGGTGGATGGGACGATCTCGCACCTCGCGCACCAGCCGATGATGTCGCGGGCTGCGGCTTCGGCGGCTCCGTGCTCGGCGGCGAGGACGATCTTCATGGCCGTGGGCGCTGACGTGACGTCGCGGCGGACGTAGGGAACTTCGGCGTAGAGGTCCGCTTCGGACTCCTTGGGCTGGGTGGTCTCGACGGCTTCCACGAGGTCGTCGGGTCGCAGAGGGCGGTCGAGGACCACCGCCACGCCGAGGCGAGCCGCGCGCTCGTAGTCAGCCGCGGTGGAGCTCTCCGCGGCGATCATGATCGCGGTAGGGAAGAGCCCGAAGGACTGCAGGTCCTCAAGGAGGTCAAGGCCACCGAGATTGAACTCGCCGGACGGCAGCGAGGTGAGGTCAGCGATGAACGTGTCGCTCGGCTCCGACTCGAGCACCTCGAGCGTCGACTCTGCGACCACGCTGGTGTGGTTCCGACCTTCGAGGATGCGCGCGAAGGCGTGCGCTACGGTGATGTCGCCGAGTGCGAGGAGCACGCAGCGCGGATCTTGGGCGTCTTGGCTCATTGGATGGACCCCTGGCGGCCGGTGGCGGCCTCCGTAAGCGGCAGCGTGACGACCGCACAGCGGTGTCCCTCTGCGTCGTGGATGGACGATTTGCCACCCAGTCGGGTGACGGTCGCGTTGAGTATCTCGTCGGCGAGACGGAGCACCGCGTCACCGTCCGCTTGGAACAGCGAGGCCTTGGTGCTGCCTGTGTGGATGAAGCTGAAGGTCGCGATGTCGTCGGCCGCGTGGATGTGCACCATGACCTCGAGACCCGCGGTGCCGTCGGCTTGGAAGGCGTGACGCAGTGATCGCGCGAAGCCCTCGACGAGGAGCGGTGCGTCGGTCTGCACGGTCGTTGTGTCTTGCTCGACGACCATGTGGGTGCGACGTCGATGGCTGGGGGTCAGCGACTCAAGCAGGCTGGAAGCGATCTTGCCGAGGTCGGTGGACGTCGACCGGAGCGAGCGAGGAAGGGTCCAGGCGACGAGGTCGTTGGCAGCTCCCTCGGCGCGATCGATCTCTTCGATGGCGCGGTCGGTGAAGTGGAGGCCGGTCTCGTCGACGCTGCCGCGGCTGCCCTCAAGGAGAACGCGAAGGGCTCCCAGCGGCCCGCGCAGTTCACGGGCTGCTTCCAAGGCGATGGCGCGCGCCTGGGCTGGTTCCCGGTTCCCGTGGAGCCCGAACGCGATGCCCATCGACAGAGCGCCGCTAGCGCTTGTGTCGCTGGTGCTCGATGAGTTGTGTGCGTCTGGGTGGTTCATGACCGGAGGCCCGGAAGGGCGGAAGGGAGGGTGGAGGGCTGTGGCGCAATGCCGATGCCAAGCGGTCTGTCGACCGACCCCGGGCCTTCCCTTGATGGCCTGAACGCTGTTTCCCGGAAGGAATTTCCAACCTGGGAACGAATCGCACCTCTCTCTCAGAGGCCTTGTGAGTGACCGTTCCAGCGACAAAGCGTCGGCTTCCCCGACACTCCCGGTGGGGGAGCAGGCGCTGGGCTCCGTGGGGCCACATGGCTCCGGAGCGGTGCTGTCGCGAAATCCGACGCGACGGTTGGGATCACTCGATCCCGTACAGCTCTAATTTCTTGTAGAGCGTCGAGCGGTGAATACCGAGGGCGCGCGCGGCGCGGCCCTTGTTTCCCCGCGTCACGGTGAGCGCGCGACGGATCATGGCCGCCTCCATACGCTCTAGGGAGAGGTCCCCTTCCACGAAGGAGCTGACGGTTTCCTCGGGGCCCTTGGGGTCCGCCGTGCCGTTCGTCGACGGTGCTAGAGGCGCGGAGCTGGCCGCTTGGCTGCCCGGGGAGGTCGCGCTCACCGGCCTTGCGGGCTGCAGCACGCCTGAGGTCCCAAGCATCACGTGGGCCGCCGGAATCTCGCCGCCTGGCGTCAGGATGGCCGCGCGCTCAACCGCATTGCGGAGCTCGCGGATGTTGCCGGGCCAGCTGTGCCCCTGGAGCGCGCGCGTCGCGCCCGCGGAGAACCCGGTGAAAGGCCGGGCGAGCTCCTCGCTGAACTGCTCGAGGAAGTGGTGCGCGAGGGGCCCGATGTCGTCAGGCCGAGCGCGGAGCGGCGGGACCAGGATGGAGAAGACGTTGAGCCTATAGAAGAGGTCCTCGCGGAACGTGCCTGCCTCGACCATCTGGGAGAGGTCGCGGTTCGTGGAGGCTACGATGCGAGCGTCCATCGAAAGGGGCAGGGTTCCGCCTACACGCCGGTAGAGACGCTCTTCGAGGACGCGCAGGAGCTTGGCCTGCATCCCAAGGTCTAGCTCCCCTAGCTCGTCGAGGAAGATGGTCCCTCCCTTCGCCGCGGCGATGAGGCCGTCGTGTCCCTTGGGGTTGCCACCGGTGAACGCGCCGGGCTCGTAGCCGAACAGCTCGGCCTCCAGGAGCCCCTCCGCGATGGCCGCGCAGTTGAGGGCG
>CALHGQ010000341.1 GCA_938030175.1 uncultured bacterium | reverse complement strand
GGAGCGACGGAGCTATGGCGGTACCGAACCGCAATCGAATCCGCCAGCCTTCCTCTGGCCCCCCTGCCTACACGAAATGCCACCGCCCGTCGCAATTCCTCGCGGGGTCCGGGGGCGCGCAGCCCCCGCCCCGTCCGGGAGGACGCCTGCGCGGCGAGCGCCAGAGGACTCTAATTCCAAAAGAAGAGAGGCCCGTTCCGTCAGGAACGAGCCTCTCTTCTTTTGGAATTAGCGGGGGCAGGATTCGAACCTGCGACCTCCGGGTTATGAGCCCGACGAGCTACCAGGCTGCTCCACCCCGCGTCGCTGGCGAGGAGTATAGGGAGGAGGAAGGCGGATGCAAGGGGGCATTGATGGGAAGTGCGCGAAAAGACTGCGAAGGGGGATTCCGCCGGGAAGGGCTCTGCCAGGCTAGTCCTTCGCGTCCAGCTGGCGCCAGATGGCTTCGGCGCCCTCTGGGTCGACCGCATCTAGGTCCGCGCGGACCTGGGGGGACGACGCCGCTTCGACGATGGCGGCCCGCAGTAAGGGGCCGAAGCTGTCCTGCGGGCGCATCATGGACTCGACCTGGAGAGCCATCTTGAGGTCCAGGAGGCGCGCGTCGGCGGGCTCGTTCGTCCAGGACGGGCGCTGGATCAGTTCGGTCAGGTGGAAGGCGGCGCGGGAGGCGCGGATCTCGGACTCGCCCGTGAAGGGGTCGGCCTCGAGGATGAGGCTCGCGTAGAGCCGGATGTTCTCAGGGGAAGCCGGCGGGGTGACGGGGGTGGCCTCGGAACCCGCTTCTCCGCCGGTGCCCTGGGCGGGCACGACAGGGTCGAGCAAGACACCCAGCCGGCGCACGGCAGCGTCCCGCTTGCCCAGCTCCAGCAGCAGATCGGCGCCTTCCCTCAGGAGGTCCGTGCGGGTCCAACCGTGGAAGGGACCGTCTGTGTGAACGAGGTCGAGCACGTCCCGGAAGACCTTCATGACGCGACCGAGTTCGCGCTCCTGGACCTCTTCGCTCGACGGCAGCAGACCGAGGCTGGCCGCCGAACGCATCTGGTCCGAGCTCATCAGAGCCTCGACGAAGTCCTGGGCCGACGGTTTGGCGCCCGACGGCGAGGCGCCGAGCGGCTGCGCGACCAGTCCGCGCAGGGCGAGCGCGGCTTCATCCGATCCCGAGAAGAGGGCGGCCATCTGTGTCGGTTGAGCGAGGCGCAGCTCCAACGCGGCAGGGAAAATCCATCCGAGGGCCGCGGCGCGCTCGGCGTCCCCCATCGATGGGCCCGCTTCCGCGTCGTTGGATTGGGCGAAGTCCACCGCCAGCATGAGGTCGAGGGCGGCGCGGAATCGAATGGGTCGGCGAGCTTGGCTGGCCAGGCTCTCTGCGCTCCCCACTGGATCGGCTCGCAGGGACTGGGAGCCGGCGATCCCGAGGGCCGCGCGGATTCGCCTGGACGGATGGTCTGCCGAGAGTGAACGCGCCAGGTCCGCGGCGGCAACGGTGAGCTCTTCGTTGGCCACGGCGAGCTTCACGAGCGGAGCGGACGATGGTCCTCCACCGGGCTCGGGCGTCAGTAGGCGATCGAGGGATTCCCCGTCCCCCAGCAGCCCGAGCAGGCTCGCGAGGCGTACCTGTAGCTCTGCGGCAGGCTCAGCCAGCAGGCGAGCCTCCACCCAACGTGCTTCCTTCGTTCGCTCCGCCGCGAGGAGCGCCTGCTTGACGTCTTCGCTCAAGAGGAGCTCGAGTGCTCGGTTCCGGCTGTCGAACTTCGAGTCGGCCACCGTATCGAACAGTTCGTGGATCACGGCCTCGGCTTCCTCCGTGCCTGGCTCCAGCACACCGATCACGGCGCGCAAGGCGCCGAGCAGCTCGTACTCAAGCTCGGGCGTGTCCATGGAGCTCACGAGCGCGACGAGGTCTTCAGCGTCCGAGGCTTCGACGGAAAGAGCAAAAGCGTCGGCCGCCGCGCGCCTCACTCGGAGGGGGATCGCCGCCCGGCGCATGGCGCCGCTCTTGCCGACGACCATCGGCCGCACAAGCTTGGAGAAGGGACGCGCGACCTCGGTGGCGTAGGCGTCGTCTTGGATCGATCGGACAACACCGCTCAGCGACGTCATCGCGCCTTGCAGAGCGTCGGGGTCAAGCGCCCGCACCTCGCCCCTATTGAGAGCGCACTCGAAGAGCTGAACGGCAAGCCCGACCGTCGCTCCACGCATCTCGTCCCCCTCGATGCCGTAAGGATGCCCGAGTCGCGTCAGGGCTCCGATCATCACCCAGATCTCTTCGCAGGACCTAGCTTTGGCAAGGCCAGCGAGATCGAAAACGAGCGTGCGCAGCTGGGTGGCCGCTTCCCCCGAGGGGTCAGCGCCCTGCAGCAAGTCGAGCAGCGTTTGCAGCCGCGCGGCGAGCGCGTCCTCGCTGCGCTCTTCATCGAGCCCATTGACGAGCGCTAGCCTGGCTTGGTCCGGCAGCATCGTTCCTGCCGCAACCGCACGGCCGACGGCCCGCGCAGCCTCCGCGCGCATCTGCGCCGACGGCCACTCCATCGGGCCGTGACCCAGCCGCTCGGGGGCGTACTCAATGAGCTTCAGCGCGTGGGAGTTCGCGATCCCGATCGCGTTCAGGAGTTCGTCGCGCCCCGTGGCTTCGGGCGAGCGTCCGCGCAGGAGGTCCCACTGGGAGCGGAAGGCCTCCATGTCCTTGAACCAACGGCCGTAGATCTGGAAGAGCGCAGCTCGCGCACTGACGCGCAAGCGCTCCGTCTCGATCGAGGTCGCGGCGGGCACCGACTCGGTATCAAGCCACTGTGCGACCTCGGTGGAGTGCTCCACGAGATCGAGCTGGGCGACGACGCGCATGGCGGCCACCGAGAGTTCCGGGGCGGGCGACGCCACGTCGAGCGCCGAGGACACCGCGTCAGAAACGAGTGCGGCGCGCGTGGGGTTGGCAAGCGCCACCCGCAGCCAAGTCAGCGCTTCGTCCGATCGCTCCGCGCGTTGAGCGCGGCGCGCTGTCGAGAGACCGGGTGGCGTCGGACGGCCCGCGCGCAGGAGGACGGCCAACACGAGATCCGCTCCGGCGGCGCCGACCTTTTGCTGGGCGGTGGCGTCGAGCTCTGCCGCGTCGAGGTCGGAGATCTCGTCGATCAGCCGGGCGACCCGCGCCCGCTGGGCGTCGTCGAGGACGAAGGGCTCGACCGCCGGGTCAGGCTCGCGCGCGTCGAGTGCAGACTCGAAGCTATGCCGCTCTCCTGTCGGTGCCGGGGAAGCCGGTGCCAGCGAAGCCAGTGCCGGGGAAGGCGATGCGGCGGAAGCCAGCCCACCGGAAGCCAGCGCCGCGGGCGCCAACAGAGCAACCCAAGCAGCTGCCAGGAAACTTCCCGTGCGAAGGGTCTGAGGGAAGAACGGCACTTTGCGGCCAGGGCATACGCTCGACGCTTCCTTGCATCGATCCGCGCATTTCCCTTTGTCTTCCACCATCTCCAATCCTAGGACTTCGATCGGGAAAACCGAAGGGTTCACTTGAGATGCTTGACGCTATCCGAGCCAGATCCGGGTCACGCGCTGCGCGACCTCTTCGGGGTCGAGTCGTTCGACGTCGATGGCTCGCCGCGCAACCTCCTCGTACAGCGGTGCGCGGCGCCTCTGCAAGATCCTGAATTCGCCGTCAGGAGATGTCGCCTCGGCGGCCCCAGAAACGCTTTCCGCCTGGAGGATGGAAGGCCGAAGCGATGCAGCGCCGGCGCCGGCCTCGTCGGCCGCCACCCGCCGAACGAGCACATCCAGGGGCGCACGCAGCCAAATGGTCACCGCGGCCGTTCGGAGAAGGCGTCTTGAAGTGGGGCTCTCGATCGCGCCGCCGCCCGTGCTCAGCACGATCCGGCGGGGCTCAGCGAGCGCGCGTGCGAGGTGGTCTTCCTCGAGCTGGCGGAAGGCAGGCAGCCCGAGCCGTTCGATCACCTCCCCGGCGTGCTGGGCCTCGGCGGCCTCTGCGATGCGTTCGTCGAGGTCGATGAAGGCGAAGCCGGTTCGCTCCGCGACCAGCTTGCCCACCACCGTCTTACCGGCGCCGCGCAGCCCCACCAGGGCAAGTCGAGGTGGAAGACAGAGGCTCATGCTGAGTGACTGGACGTCTGGCCCGAGAGCCAAAGCTGCAACGCCTCCCCCATCGCGCTCTCGGCGGCGGCGCTATCCACCTCAGCGTAGAGATCCCCAAACAGGGCCACGTGCTGAAGCCAGGCCTGGAGCAGGAACCAGCGCTCGCCGGACACCGGAATGCCGCCAGCGGCCGCCGTACGGCGCAGGAGCGCGGTCTCGCGCGGCCGGTACACGGCGTCGAGCACCAAAACGCCGGGGCGCAGATGCTCGTCGGGCACTTTGGGCTCGCCGATGTTGTCGGTCCCGAGCGGCGTCGTATGCACGATGATGTCGGGCCGCAGGGCGGTGTACTCATCGCTCTCTAGGTCCACCGCGGTCAGCCCCTGGGACTCAGGGCAACGCGTCTTGTCCGCGATGCTCTGGGCCTCGCTCGGGCGCCGGGCCGCCACGACGACGCAGGCGCCTCGATCGATGAGCGCATAGGTCGCCGCGCGCGCCGCCCCGCCTGCGCCGATGACCACGGCGGTGAGCCCCTTGAACTCCTCGCGTCCGAGCCCAGCGGCGATGGCCAGGCCGACGGCGGGAGCGTCGGTGTTCGCCGCTTCGAAGCGGCGCCTGAGCGAGCCCGAGGCGTCCGCCTCCCCGGCGAAGCAGAGCGTGTTGGCGGCTCCGATCGCGGCGGCGGCGCCGCACGCCCCTCCCCCGTCCTCGCCGTTCGCAAGGCCCAGGGCATCGATCTTGAACGGCGCCGTCACCGAGAGACCGATCCAGCGGGGATCGTCGCGGACCACGCGGGCGACCGCCTCGAAGGACGTCGGTGCCAGGGGCAAAAAGAGCGCGTCGAGCCCGAGGGTGCGAAACGCAGCCGCGTGGGTCACGGGCGACGCGGAGTGCCCGATGGGCCTGCCGCAAACGGCGGCGAGACGTGTGTCCCGGGTCGGCACGTGCCCGGCTCCGCCCCAGGCTGCGCGCACGTGGGGAACGCGCAGCTGGCCTGGCGCTGCGCTCGAGAGCAGCGGCTTGCCCGGATCCGGCTCCTCGAACGCCGACGGAGCCGCGTAGACCAGCGCCGACCCGAACGCCGTGGCGGCGAGACGTGAGAAGGAACCGGGCTGACCGGACGCGAAGGCGATGGTAGAGCCGGGAGGCCGTCCGCTCAGCCAGTCGAGCAGCACCAGGACGTCCTCGGCGCGCTCTGCCTGGGGGATGATCTTGACGAGGTCGTTTGAGCCAGGGCGCACCAGGGCGTCGAGTTCAGCCGCGATTTCATCGAGAGCGCCCGCGTCCATCGCGTCGACGTCCTGGTGGGTCGAGAGGATGCGGCGCGTGGGCACGGAGTCAAGGTTCGCCGCGGCCATGAAGGACGCGTCGATGTCGAGGTAGCTCGCGCCGGCCTTGGCGGCCGCGGCGAGGACGCGACAGCGCTGGGTCACGCTGCCCCGAAACGTCCCGAAACCTTCTTGGCCGTGGATCGCGACGATGGTGGGTCGCCCTGCCGCGGCGATCAGCCCTGCGAGGGCCTCCTGGGTCACGGAGCCGTCCAAGAACCCTCGGGCCACATGGTCGAGGCGAAACTCCACGATGTCCGCGTCCCCCGCGGCGCCGAGCTCAAGGGCTTGATGAAACTGCTCGACCGTGCGCGCGAGGAGCGAAACGACCAGCGGACCCGGGGCGTCGTGGGAGGGGGCCGCGGGGCTAGGAACAGAGTCCGTGGGGCTCATCGCGAAGTGGGCTCGTCGCCGTTGGGAGTGGAGTCGTGGGCCGCCAGCATGGCACGTGCGGCCGCTTCGATGGACTGGTAAAGGGACGCGGAGGCGTCGCCCTCAAGGGCTGCGCGATGGCGTGCGACGAGGCGCTCGTCGCCCCGTGCGATCGCACCGGTCAGAACGTTCGCGCCACCGTCCCGGAGGACGTTCCGTACGGCGCTCTCCGCAAGGGCGCCGTAGGCGCGGCGGAACTCCGCGCGGGCCTCGGGGTCCAGGGCCCCCATGGACCCGGCCGCTTGATCGACCAGCGTCACAACGCCGGTGGCGACCATCGTGGCCAGGGCGTGGTAGCGGGCCTTGTGCCTAGAGGCCTCCTCGGGGGTTGCGGCCTCGGGGAGCTGAACTTGAAAGCCCCCCATCGCGCGCACGAGACCTTGGCCGAGCTCGACAGCGCGGGCCGAGGTGGCCTCCACCATGAACGGGCGCGACGTGAAGACGCCGGGGTCCGGGGCGGTGTCGGGCGCGACGGCGACCAGCGGATGGAGTGAGCCGAGCGCGGTGGCGACTGAGCCCAGCTCGGCGAGGGCGTCCGCGCCCGTGCGCGCGCCGCCCGTGTGGAAGACAGCGCGTCCACCTGGGCCATGCACCTCGAGCTGGGCGCCCAGCTGGGCCGCAAGGCTCTCCACGGCGCTGTCCGTCACTGCGACGAGGAGCACCTCGCAGTCGGAGAGGTCGGCAAGATGCTCGGCCGCTTGGGCTCGGCCGCGGCTAGCGCTCACTACGCTTGCCGCTGCCTTGCTCCTTCGGGCCCAGACCTTGAGCTTGTAGCCGCTTCCTTCGCCATCGTGCCTCGCGGCGCCAAGGGAGGCCGCAAGCGCATGGGCCACGGCGCCGCCCCCCACGATGCCGACCTGAATCGGGGTGGCGCTCATGATCTGGGGCTCCCGTCCACGTGGAGCAAGCGGTCATGGGCAGGCTTGGCCACGCCGGTGTATCGAACGCCGAGGCTGCGCTCGCGGGCTAGCGTTTCCACGGCATCGACCGCCGACTGGGCGCCCGCAGCATCCTCGAACAGGCCAAAGAAGCTCGAGCCACTTCCCGCCAGGGTGAAGTGTTGGAGCTCCAGGTCTTGGAACAGAATCCGCCACTTCTCGAGCTCGGGGAAGGCGCCGAGCGCGGGTGTCTGCAGTTCGTTGCGCACGAGGCTTCGGGCTTCGCTGGCGCTCGCCTCCATGAGCTTCCGCACCTGGGCCAGGCAGTTCCTGGAGCTCTCGGCGGAAATCGCTTCGATGATGGGCAGGACAAGCGCCCCGTAGACCGCCGGGGTTGGGCACTCGATCGATGGGGTGATCATCGCGACGTGCCAAGGGCACGCCCAACCCATGGGAGAGACATTCTCCCCTCGCCCGGTGCTCAGGGCAGAGCCGCTGTCTCGAGCCGCGAAGAAGAAGGCGCAGTCCGCGCCGACCTCGCCGAGGCCTTGCACGACGTTCGCTTCCAGCCTGGGGGCATCGTCCCCGCTGTCCCAGCCCGGGCGCAAAAGCTCGAGGACCGCGAGGGCCGCCCCCGCGGCGTCGGAGCTGCCGCCGCCGAGACCTGCGCGGCTGGGGATCGCCTTGTGGAGGTCAATCGCGAGGTTCGCCGTCTCCCCCAGCGCGTCAAGGGCCACCTGTGCGCCGCGGGCCGCGAGGTTGGTTGCGTCCGTGCTGATGTCCGGCGTCGCGTAGGGTCCGGTGGACTCCACGCGCGTGGCTCCCGTCTCGGCAACGCGTACGGTCACGCGATCCATGAGATCGAGGCCGAGCATCAGGGTGGTGAGCTCGTGGAACCCGTCCGGGCGCCGGCCGTGCACCACGAGGAGCGGATTGATCTTCGCCCCCGCGTGGACCGTCACGTGCTGGTCCTGGGTCATCGGGACTCGTTGCCAACGGCGGGTCGAACGCAGCCGAAGCTCTCGTTTTCCTGCGCGCCTGGGTTCGGGCCCTCGGAGTCCGGGGCCTCGGAGAGCACCATGTTGTCGATGAGACGGACGCCGCCGACGTTGGCGCCGACGAGGGCCACCGCTTGGGGAATGAGGCCCGTCGGAGGGTCGGCGCTCCAGTTGCTGGGGTCGCGGATCTCCGCGTACTCGAGGTCGATACCCGGAACGTCGAGGGCGTGGGTCAGCATCTCCCCGAGGGCTACCGCGTCGTGCAGTCCGCCGCGCCAGGCGGAGCGGACGTGCCGGAGCGCCTTCGAGATCCCGAGGGCGGTCACCTTGGCTTCGGGGGACAGGAGCTGGTTGCGCGAGGAGAGCGCGAGGCCATTCCCGTCACGGACGATGTCACAGCGGACGATCTCGGGGGTGCCGCCGCGGAGGGCGGAGAGCCGCTGGACCACGAGGCACTGCTGGAAGTCCTTGGCCCCGAAGTAGGCGCGCGTGGGTTGGACCACGTCGAAGAGGCGGTCGACGATGGTCGCGACGCCTTCGAAGTGTCCGGGGCGAAACGCGCCCTCCATGCCCTCGGCCGATGGGCCGGGGTCGAGCAGGTGCTCGGGCTTCAGGGAGCCCGCGCCGTCGAGCTCGTCCGGGAAGAACTGGGCGAGCGTGCCGGTGAAGGCCATGGAGCAGCCGACGCTCGCGAGGAGGGCCGCGTCGCCCTCGAAGTCGCGCGGGTAGCGCTCCAGGTCGCTCGCCTTGTTGAACTGCAGCGGGTTGACAAAAACCGAGACGGCGACGCGGTCGTTCTCGGCGGCGGCGCGGCGCACGAGTTCGAGGTGGCCCTCGTGGAGCGCCCCCATGGTGGGAATGAAGCCGAGGGTTCCGCCATCGGAGCGGGCGGCTGCGCACCAGGCGCGCGCCTCTTCCACGGATTCCAAGCGGATGAGCCCGCCGCCCGCCTGGAGCCGCTTGAGCTGTTCCTCCACC
>CALHGQ010000340.1 GCA_938030175.1 uncultured bacterium | reverse complement strand
CCCCCCGTCAGCTCACCGTTCGGGCCGGGCCCGTCGTAGAAGACCCTCTCGAAGCCGAGGGGGACTTCGCCCTCGAAGTCTGTGGCCTCGAAGGTCGACGTTTGAACCGCGAGGGCACCGGCGCCAGCCACGAGCGAGACGCCAACGATGGACCGGGAGAGGGGACGGAGAATCGTGGAAGTCTGACGGGGAGACCGCGTGGAACGCATGGGAGACTAGGGGTCGAGGGTGAGGATCGAGAGTCAGATGCTGGACGCAGCCAGGCGCGTGAAGGTTTCACCGACCCCGTGAAACCTATCCTATGGGGCCCATTCGGCTCGACCGGAGCGCCCGGTTCGTGGGGTGTCTCTCTTTAGGGCTCAGCCAGAACCTTCTGTCACACGTCGTGCGGGCCAGCGGCCTGTCAGCTGGCCCCAAGCCTGCCTCCAACCCAGGATTTCGCCCACCGCGAGGTTCCTGGGAGCCATCCCAGCGAGTACCCCTGGCCCATCTTCGTCACGGTTGCAGCGTGGAAGAACCGAGCTCCTCCACGATGCGTAGAACGCACGTTGCTGGTCGAGATACCGGCGCGACAGCCAAGTCAGCCAAGAGTCTCGGCGCATGCGGCCGGCATGGGCCCGAAGGATGAGTTCCGTCCAGTGGAGCGGAAAGAGCGGCGTCCCCACGACCCGCAACTGTGAGAAGCCGGAGGGCCCCCGCATGGGAGTGACCGATCGATCTCGGTGTCGGTTGCAGGTCTTGATGGATGCTTGGCCTGGATCCGCAGGACTTGGAACCGAGTTCAAAGCCGCCCTGGGTTGCGGAGAGGCGGGGAACCCTGGGCGTCGGCTCGTTCGCCCGAGGGAGAGCTACCGAATCCTCTTGATGGTCCCGTTGATCAGCCCCGAAACAGAGATGTCGGTCGCTCCGCCGTCTCCACCGGGCTTGCCGTCGCTTCCGTAAGAGACGATGTCCATCTCCCCATTCCCGTCAGGGACGAGGGCGTAGGCGTTTCCCCAGGGATCGATCAGCTGATCCGCGTCGGGTACGTAGCTCGCCCCTTGGGAGTCTTTCTCCGCTAGAAGGCTGAGGGAGCTTGGGTACATGCCGTTGTTGAGCCGGAAGTAAGCGACGGCATCGTTCAGCAAAAGAACGCCAGCCTGGGCGGCCTTCGTTTTGGCCTCGGCGAGCTTGCTCGCGAGGGCGTCCGAAGCGTCTGAGATATGGCTGCGTTGGGCATTGTCCGCGGAGTGCCCGCGCAAGTGCTCGTGGTCTTCGTCGGTGAAGTAGAGCATCTCGAACGCCTTCAGCGCGCCCGCAAGGGGCGACACGTGCTGGGGGTCCGTCGTTTGCTTGCACTTCATAGCGCTCACGATGATCTGATGGGCGACGGCGAGCTGGCCTGCGTACAGGCGCTGCGCCTCCTGGTTCTCCTCTTTCGAAGCGTCGACCGCGGGCAGCTTGATCCGCTGTGCTAACCAGTAGTCTCCCACCTGATCCTGAATCGCCTGGGCATGCTCCTCCTTGGTGTTGATCCAGCGGACGAGCTGGTTCCAGTTGGGCTGCTTTTCCTTCCCCAGTGCGTTGATCTCAGCCATGGCCTTCTCAATCGTCTTGGTGTCCTCCAAGAGGCGTTCCATTCGAAGGTGGTCGCCATAGATTCCGCACGGAACCTGGCAGTGGACGGCGGGCGCAGCCACTGATGAGGGGGCGGATGAAACGATGCTGCAAGAAAGAATGAACTGGGCGAGGAGCATGGCTTGGATTGGAGGATCGGAGCTAGGGAAGCCGGGCAGCGCGTGGAGTGTACCGCTACCGGAGGGGCTGCAAGGTGCAAGGCGTAGAGACACGCGTCGGCCATGACGTCGAGGGTCGGGCGAGCCTTTCGCCAGGTTTCTAGTGGGCCCCGTCGGCAGGATCTCCGTCGGCAGGGGCCCCCTCGGCGGCGGCGACTGGCGCTCCTCTCTTCCAGGTCTGGCTCTTCGCGGAAGGCTGAAGGTACCAGTCGCGAGGCTCGGCGGCTTTGTAGATCGGATCAGCGTCCTTCGCGGGCATGGAAGCGACGGCGTCGAGGAACATCTTCTTCGCCCGCTGTACCTCAACCGATTCATGGTGCTGAATGTCCGCGTGTGGCGTCGCACTCTGCAGGTCGGTGAGCTTCCAGAGGTCACCGTTCGTTCCAATGAACGCCTTGAACCTTTCGTTGCGCAGGACTCGGTCGCGGAACCAGTATTGGTTCTCGACGCCGGCATCTGTGAGCTTCGCGTGGTTCCCGCCGCCCATGGCCATGATCCAGGACCGGCTCGATCTCTGTGCACGGCCGTCAAGGACGTCCATGAAGCTTCTCCCGTCGTGGAGCCCGGCGGAGGGCGTCTCCCCGGCCACTTCGCAGAACGTAGGCGCGATGTCCGTGATGTCGATGAGCGCGTTGGACTCGGCGCCGGAGGCGATTCTTCCTGGGCAGCTGGCGATGAAGGGAACGTTGACGCCACTTTCGGTCGTCATCGCTTTGGCGCCTTGGACTTCGATGCCTCGGCGAGTACCCGTGATACTCCGAGTCGAGCCGTTGTCCGTCGTGAACACTACGATGGTCCTCTCTCGGATTCCATGGTCGTCGATGGCGGCAACGAGCCGGCCGACGAGGCTGTCGATGTAACGCACCATGGCCTTGTGTCGCTCAAGAGGGGAGCTAGCCTCCGGCTCATCGGGCGTCGCCACGAGAGGGCCGTGGGGCAGCACCATCGGGTAGTAGATGAACATCGGGCGGTCCTTGTTCTCGCCGATGAATTCCACCAGATAGTCCGTGAACACGTCGGGGCCAAACTCGCCGGTCCGCGTCGCAGCTGCGCCGTCCTCGTACACGTAGGGGTCCTGGTACCGCTTGGCGCTTGGCCTGTTCTGCGCCTCGTATCCAGTCCACATGCAGTAGGCCGAGAAGCCGGCCTCGTGCATGGCGTCGGCCTCGACCCGGAAGTCATCGATCTGCCACTTGCCTGCGGCGGCTGTGGCGTAGCCGGCGTCGCGAATGGCGCGGGGGAAGCTAGGGTTGGCCTCCGGGTCGAAGTTGCACCCGCCGCCCCACCTCGGCACATCCCAGTGGTTGACCCAGCCATGGCGGTAGGGGTACTGGCCGGTCAGGAGCGAGGCACGCGTCGGGGTGCACTGGGGCATGCAGTAGAAGTTGTGGAAGAGCATGCCGGTCGCCGCCAGCGCGTCGATGTGCGGCGTCTCGATGTCTTCCGCTCCATAGCAGCTGATCCACTCCTTTCCGAGGTCGTCCGCCATGATGTACACGAGGTTGTACGGCTCCGCGGCTGGCTCGGGGACGGCCGTGGGCGTAGCGGCACAGCTAACGAGGGCCACGAGCGCGACGTATGCGAGCTTCAGAATCATGGCGCTAGTTCAGGGTGAGCTCGACGGAGTCGATCATGGGTTTGGACTTATTGGCGGTGGTGTCTGTCAGCCGTAGCTCGAACGCCACGCCGTAACCGCTGGGCAGCTCGTCCAGATCAAGCGTGGCCGGGACCCTAGTGACCTGCTTCGAGAACCCAGGTGTGTGCTGGTAGGTTTCCCGTACTGTCTGCCACGCGGTCCATTGATTCACCGTTCCGTCGCCGCTCGTATCCACGCCTACGCGGGCCTCGACGCTCTCGACCCATGGCCCATCGCTCACGAAGTCCGTCATCTGCTGGGTGAAGAGGTAAAAGCGTCCATCGGCAAAGCCAATGTCGGGATCTGGATGCCCTTCTCCCACGCGCCCGCACCACTCGAACGGCCCGTTGATGCTCGGCGAAGTGAACCAGCCGACCGCCATGGTGTCGCCCTCCGCTGGGTCGTGGTCTCCGAAAAGGTAGTACTGGCCTCCGATGGCGATCATCGCCCAGTCCCCGAACGCCTCTTGGGCGGGCTCGTGGATCTCATACTCCGCCACGTTGGTGGCGTAGTGTTCGGGGTCCTCCTTCACCCAGTGCGGATGCTTGTAGGTGCCGATTTCGCCGGTGGGGGTGGTCCGTTCGTCGACCACGGGATCGAGGATCCGATAGCCGCCAGCCGGTGTTGCGCTCACTGCGTGGCCTGCCAGCGGCGAGTCCCACGAGTGCTTGTTCGCGCTGATCGGACTCCAATCCTCGTAGATCACGTGGAAGCGCCCCTCTTCGTCGCGGATGAAGCCCGAGTCCGAGCCGTGGGACGGATCAGCGAACGCCATGCCTAGATTCTTGCCTGGCTGACCGTCGAAGAGATCCTCATCCTCGTACACGTGGGGATCTTGGTCGTTCGGGAAGTCGTAGAAGATGTACGTCTTGCCATCCACGTGCTCCGCTGAGGTCACCCAGCGCGAAAAGCGCTCGGTCACCGGGCCGTGGTGGACCCAGTTCTCCATGTCGCGGCTTTGCCAAGCGTGGTAGCCGCCGCTCGGTTTCATCAACCCGCCCGGGGCGTCGAACTGCTTCGCGTAGGGCGTAGTCAAGAGCTCCGTGCCCCCAAAGCCAGGGAGGGACGTGCGACTAGCGACGAAGGTCTTGTCCCTCACGATGTTACGCCCCCGCCCGCTGCCGCCGTACCTGCCGAAGACCCAGTAATCGCCTTCGGCGATCGCAAGAAACACCGGCGCGTCCTGCAGGTTGATGGGACCCAGGTTCTCAACCGCCTCCCAGTTCTCCCAGACCGCGGACTGCTTCAGGGTGATCGAGGTCACACGGCGGCGACCGCCGAGGGCCTGCACTTTGCTTCGGAAGGTAGCTTTCGCTCCGTCGGGCATCGCGTAACCGTCTGCCACGACGAGGCCTTCGAACGTGGCCGCTGCATCATCCCACTCGGCCTGGGAGTCGATCCGGAGCGTGTGCACGGGAGCACTGCCCGGGGCATCGGAGGTGGCGGCGCATGAGCCCAGTAGGAGGGCGAACGCCAACGTTCCGCTGGCCGGGGCGACCGATGGATGGAATCTCATGCGGCCGACTATAGACACTGCCCCGGATCTACGTTGCTGGGCGCCCCTTGGTCCGGCGCCGCCTAGTGCGGTTTTCGCTCCAACTGCACTTCGATGGGCGCCGTCTTAGGTGGAAGCCATCGATGACCGGATGGAGGCTCGATCGTCACGGGAACCTCCTGGTCCTTGCAGAACGGGGCGCTCACCGTCAGGACGTACTCCCCCGGCGCGTGAACCGTACGGGGGAAGACGACGCGGTCCGTTTGGGTGGAGACGTACGCGGTGTAGAACCGGTCGGAGAGTGAGCCCCATTTGACGGGCCGGGCGGCGCCTCTCACGCTCACGTAGTCATCCGTCAACGGACTCGAGGTTCGGAGCGTACCTGTCACGGCGACGGAGTCCAGGCCAGCCGGCGCGTGAAAGCGGACGTTGAACGTGGCGCCCCGCTCGAACCGATGCTCGAGATGCTGTGGAGCCCCGCCTTCGCAAGTGAGGGGCATAAGCGCCGACTGTGCCCAGGCAGGCGCCGGCGTGGAGTTCCCGCATCCGATCGAATTGTACGGGTCGATCCGTGCCTCGTAGTCGCCGTGGGGAACGTCGAAGGTCAGCGTCTTGCTGTCTACGGAGAGGCCGCCCATTTCCACCGTCATCTCGGTCAATGGCAAGACAACGCGGAACATGGCGCCGTCGAGGAGGTTGCTCCCCTCGGGAAAGTGCGTCGTGAGCGTCACCTTCGAAGACGGCCCGCGCGGTGGAAGCTCAACCGTGATGCGGTGGGCCTCGGTCGCCCCGCTCTCATCGCGGAGGTCACCGATGGGCGGAAGCCGGTGCTCGGTGTAACCCCTTGTCTTCGAACCCGCGATGACCCCAAGCTCGCAGTTCACGGGGACGGTGAACGACGGAGGACGCTCGCCCATCTTCCACTCCGACCCGCTTACTTGTTGAAGGCTATCGAACCCTTTAGGGGGATACGCCCGAACACGGACGATCACCGGACCTTCGTCCGTTCGGAATCGGTCGCCACGCTTGGGCTGCAACCGAACAACGAGCCGCCGCGTCTCGGGTTCGACCTCGTCGGGATCAGCAGATCTCGTCGTCCGATATTGCGCGCCCAGTGCTTGGACCGGGAGCGCCGCAAAGCAAGCGAGGCAGAGAGTGAGTGCGCGCATTCTGCGAGGATAGCATGCGCGCTTGCTCTGAGTTTCGGCTTGTCTTTGATCGAGGGCGGAAGTGGGCGGCGCAGTTCGAGAGCTGGGCAGAAGCCGGGCGCCCGTCAGAGATCCACGACGATGGCTCGGCTGGTGGCTGTTCCAAGACTGCTGCGAACCACAGCCTGGAAGGTCCACTGCGCGCCGATGCCGGAGGTTGTGCCCCCTGCGGCCAGGGGAAGCATGCCCGGGTCGATCAGCCACCTGGCGGTCCCGACCGCGCTGGTCTCCGCCACCAGCGGAAGTCGAATGACCGGTGCGTTCGGGTCGATGCAGAGTGAGTCCAACTGGCCCGCAGAGGGAATTTGACCGATCGTGGCAAGGACATAGGTGGGTACCCCGGCGGGGGCTGTCTGGAGCACCAGTTCGGATGGGGTCGCTCCGCCATTGAGCCCAAGGTCGAGGTAGCTAAGGGAACCCGCCCGCTGGGGGACGCACGCGACCGTACCGAGTTCATCGCAGATGCGGACCTCACCGACGAGATCGTCCAGGCGAACGGCTTTCTGCTCCGACAAACCAAAAGTCACAATCCCATAGTCCTTCGAGAGGCTCCTGAGCGCGCCAGGGAACTGGGCTTGGAGGGTGACGTCGCCGGTGGGTGTTCGGCGATAGACGTAGGTCTCCCATGGCAAGGACGAGTTGAGCGGAAAAAGGGCGAAGCTCAGTCTGTCGCCCGCGGCCTGCAGGTTGGTCAGAACAAAGGGGTCGGACGGGCTCGCCGCAAAGGGAATCGACCGGGTTAGGGACCATCCGCCCGAGCCGAGCCGGGTGTAGACATCGACACGGGTTTCATCGCTGTTGACAAATCTGCCAGCCAAGAGGTCGCCGCTTAGAACAACGTCGGAGGGGCCTGCCTGCGTTAGTTCCCTCGGGAGGTCGAGCTCTTGCCATCGACCGGAGCTCGCCCGCTCGAAGGCAACGGCTGATTGGTTGATGCCAAAGACCTCCAGCACCACTTGGTCCCCCTCGATCTGAACGTCGTGGAGGCTGTACACGATCGAGGCGCGCGCGGCGCGAACCGTGTCTTCAAGGAACCAGTCGCCCGCGGCGTTGACCCCGAAGAAGTCGAGGCTGACAAACTGGCCGAGGCCCGTCCCAGTGGACTTCCAGGAGGTGAGAACGGCACGGTCGCCGTCGCTGTCGAACCGACGGTTTCCTTCGACCCAGGTGACGTTGTTCGTGGCCTCAAGGGCGCTCACCTGAACGCTACCGGTGGTCCCTGAGCGCCGAATTTGGTAGAGCCTGGCGGCGCTCGGTGCAGGCTCCCGGCGTGCCACGAGGACGGCGCCGCTGCTTGCTAATGCGGCACCGAGCACTTCCCTTCCGAAGCCGCGTCCAATGCCCGGCACGGCAAAGTCATCGACGACGGATACGGTCCCCGTCCCGGGGTCGATCCCGAAGACCTTGGCGCCGCCCGGGCCGCCGTCTGCGACGTAGGCCCCGGTTTGTGCGATGGTGAACTGATCGCCGTTGAAGCCAATGCTCGTGAACACTGGGGACAGGCTGGGGACGGCGGGATCGAAGCTGGCGCCAAGGCAGAGCTCCGAGGATTGGGCGTGGACGGGGGCCACCAGCAGCGCGAGGGAAGCGAGCGAGCTGGCGAGAATGGGAAAGTTCATGGGAAGCGAGGGTGAGTAGCGAGACTAGGGAGCCAGAGTGGCGTTGCCGAGCCTCTTCAGTCTAGGTAGTCGAGAACGATTGGTTGGCCCATGTCGTTAGCGCGACGACGCCGGCAGGGTCGCTGTCAGGGCCGCTCCCAGGGCCGCTCCCAGGGCCGCAGCACGGGCGCTGCGACGCTCGCGTGCCTCTGCTGCCGTATGGACGACGCTCATCGGGGCGGCATGGCTATTCCAGGCCTGCAACGCTTCGTCCCCGGCGGCTCCGGACTCGAGCCAATCTCCGAGGAGCGCTTCGGCCCCCGCCGGGTCGCCGCCGTCCGGGCCGAGCTCTTCGATGAGCCAGGGGAGCACCGTGGTGCGCCTGTCCGCCGCTAGGAGGCCCCGCGCGGCCGCAAGGCGAAGGTCGGAGAACTGGGTGGCCTCGAACCAAGCCGCCAGCTTGTCCGCCGGGAGGACGTCCGAATCGGCGCGACCGAGGGCGCGAACGCATGCGACCTTCACCTCGTACGGACAGGGCGCGTCGACCCTTTGGATCAGTGCGTCACGCGCGTCGACGGCCTTCGCGGTTCCACGCGTCACCGCCACGAGGGCTTCGGCGGCGGCGCCACAGACTGCGTCATGGGGATCGTGCAGGGCGGCGATCATCGAGTCGTAAGCGCCGAGGCCGCGCGCGCCCATGCGCTCCAGCACCTGGGTCGTGTGCAGCCGCACGTACTCGTCATCGTCCTCAAGGGCGAGTGCGAACTCCTGGGCGGCCCAGGGGCCAAGGGCGGAGAGCGTATGCCGTGCGTCGTCGACTCCGCGCAGCTGAAAGTGCTCTCCAGAGAGATCCGCGATCAGCATCCACACCTCGCCGAGCAGCGGATCGGAAACGCGCCCGTGCGGACGTCCGAGCTTCCCTGCTTCCCACGCGGCGATCGCCGTTGCAGTGTCCGGGGTCTCTTCGAGTGCTAACGCGCTCTGCGCAAGACCGAGGACGGAGGCAAGCTGGTTGCGCGCGGCGTCGCCCGCCGTGTCCCCTGCGGCACGGGCAGTCGTTTGGTACAAGAGGTCGGTTCCCGCGTAGTTGTCGAAGGCAGCGAGCGTACTGCTGACCCAGACCAGCGTCTCGGGGTCGCGCTCGTACTTCAAGCGGCGGATCAAGCGCGGGACGATCTGTTCGGCGCCTGGAGTTTCCGCGAGCGTCGCGAGGATCCAGCTCGCGTAGCGCCGCATCCATACCTCCTCGTGGGAGGCGGCGATCTCGACGATCGCGAGCGCCACCTCGGGGGCGGGGCTGTGAACAGCCAGGTCAATCAGGACCTTGAGTTCCGCCGGATCGCGCTCGGGGACGTCAAAGCCTGCGACCATCACGGGCACGATCTCATCCTTCAGGTGGGCGATGTCCTTCTGAGCTGTCCCCAGCTGATTGGGGTTGCCCATGACCATGCCGATGAGTCCCTCGCGCAACTCGACAAGGTCAGGGTCGAGGGCTACTGCGGGGACTTCGGCGGGAACTTCTTCCTCGTCCGGAGTGACGCCGGCGCCGCCGCTCCCACCGATCAGGCGGTCGCTGGTGGGGTCGGCTTCGGGCGGATCGCCCCGGAGAAGCCCCACGTTCGCGCGAAGCTCTGGCGCGGAGATGACCCCCGCGCGCGCTTGGACACCAAGCCGGGTGAGCGTTGCACCCAGTACGTCGCGAACCGCTCGATCAGGTACGGACGCAGCGGCCCTTCCGCCCGCGTCCTGTGCCTTCTCGTCCGAGCAGGACCCGAGCCAACACAGGGAACCGAGCGCGGCGCAGGAGAGGATCCGGAACGTGGCCGTGGCGGCTGGAGTCATGGGAGAAGGTCTCGAGGCCTAGGGCTCAATCACGACGCGGTGCACAAGCTCCGAGTCATCGAACGGGTTGGACACGGCGTCTAGCTCCATGGCCAGGCCAGTGTCTTTGTCCCGATAGTACGGCGTGCGCTTGTAAACCAGCACGACTTCCACGGGGCCTTCGGCCGCAAGAGAGTCTTCGATGGTGAGCGTGCGAGAATCGCCGAAGTGAAGAAGGGTCGAGACCATATCGGTCTCGTGCCGGTAGGGGTCGCGAATGCGGTGGAGGTGCTGCCAATCGCCGCCCTCTGTGGCGACCCCGTCGGCGCCGAGCTCTGCGCCCTCTGGGATCGTTCGCCACCAAATGTCCGAGGCGCGGCTGCGCTCGTCCGTCGGATAGGAATGTCCGCCACCGACGTTGGCGACGGTCACGGCGGGGAGCCCGGCGTCGTCGATCTCGCCCGTGAACGTCACGGCGGTTCTCACCATGTTGATGTAGTGGCCCCCCGGCATGGTGTGGAGACGCCCGCCCTCGGGGGTGCCATCTCGGTACGGCATGTGGCACTCCATGCAGCCTTCGCGGTGCTCCGCAAACGGGGTGGCCTTCCACTGCTGGACGGTCTTGTGCTGGTCGTGGCACCCGGCGCAAAGGCTGACCCGCTGGAGTTCGCGCCTAGTGGTGGGCTGGCAGGCAACCCGCGGGTTGGTGATGGTGCCAGCCATCCCACCGTCGGGCAGGAGATGGCAGGTCAAACAGTCCACGCCCTCGGAGCGTCGAGCCGAACGCGGCAGCACCCGTTCGCCGAGACCCGTCTCGAAGACGGGGCGCGGTGCGTGACAGTCGATGCAGTCCTTGTTGGCGAAGTCGTCCGACTGCACGCGGACGTCCTCGTTGTTCCAGGAGTTCGCGTGGGGGCTGCTCTTCCACTCGTTGTAGATCTGCTCGTGGCACTCGGCGCACTGCTTGGAGGAGACCCACTCCGAGGGCCCCTGGGCGCTGGCGACTTCCTCTGGTGTGCCGAGCAGTGCTGAGAAGAACCAGCTTGCGACGGCGAGGACGATGACTCCGAGAACAATCCGCATAGTGACCATTTAGCCCACCTGGGGGACAGCGGTCACGTTCGAATCTGGCTGCGCGCCAATTTGCCGCGCGCAGGGGCCGTGGAGTGCATTAGGGCGAGCCTTCAATCGCCCAGCGCGCCCGACTCCGACATGGTGATCGTGCGGGTGGCGACGCGCGCTGCCTCGCCTGGGTCGTGGGTGACGTGGACCGTCGTGAGACCGAAGCGCTGGGTGAGCCCCTGGAGCTGATCGAGGAGGGCCTCTCGACGCGGCGCGTCGAGGGGGCCGAGGGGCTCGTCGAGGGCGAGGATCTTGGGCTCCGTGGCCAGGGCCCTGGCGAGGCCGAGGCGCTGGGCCTCGCCACCGGAAAGGGTGGGCGTGCGGCGCTTCTCGAAGCCCGCGAGGTCCACGATCTCCAGCAGCTCAGAGATCTTGCGCTTACGGTCGCCGCGGCCGAGACCCTTGCGCTTGAGGACGAAGTGCAGCGTGCCGGCGACGCTCATGTGGGGCCAGAGCGCGCCACCTTGGAACAGGAAACCGATGCCCCGCTGGTCGGGTCCGAGGACGAGCTTCTTCTCGTCACTGGCAAGCTCGCCGTGCAGGTGGATCTGTCCCTTCGACGGAATCGCGAGACCTGCGATGGCGCGGAGCAGCGTGCTCTTGCCCGCGCCCGACGGGCCCACGAGGAGAACGTGCTCTTCGGGCTCGATGGCGAGCGAGACGTCCTTCAGGATCTCCGTCCGGCCTGCGCGGACGGCTAAGTGCGTGCACTGGATGGCGCTGGTCATGGGAGAATACGTAGGCGAGATTTGGAGAAGAGGCTCCAGAGGAGGCCCGGCAGAAGGATCGTGAAGATCACGAGGAGCGCGAGCGCGGAGACGAAGTCGTCGCGACCGAAATGCACGGCGTTGAACACCCGGAACATCGCGGTGTCGTTGGCGGCGGGCACAAGCACGGCCGCGTCGAGCTCGCGGATGGACAGGGCGAAGACGGCGATCCAGGCGCCCACCAAGGAAGTCCACACGCCGGGTGACACGATGCTAAAGAGGCGGCGTAGGGGCCCTGCGCCCGCGATGTGCGCCGACTCCTCCAGCCTTGGGTCGAATGAGGCCACCGCACCGGAGCAGATCAGCGTCGCCACGGCCACGAAGCGCCCGGCGAACAGCAGCGCGACGAGGGCGCCGGAGTCGTAGATCGCCGCCGTCCACTGGTGGTTCCAGAAGACGATCGTGCCGATGCCGAAGAGCGTGGCGGGGACGATCAGCGGAAGGAGCGTGATCACTTCCAGGAGCCCGCCGCCTCGCCCGCGTTGGATCGCGTGCCCAAGGACCAGCGCGATGGGCAGTGCGATGCAGGCGGCGATCAGCGCGAAGATCAGGCTGGAGACGAGGCTCTCCCGGGAGAGCTCGAACGCGCGACTGAAGCTCTGCTTGAAGTTGACCATGAACTGCGCCGTGCCGCCGCCCCGGTCGGACTGGTCGTCTTCCTGGGCAGCTTCGAGCGCGGCCTTGACTTCCGGTGCGTTCATGTCGACCTGGCGCATGGGCATCTGCGGCACGAGTCCGTCGGCTCCGGCGATGGGCGCCTGGCCTGCGGCCTCTAGCGCGGCGCGCTGGGACGCTTGCACCGCGCCCTGTCGTGCCTGTGCGTCGATGGTCGGTGTCTTGGGCTCGGCCGCGGCGTTGGGGTCCACCGTGCCCATGTTCTGGGCGGCGCCTCCTCCCTGGGTCCATGCGGCGCGGCGGATGGAGACTCCGCCGAAGACACGCGGGCCGCCGCCCGACTCGTACAGGAGGCGCCCAACGGGCACCAGTGACGCGGCGGTCACGACGGCGAGGCAGAAGATCGTGAGCGGCCAACGTGCGCGGCCAAGCTGGAGCCGCTGGGGGGCGACGAAGCTCCCGTCCACCGTGCTGTACCGCCCGCGGCGGCGCAGCGCGAGCAAAGGGATGAGAGCCAAGAGCGTCAGCACGATCAGCGGGAGGGCCGTCGCG
>CALHGQ010000339.1 GCA_938030175.1 uncultured bacterium | reverse complement strand
CTCCGTGATGAGAAGCGCCTCCTGCCGTGCGCGTGCCTCTTGAACGGTGAGTACGGGCTCGAGAACCTTTACATGGGGGTGCCGGCCATCCTTGGAACGTCAGGGGTGGAACGCATCGTCGAGCTTCCCCTACGTACCGAGTCGCGGGCGCTCCTTCAGAAGACCGCAGGCGCCATCCATGATGACGTGCTTGCGATGCGCGACCTCGGCCTGATCTGATTCAGGCGTCGCGTCCGTTTCCGACCGATCACCGATTCTCCCTAGCCACCGTTTAGGAATGTCCATTCCCACACGCACCGAGTCCGATTCGATGGGCCCCATCGAAGTCCCCGTGAACGCTCTTTGGGGGGCGCAGACCCAGTGCTCGCGCCAGAACTTCAAGATCGGGGATCAGCGCTTCTCCCGTCCGATGATCCGGGCTTTGGGCCTCGTCAAGAAGTGCGCCGCCGTGGTCAACGCGGAGATCGGCGAGCTCGACATGCTGGAGTCCCACGTGCGCGACACGCTGATCAAGGCGGCCGACGAGGTCGTCGCCGGCGAGCACGACTCGGAGTTCCCGCTGGTGGTCTGGCAAACGGGATCGGGCACCCAGTCCAATATGAACGCGAACGAGGTGATCTCGAACCGCGCGATCCAGCTCTTGGGCGGCGAGATGGGATCCAAGGACCCCGTTCACCCGAATGATCACGTCAACCGGGCCCAGTCCTCTAACGACACCTTTCCGACGGCGATGCACGTCGCCGCGGCCGAGGAGATCGTTCACTCGCTCGTTCCTTCCCTGGAGCTTCTTGTGAAGGCCTTTGAGGACAAAGAGGCCGCGTGGGAGGGGATCGTCAAGATCGGTCGAACGCACCTGCAGGACGCGACGCCCTTGACCTTGAGCCAGGAGGTTTCTGGCTGGCGCCAGCAGCTCCAGGACGGAATCCGGGCGGTGAAGTCCACGCTTCCCGCGCTCTACGAGCTCGCGCAGGGCGGCACCGCGGTGGGCACGGGTCTCAATACTCGCCCGGGCTTCGCCGAGAAGTTCGCGGCGCAGATGGCGAAGGAGACCGGCCTGCCCTTTGTGACGGCGCCGAACAAGTTCAGCGCGCTTGCGGGGCACGATGCGCTTGTGTTCGCGAGCGGTGCCCTGAAGACCGTGGCCTGCGCGCTCATGAAGATCGCCAACGACGTGCGCTGGCTAGGCAGCGGACCGAGGTCGGGCCTTGGGGAGTTCAAGCTCCCCGCGAACGAGCCCGGTTCTTCCATCATGCCCGGCAAAGTGAACCCCACGCAGTGCGAGGCTCTCACCATGGTCGCGGCCCAGGTGCTCGGCAACGATGCGGCTGTGGGCTTCGCCGGCACCCAGGGCAACTTCGAGCTGAACGTCTACAAGCCCGTGATGATCCATAACGTGCTCGAATCGATCCGGCTTCTCAGCGATGGAGCCGACTCGTTTCGAGAGAACTGCATTAAGGGCCTCGACGTCGATCGGGAGCGTGTGGGCCACCTCATGCAGCAGTCTCTGATGCTCGTGACGGCGCTGAACCGCTATATTGGCTACGACAATGCCGCCAAGGTGGCCAAGAAGGCGTATCTAGACGGCACGACGTTGGTGGAGGCAGTGACGGCCCTGGGGCTCATGACGGCGGATGAATTCAACTCCGCGGTGAATCCGGGGGAGATGACCTCGCCCCAGCCGTAGATCGGCCCGGAGTTCGGCCCGGAGACGGGGAGCTCAGACGACCCCGGCGGGTTAAGCTGGGCATGTGAGCGCTTCCTCTGAAAGCTCCCCGCGGCCAGGCTCGGCCGGCGGGCAGGTTGACCCGTTTCGGGACATCGCCCTCCACGGGGATCCCGAGGCGGTGGCCCAGTTGCTCGAGGAGTTCCGCGGCCGCATATCACGGATGCTGGCTGTGCGCATGAACCCGCGCCTGCGGGGACGCCTCGATGCTTCCGACGTCATCCAGGATACGTTCATGGAGGTGCACAGTCGGCTGGATGAATACCGAGAGCGACAGAACATGCCGTTCTTCCTCTGGGTTCGGTTCCTCGCGGGTCAGAAGCTCACGCAGATGCACCGGCGACACCTGGGAGCCGGCCAGCGCGATGCGCGGCGCGAGTTGCCGGACGCACTCCGCAGCATGCCGGGGGCGACGACGGCGACGCTCGCCGGGTGCCTGATGTCCAGCGGCATCACACCGTCTGAGGTGGCGATGCGCATGGAGGACGAGGAGCGGCTCGTGAAGGTGCTCGATGGAATGCGCGAGCTTGATCGCGAGGTGCTTGCGCTGCGGCACTTCGAGGGCCTTTCCAACATCGAGGTCGCCTCGCTCCTAGACATTGAACCCTCCGCAGCGAGTCGTCGTTACGTTCGAGCGCTTGCGCGGATGCAGGAGAAGCTGCGGTTGTTCCAGGGGCGCCGCGAGCCCGGCGCCAGGGGCGACTGGAGTAGTCCGGAATGACGGACGTCGGCGGATGGAGATCGCCGAGCGGCACGCACCGCGGCGGCGAGGATGAGGGGGCGCAGGCGCCAGCCCCCTTAGACGAGTCTGCTGACCTGGATGATTCGAGCCCCGACAGTCCGCGCGCAGCCTATCCCGACCGCCGTTTCGATGATGACGATCTCGGCGACGGTTCCGATGAGAGCGACGTCATGGCTCTTGAGCTGGACAACCTCATCACTGAGTACTTTGACGCACACCGCGAGGGGCGCGCGCCTGGCGTCGACGAATACGTTGCTGCCCACCCCGAGCACGAGCATGCCCTGCGCGCCGTGCTGCCAGGCGCCAGCCTCTTGGATCAGATGGGCAAGCGCGCCGAGGACGCTGCGCCCAGCGCGCGGTCCGGCGACAAGCTAGGCGAGTACAAGCTCCTCGGTGTCCTTGGTCGAGGAGGTATGGGGGTCGTCTACGAGGCCGTGCAGGAAACGCTGGGCCGGCCCGTGGCTCTGAAGGTGCTACCGGCGTCCCGAGTGGTGGATCGGCAGAGCCGCGAGCGGTTCATGCGTGAGGCCCAGGCCGCGGCGAGCCTGCAGCATCCGGGCATCGTGCCGGTGTACGGCGTGGGTGAGGCAGACGGCCAGGTGTACTACGCCATGCAGCGCGTGGACGGCGTCCCCCTCGATGTCCTGACGGCGGTGGTTCGCGGCGAATCAGCGAGCGGCGAGTCCTCGATTCTGATGGAGCGGGCCATAGGGGTGGTCGCGCGACTGCGCGGCGAGGGCTCCGGCTCGGGATTCGTCAGCCCCATTCCTGATGGATCGCGTTCCGATCAGCCCAGGTCCGAATCGAATGTCAGTGGGTCCGACGTCGCCCATGTGGTTTCGAAGCCATGGATCGCGAACGCGGTTCGCATCGCGCAGCAGATCGCGGAAGCCCTGAGCTACGCCCACTCGCGCGGTGTCCTGCACCGCGATGTGAAGCCGTCGAACGTGATGCTCGACGAATCCGGCCGGGCGTACGTGACCGACTTCGGGTTGTGCAAGGTCGAGGACTCGAGCTCCCTCACGGCGGCCGGCGACGTCGTGGGCACGCTCCGCTACGTACCGCCCGAGCGGTTCCAAGGCCGCGATGACGCGCGGGGCGACGTGTACGGCGTCGGGATGATCCTCTACGAGCTGCTTTGTGGGCGGGCCGCCTTTGATCAGAAGGACCGCGCGACCCTCGTCCAGGCGGTGACGCTCCACGCGCCCCCGAAGCCCAGGAAGCTGAACCCGGAGATTCCCGAGGACCTTGAGCGCATCGTGCTCGCGGCGACTTCGAAGCTTCCGGAGGAGCGCTACGTTTCTGCGGAGGCGCTGATCGCTGATCTCTCGGCGTTCCTGGGCGGCCGACCGATCGGCGCACGCGCGCCCGGGAAGCTCTACCTCGCGAAGCTCTTTGCCCGACGTAACCGGGGGCTCGTCTTCACCGTTGCCGCGAGCGCCGTCCTGCTCGCCTTCCTCACGGTCATGTACGTGCGGAACCAGGGTGAACTGCTCCAGCAGCGCGAGGCGGCCCTGACCCACGCGGAGCGGATGTCCTATCACGCCCAGGTGAGTGCGGCGGCCGAGGCGGCTCGGAACAATAACGGCGGCCTCGCTCGTGCCCTCCGCATCCTTGAAGGGGTGAAGCCTGACCGGCGCGACTGGGTCTGGTCGACGATGCAGGCTCGCTGCGAGGTGGGATTCCTCACGGTGGACGCGGAACTTCCTTCGATTCGATGGATGGTCAGCGACAGCACGGAGGGGTACGTAGGTGTCCTGCGCGGCGAGAGCGTACGCGTGCACGAAGCCCTGACCGGTGAGCTCATCTACGAAGCTCCGTGCAAGGGAGGGCGCGACTTGGCGTTTCTGCCTGGATCGCTGGACGTCTTGGTCGTGGAGGACAACGAACTTGTTCCCAGACTCATTCGCCAAGATGAAGCCGCCGCTTCAGCGTGGGCGACGGCACTGGAGGCGCCGTTTACTGAACGCCTCTCCGAGCTGAAAGATGCCGAGGGTGCCCACGCCATGGCGGTGGAGTCTGACGGTGTCCACGTGGCCTGCGCTTGGTCGGACGGCCGGCTTGATATCTACCGGCTAGCTGATTCCACGAACGGCAAGCCGACGCTTGGCCGCGCCGAGTTCGAGGTGCCGACGGGAGATCGGGTCCTGATGGCGCTTTACGGAACCGATGGCCGCGTTGCCTATGCGGTTCGTGGAGAGAAGCTGCAGGCGCTTGGCCCCGAGTCAGGCCGTATCCGCGGCGTGAGTGGAAGCGACGCTCGGCACGTGACGGTCTTGGCGGGAGCTCGGGAGTCGAACTTCTTCGTCGCCCAAGGGGCCGTAAGGATGGCCGTCCGCTACTCCGACCTCGACGGAGAGGCCGTGTCCTTGGCGGACAACACCATCCGTGAATCAGCGACCGTCAACTTGGCGATCTCCCCGGACGGCCAAACGGTCATTGCGCAATTTCTGAAAGGCAAATTCCGGATCTGGAGCAAGCCCCGCGGTCCATCCATGGCCCGGGTGGCGTCTTATCTGTCCGAAGCCTCGTCGATGGTCTGGCCGAAGGGTGGCAACGTTGTGCTCACGGGCGGCCAGAGCGGCGACTGGCGCGTGGTGCCACGGCCGAGCTTCGACGCGGGCGTGCCGGGGGTCTCTGAGATCCGCGGGCACTTCAGCGAGGTTCAGTGCCTTGCCTTTGACGCGAGAGGTCAGTTCTTCGCGACAACGGAAACCAACGGCGCATGGTCTATCTGGGACGTGTCGCGACATCTGCCATGCGCTGCGCAGATTCAAGGGAGGCGACTGATCAACCATGCTTCGCTTTGCGCCGTGGCAGGAATCCCCCAGGCTCTGGCCGTTGCCGGAGACGAGGTCGGCGTCTGGCACCTCGGCGATGAAGCGATCAGGTCTTCCACTTACTCGAAGATCGCGGACGACGCGGACGTTTGCGGCCTGTCGTGGCTGAGGGAGGGCGGCGCTGAGCCGTTGCGGGAGCTTCTCCTAGCGAAGGAGGGTGGGCAGGTGATGCTCGCCTCGCAGTCGCTCGACGGATCGTGGAGCACGCAGGTCGCTTGGTCGGAGTCAGCGACCATCACGTCGTTTAGCTACCACAGGGGCGCAGGGGTCGCGGTTCTCGGTTCGGACGATGGACGCGTGTGGAAGCTACTGTTCGGGAAGGATGGGGCGCTCGTTTCCGAGTCGCTGATTGCGTCGTTCCCTAGCCCGGTCACTTCGGTGGTGGTCGGCACCCTAGCGGAGGCCGTAGCGGTGCAGACTTCGACGGAGATGTTGCACCTCATCGAGCTCAACGGCAGCGACCCTGAGGTCCGCTGGAGCGTGAAGTCGTCCAGCAACGGCTCCCAGGCGAGGTCAGCGTCGATGCTGGCCGTGGACGAGGCGAGCGACTGGGTCGTCACGGCTGGGTCCGATGGCGCGCTCCAGCTCTGGTCCTTGGTCGACGGCCTGCCGGGTCCTCTGTTGGAGACGCGGTACGGAACCTTCACCGGGCTGGCGTTCCCCACGCCGAACAGCGCTCCGATTTCGGTCGAGGAGCGAGGCCGTGTCACCTTCATCGAAACGGAGGGCATCAAGCGTATGCAAGAGCTGGCTGACATCGAACCCACCGACGCAGAGACCTTCCTCTTGATGATTCTCACGCCCCCCGTTCGACTCGCTGAGATCGGGAAGGTCTTGAAGCTTGAATCCGTCACCCGAAGAGACCTCGAGGCGTGTCAGAACGTCGCCCGCGGGTTGGTGAACTTCGGCAGGTTCTACAACAACGTCTCTTCGGCAGACGCCCAGGCGATGCTCACTCAGGTGGAGGAGCGCCTCGCCGAGCTCGACGAGTAGGTCTCCAATAGCCATCGGGACCCTCCAGGGGCCATTTCGGAGGGCACGGTGCGGAATCCAAGGGGGATAGCCCCTCGGCTGTTGCTTCCGGGGCTGGCGCGCCGTACCGTCCTGGGCCCAATCGCGGCTCAGACCCCCCGCGACCCAGATCAGATGAAGCTCAAAGTCCGCAACAGCAAAGCAAAGAAGGCCAAGAAGACCGGGTTCCTGACCCGCCAGAAGACCGCAGGTGGCCGCAAGGTCAACAAGCGCCACCGTTCGCGCCACGGCAGCTTCTAAGCCCTTTCGCCTCTTGCTCCCATGATGGGGCTTCCACCCAGCCCGCAGGCTCCAGCCAATGGACCCGCGGGCTGGCTGTATTGGCGCCAAGCCGTCGCCCCAAGCGCCCCAGCCCAGACTGAGAGGGCGGCGATATGTGCCGCTTCGCCGGCGCTGGGCATGTAGGTACGTCGCTCGCCGATGGCTACATTGGGCACCATGACTCCCATCGCCTTAGCGCTCTGTATCTCCGCCGTCCCGTCCCAGGCCTTTGACCCGGCGTCTGTTCCCGAGTTCGCCACCGCGTTCGAGATCTTCACCGAGCTTGCGGACTGGAATCAGGACGGCCGTGTCAGCCAGTCTGAGGTGACGAAGCTGATCGATTGGATGGGTCCCTTCACCGAGAAGGTGGAGGACTTCACGACGGAGGTCGTCTTTCAGGGGTTGGATCGCGACTCGCTCAGGGACTGGACGATCCATGACATCGAGGCTTCGTTGAGCGCCGTCGATGCGAACGGAGACGGCCAGATTGAGGCGTCGGAGGCGACGCTTGAGAGGCTCTGCGGCGGCCAGTCTGGCACGCGGGGTGTGATTCGCCGATTGGCCCATGAGCTCCTGCTTGAGGAGGCGGACGGAGATTCGAATGGTCTCATCACGGGGGAGGAGCGCGCGGCGTTCCTTGCCTCGGTGGGTGAGGCGCCGACGGTCTCGCTCTACCGTGGCTGGATTGAGAGCTGCAAGAAGCGCGAAGCTCTGGACCGCAACCGAATGGCCCCGGGCGTGGCGTTCCTGACGCTTGAAGGGGAGGTCGACGTGGACCGCGACGATGCGATCGACGTGGAGCGATACCGCGCGTGGTTCGCGGGTCGCGACACGGACCAGGATCAGGTTCTCTCGATGGCGGAGCGCAACGCGGCCCAGGCGCAGATGGACGTGGAGTTCTGGCGTGAGCCCACCGAGGCGCGGATGGCGCTGCCCGCGCTCATGCCGTGGCAGCGGAATCTGGAGGACGCGCTCGCTGTGCAGCGTCGGACCGGGCAGGCGCTCTTGATCTGTGTGAACATGGACGGTGAGACCGCGTGCGACGCGCTGGCCGCGTGGCGCTATCGCGACCCTGCGTTTGCCAAGCTTGCGTCCGGGTACGTTTGCCTCGTTGTCTCGCCTGATGACCATCAGCCGCGGGACTACGACGATCGGGGTCGCCGCATGGTGAGCCCGCGCCTGGGCCGCGTGACCGACGCGGAGCACATCGACCTGGAGCCCGAGCTCTTTGCGCGCTACTTCGAGGGCCGTCGCGTCGCGCCTCGGCACGTGGGGGTGGCGCCGGACGGCTCGATTCTCTTTGACGTCTACCTGATCAACGACCCGAGACAGCTCGATGCGAAGCTCCGCGAGCACCAGAAGCCCGTCGAGGCCCCGAACTGGTCGGAGATGGAGACCAACGAGCTCTCCACGTACCCGGACGCCCTCGCGCGCGAGGAGATGGAGCGCAGGATGCTGGTGGAGGATCCTGAGGCACGGCTGGCCGCCGCGGCCTTTGTGGGCACGATGCCGGACGCCGGCATGATCGGGCTACGTGACCCGGATGCCGCCGTTCGTGAGGCGGCGGCCTTGGCCCTCGGAGAAGCCTCGAGTCGGCTCGCCCCCGGCCAGCTACAGAGGCTGATTGCCGCCGCCCCAACGCTTTCGCCCGAAGCCCGCGCGACGCTGAAGGTCCAGCTCGGCTCGACGATCGACCCGTCGTCGCCGGTCGCCAAGTCGCTGGGGGCGTTGGACTCCGCGGCCATGGTTTCCTCGCTGGGAAGCGTGGAGGATTGGCGCTCTGCCGCTTCGCTTGCGACCCTGTACGCGGCTCCGTCGATCGGGCGCGACCTAGCGCTGGCGGCGCTGGAGCGGCTCGACGAGGCCACGCCACCGGACTCTGCGACTTCGGCGCAGTCGCTCCTCCGTGCCGGTGCGCTTCTGCAGCTGGCGCAGTCCTTTGCCGAGGCTGGGGAGGATCCCCGTGACGCAGCGGCGGAGGCCGTGGTTTTCGCCGGCCAAGCAGCCGCGACGGATCCTTGGCGCGCCAAGGCCATCGAGTCCGTCGCGACGGGCATCGGTGGAGACTATGCGGCCTCCGTTAGCTCGGCGCGGCTGGCGCTACCTGGTCTCTGGGTCGCGCCGTCGGATCCCCTCACGCTCCAAACGCTGCGCGCGCTCCGCACGGGTGCGACCCAGCTCGTGTACAGCCAGGTGACCGACCAAAAGAAGGTGACCCGGTCGCTCGTGGCCGACGCGGTGCTGGCGGGCCGTACGCTGCTGGCGCACCCGGCGGGCACCGAGGCGGACGCGACCGCGTTGCTCGACTTGGTGAGCGTGGTCGGCGACTCCGTACGCGCACCGGAGTTCGTCCTGGAGGCCGTCACTCGGTTCCCGGCGAGCGCAGAACTCCATCGGCGCTTCCGGGCGCTGCAGCTTGAGTCGGTGGGGGCAGCTTCCATGGGCGCGCGCTACGACGCGCTGGAAGCGTCGCTAGGCGACCAGGCATTTGCACCGACGGTGACCTGGTTCCGCGGGCTCGCTCTACTGGTGGCTGCCGAGTGGGAGCAGGGCCAAGGGGACGGCGCCGCAGCGACCCGGTCCTATGAAGCTTCGGTGGCAGCGTTCGAGGCCTCGGTGGCGGCCGAGCCGACGTTCGAGGATTCTGCCCTCCACTATCTGGTGCTCGCCCATGCCGGGGCGGCCTCCCTAGGGGTTGACGCAGGACAGCTAGAGGCGGCGGCGAAGCACCTGCAGGCTGCGGCGACACTGCGGCCCAGCAGCCTGGACCTCAAGGACGGGCTCGGCCTGACGCCGAGGGAGCGTGCGTTGGCGATTCTCCCCACGCTGATGCCGACGCTGGATGAGGAGCACCAGGCGGCTTTCCGGCGCGTGTTCCCAGGCGCCGACTAGCGTTCGGTGTCCCGTTCGGGATATTTTTGCCTCGGGAGGCGTCTAGGAGCCTAAACTTTCCCGAGAGGGCAAGTTTGTCTGGTGATCGGCCCGTGGATGACCGATATTCCCGATCGGGAAAGTAATCATGACGCAGCCTATCCAATCCGTCTCGGAGCTCGGAGCCGCGATCCGAAAGGAGCGCAAGGCCCAAGGCCTCCGTCAGCCTGACCTAGCCGCCGCCGCTGGCACTAGCATTCGCTTCATCGTGGAGATCGAAGCGGGGAAGGAGACCGCACAGATCGGCAAGGTCTTTGACGTCCTGCGCCAGCTCGGTATCGGGCTCGACATCACCGGACTTTCGGAGGAGTCGTAGACCGTGCCGCGCCAGCTAGAGGTGGCTCTCCAGGGGGAGCGCGTGGGGGAGCTCGTCCAGAGCGATGAGGGTCGACTCCACTTCGTCTATCACGAAGCCTGGGTGAAGCGCGGCGGGGCACCGCTCTCCATCTCGCTTCCCGTTCGGCCCGAGCCATTTGGTCACCGCGAGGCGGAGCCGTTCTTCGGGGGCCTCCTCCCCGAGGAAGGGGTGCGCGATCGGGTCGCGCGTTACCTTGGCGTCTCGGCGAAGAACGACTTTGCGCTGCTTGAGCAGATTGGCGGCGAGTGCGCTGGGGCCGTGACGCTGACCCACCCCGGGCAAGAAGTGGCGGCGCCGCTGGCGCCCGGTGAAGGGGAAAGCCAGCCCTTGAGTTCGGAACGCCTTGCGCAGCTACTCGAAGATCTGCCCACTCGGCCGCTCCTCGCCGGGGGCGAACGGCGGCTCTCCCTCGCGGGGGCCCAGGACAAGGTCGCCGTGTCGCTGGTGAACGGCGAGGTGACCATCCCCACGGGGCACCGAGCGACCACCCACATCCTCAAGACGCCGATCCAGGGCTTTGCGGGCACGGTGTACAACGAGCTCATCTGCCTGCGGGTGGCGAAGAGGGTGGGCCTTTCAGTGGCGGCGGCCGAGCGACGGGTCGCTTCTGGCCGTGAGTTCCTTTTGGTGGAGCGCTTTGACCGTGCGATGGGGGCGGGCGACCTCGTTCTCCGGATTCACCAGGAGGACATGTGCCAGGCCCTCGGCGTTCCGACGCGTCTGAAGTATCAGTCGGAGGGGGGGCCATCGCTTCCAGACTGCTTCGGTCTGCTCACACAACACGGGCGTCGGCCCGCGGTGGATCGCTTGGCGCTCCTGCGGGCGACGCTCTTCAACGTGCTGATCGGAAACGCCGACGCCCACGCGAAGAACTTCAGCCTCATGCACGGGGACGGCGGGATCCGACTCGCGCCGCTCTACGACCTGTTGTCGACCCTTGTCTACGAGGACCTGAGTCCACGCTATGCCATGAAGATCGGCTCCAAAGGACAGTTCAAGGACATCCGCGGGCGGCACTGGGACAGCTTCGCGGAGTCCGCGGGGCTCGCACCGGCCCAGGTGCGGAGGGAACTTCTTGAGCTTGCCAAGAAGCTACCCGCCGCGCTCCAGGGGGAGATCGATGCGTCGGTGGAGCCAGACGCGGCAGCCGATGCACGGGAGGTGTTGGAGCGCGTCTGCGCGATGACCACAGAACGCTGCGAGATCACGGAGCTGCAGCTGCGTTGAATCCCCGAGTCCCTCACCGGGCTGACTACGATCGAGGCTGCCGTGTGGACTCGACCTGGGTGCTTTGCGCCTAGCGCGGAGCGCCAGCACGGCTGAGGCCCCCAAGGAACTCGAGGCTCTGTGCCGTCTAGGTGAAAGCGCGTGATGGCATCAGCGCGGCCCTGCCCGTGGCGCCTACTTCCCTCAGACCGGGTAGATGAACTCAGGGTCGGCGCCGCCGTTGGACTGGTAGATCACCACGGCGATAATCGTCACGATCAGGATCGGGAGGACGATCCAGATCCAGTTCTTCTTGAGGGTGTCCATGGGAAGAGCCTAACAGGTGAATCGCAATATCGGGCCCCGGGGGGGGGCTGGGCACCG
>CALHGQ010000338.1 GCA_938030175.1 uncultured bacterium | reverse complement strand
CAGTAGTCACCGGGGTCTTGGGGCAACGCAGCCCACCGGAATTGCGCGCGTGCTACGCGGATTCGGCTATGCGCGACAGACTCCTGGGAGCCTGTCGCGCGTAGCTGAATTCGCGTAGCACGCGCCCAATTCCGGTGGGCTGCGTTGCCCCAAGACCCCGGTGACTACTGGGGGAGGGAGTCTTGCGAGAGCCGTTCCGAGGGCTTTTCCAGGCCACCGATCCCAAAGAAAGACAGAGAAACTTGTCGTCTCGGTCATCCCCCCTGCAGTTAGGAGCGAGGAGCCGCTCGTTGCTGCCTCGCCCATGTCACTGTGGCGACGATCGGTTCTTCGCGCGCTGACTTGGCTCCCACGTCCCGTCTTGGGGCTAAGTAGCGCTGCGACCCTTTCTAATCGGAGGACCCCGAGGGACAGGCGCTCATGCGCCTGTCCCTTCTTTCGTGTCGCTTCTGAGCCCAAGGGGCCTGGCCATGCCGGACCCCCTCGCGAACGGCCTTCGTCCTACCCACCGCACGATTCTGTCCCCCGGATAGACTCAAAGCAGCTGCCATTCCCCCTCGGTCAGACCCCTCTCGTTATGCAACGCCACCCAAGTCATCCCCAGAGCCCGTCCACCGCGCGATGCACACCAAGACCCCATGGCGCCTTCGTGGCGCGGGCATGGGCCGCCCTCGGCGCGGGACTGGCCCTTTCGACCACGGCTGCCGCCCAAGGCGGCCCTGAGCTGACCTTTTCGATCGACTTCTCCGGGCCGACCATCAACCGTCCAGGCGACGCAACCGGCAGACCGATCACGGACGGTGACTTGCTCGTCCGAACGGGCGGACTCTTCACCCCTGCGGGACCGCAGATCACTTTCCCAGCGATCTTCTTGGATCGCTACGACGCGTGCGAAGGGCACATGCCAGGCGTGACCTGCGGCCTTGAGGTGAACGCTATCTCGTTCGGTCGGGACGCACGGCTTCGACCCAACCCGGCCTATCGATTCAACGTGCTCTTCTCCGTCGATGAGTTCTCCCGGGGCCGTCAAGGCGCCGCGGGGTCATCTGCGGACGTCTTCAGCGAGTCCGCTGGGGCCGAGGCAAGCACGGACCTGTACTTCAGCTCGCTCGTCGGTGCCGGGCCTTTCACGGCGCAGGCGAACAGGGCCTACGCCGATGGTGACGGTAACCGCGTTCAGCAGGGCGCGGCCAGCGTCTTCGGACTCGGGCTTGTGGAGCCGACGATCCCGGAGCCGAGCACTCTGGACTCGGGCGACAACATTGACGCGGTGGAGTACGGAGAGGCGTTCCAAGCCTCCAGCGACCGCCTCTTCTTCTCGCTGGAGAGCGGCCGCGCACGTTGCTTCGAGCAGGGCTCCTCGTTCGACTCGGCAGGTAATCAGGTAGTGCTTGGTTCGGCCACTCCGGCGAGCTCCGCTGACGTACTCGTCTGGTCCGCCGCCCTCGGTGGGGTGGCCGTCTACGCCAGTGCTGCCGAGCTCGGCCTCGATCAGTTCCAGGTAAGCGAAGACGACATCGACGCTCTTATGGTGTTTGAGAACGGCCAGTTCGGGTATACCCCGCCCGTCAACCTCTACGACTGGAATTCAAGCCAAGGGTCCGACCTGATCTTGTTCTCGGTCCGCTGTGGCTCCAACATCGTTGGCCAAATCGATCCGGTGACGAACCGAGCGATCAGCGAGGGTGACATCCTTATCAAGCTCGACAACGGATCGCTCCTTCCCCAGGTATTCATTCCTGCAGAAGCCCTTGGTTTGCGGAGCACAGCGGCGGGCGACTTGGTGAACGATGAGCTCAACGCGTTGGACATCTTTGACGACGCTGAGGAGCCGTTCAAAGACTGCAACGAGAACGGCATCGAGGACGCTCTCGACATCTCGGACATGAACTCCAACGATGTCGATAACAACGGCATCCCGGACGAGTGTGAGGACGACTGGTCGTCGGTTTGCGACTGCACGCTGGCGTCCTCCGCGCCGTGTGGCAACACGAGCACCGCGGACCGGGGATGCAGGAACGTCACGGGGGTGGGGGGCCGTCTTGAGGGTGGGGGAACCACCTCAACCTTCTCCGATTCTCTCCTCCTGCTTTGTAGCGACCTGCCTCCGGGTGGATTCGGCGTGGCGTTCGCCGGGCTGACACCCGTAAACCTGCCGTTCCAGAACGGCATCCGTTGCCTAGCTGCTTCCGGCCCTCGACTCGGAGACGCGGCTCCTGTGGATGCGATGGGCAACCTGGTGAAGGGGCCGGGGCTGATCGGCGGGTCTCCGATGACGCTGACCGTGATGTCGGGCTCAAGCTACCTCTTCCAGGTGTTCTACCGCGATTCGGGCGGCCCCTGTGGGGGATTCATCAACACGACCAACGCACTGAGCGTCGTGTTCACCCCTTGATCGCGAGCTAACCGGATCAGCGAGTTAGCTTGCCTGGAAAGAACGAAAGCGCACCGTCCCAATCTTGAGACCGTGCGCTTTCCTTATTTCGTTGTTGCTTCTAAATGGGCTAATCGCGAGCACCACGGGTGTTGCAGCGGTTCGCCAGGTCGCTCACGTCAGCTCACTTGGACTTGCGGGCCCGCGGCTTACGCGCTTTAGGCACCTTCATGCCCATGGACTCAAAGTACTCGGCGAGGATTCTCTGCGACTCGCTCAGTGCGCGCTTGAGTGCGGCGTCGCTGGAGTCCTTCGACTTCTCAACGGCCTTGGTGAGCGCGCGGAAGGCCGAGGTGGCCTCTTTTGACGCAGGGTCCTTCTTGATCTCTTTGGCCGCCTTGCGGTTCTTCAGATCTTCAATTCGCTTCTGCAGGTCCTGGATGAGTTCCTCATCCGTTCTGCGGTAGCGCTGCTTGCCAGGCTTGGGTTTGCGTTCAGTCATGTCTTCTGCGGCTTCGGGTTCCTTGCCGAACCGGAGGCCAGGGGGGTAATGGGGACGGAGTACAAGAATGAGGCGGCCTCATTGATCGCCTCCATCTTTGCTTCCGCTAGTTGACTAGCTAAGGCTTAGCTATGCAAAGATAGCCAGGATTTTCCGGTGAGAGAAAAATCCTGGCCACCCTTGTTACCTCAAAGTAACGGTTACTAGCCCACGATTAAGCGTTCTCGGCCCGCTGACGAGCCCTCTCCGCTTTCTCTTCTTCGGTCAGCTGGCTCTCGAGGGCCTCCAGCATCGGCTTCAGGTTCGCGAGCATAGAAGCCGCAGCGGTCATCGCCGACCCCTTCTTCGCGAGCAGACCGGAGCGATCAGCCAGGAGGTCGTTGGTCGAGTCGAGGGCTTCCATGAGCTCTTCGACGCGCGACTCGTTGGCGGACGCCACTTCGCTCGTGGCGGCAAGCGTAGCGGCCAACTGTTCGATCTGCCCCTCTTGGTGGGTGATCTGATCCTGTCGCTCGGCGAGGTGCGACTTCAGCGCCACCACTTCTTTGTTGAACAGGTTCTTGGCCTCGGACGCTTCGGCGAGGGCCTCGGACAGGTCGCGGATTTCCGCCGACTTGCTTTCGGTCTCCTTGCGGAGAGCCGCGAGCTGCTTGGTGACTTCCTTGTCGAGCTCTTTGAGCTTCGCCCGGGACTCGTCGAGGGCCGTCTTCTTCAACTCGAGGTTCGACTCGGTCTTGTCGAGCTTCTTCTCCTGCGCCTTGATCTGCTCGTCGAGCTCCCTGCGCTCAGCTTCGAACGCCTGGCGCTCTTCAGCGATGCTCGCCATGGCCTCCTGGCGCTCGGCCTCAGCGGCGGCCATCTCTTCGGCCACCTCGGCGAGGTTGGCCTCACGCTCGGCGATCGCCGACTCCAGTGCCTTGGCTTCCTTCTTGTAAGCAGCCACTTCTGCGGCGGCATCCTTCACGTCCTGCTTCGACTGCCGGACCTGCTCTTTGTTTTCTGCGAGCTTGGTTTCGCGGTCGGCGAGCTTCCCAGCGAGCTTGGCTTCTGTCTCTGCGAACTTCGCCAGGTCCTTGGCCTTGGCTGCGCCCACGCTTTCCAGATCCTTGCGAAGCTTCGCAGCCTCTTTGGTGACGGCGGCGAGCTCGGCGTTGATAGCGCTGGCGTTGGCCTTCGACTCTTTGAGCAGCTCTTCGTGCTCCTGCATCAGGTCTGCGACCTCTGACCGCGCGGCAGCGAGCTCGGCGCCCACGGCCTCGAGCTCGTCTTCCCTTGCGGACAGCTCACCGGCGAGGGTGGCCTCGCGCTCGATCAGGCCGTTGCTCCGGGCGTCAGCCTCCTTCAGTGCCTTCTCTTGGTTCTGAAGCGCCGTCGCCAGCTCCGACTCCAAGGTCTCTCGTTCGGCCTGCAGCTTGGCGAGGCTCTCCTCGGACGATGCTTGCTCCTGGGAGAGTGCCTCCTGCGCGGCGGCGAGGTCGACCTCGCGTGCCTCGATGGTCACCTTGGCTTCCTCGATCATCCTGGAGCTTTCGGAAAGCTCCGTCGCGAGGAACTCCTCGCGCTGGGCGAGCGCGTCGCGCTCCGCCTGGATCTCGCGGACGGCCTCCTCAAGGGCTGCGTCGCTCGCGTGCTGGGAGGCCTCGAGGTCCTCGCTCGCCTTTGCTTCCATCGCGGAGAGCGCCTCTTCAAGGTCTTTCGCGCGCGCTTCGCTCTGGGCGATCTGAACGTCGCGTTCCTCGATGGCCGACTGCAATTCACGGGCAGCAGACTCTCCGCTGGCCTCGACCTCATCGCGCAGGGCGCGAGCTTCTTGCAGGGAAGCTTCCCGTGCGACCACTTCCGTCTTGAGCGCCTCGAGCTGCTGCTCGCGCTCTTGGGCTCGCTGGATCATTTCACCGAGCTCAGCCTGCTTCGTCTCCAGCTCCTCGCGGGCGGACTCGACCTCGGCGTCGCGGATTTCGATCGCGGTCTGTGCCTTCTCCAGCTCTGCGCTGAGTGCGGCCGAAGCGGCCTCGCGCTCGGCCAGGGTGGCCTCACGCTCCTCAAGTTCGGTCCGCAGATCCGATGCCACGGCCTCGCCGCTGGCCTCGATGCTGCGGGCTTCCTGGCGAGCCTCGTTCAAAAGGGCTTCGCGGCTCTGGAGCTCTGCCTGGGCCGCTTCGATCTCGGCGGTGGAGGACGAGAGCTTCTCCTGGGCCTCCCGGAGCTCCGATTCGCGGACCTCGATGGCGGCCTGGGCACTGCTCAGTTCTTCTGCCAACGATGCCGCAGCGGCTTCGCGCTCTGCGAGCGCCGTCGAGCGGGCCTCAAGCTCTTCGCTCAGCGCCTCTGTCTTGGCCGCGCTGTCCGCCGCCACCTCGGTGACGCGGTCTTCGGCTTCCTCAAGAGCGGCTTCCCGCTCGGCAAGGTTGCTGCGCAGCTGCTCCAGCATCGCCTCGCGCTCGCCCAGCTCTTGGCGGGCTTGTCCGAGGTCTTCCTGGCTCGATCCGAGGTCGCCCTTGGTCGCAGCGAGCTCGTTCTCTTTGGCTGCCAGCACTTCGACGCGCTCTTCAAGCTCTGCGCCGAGGCGTGCGAGCTCTTCCTCGCGCTGCTCCATCTCTGCGGCGAACTTCTCGGCTTCCGCTGCGGCGCGCTCGGTGAGCGCTTCACGCTCCTTGCGAACCTCCGTGAGTGCTGCGTTCTCCGACTCGAGCTTCTCCGACGCTGCCGCCAGTTCACGCTCTCGCTGTTGAAGGTCCGCGGCCAGCTGGGCGCTTCGCACGGCTTCTTCATCGCGCTCCGACCCAAGGGCGTGGAGCGAATCTTCTAGGCTGTCGATGCGCGTTTGGAAGGTTGCCGCGGTCTCAATCACCTCGTTGCGGGTGGCCGTCAGCTCGTCCTCGGCCTGCGCGAGCTCCGCACGGGCGGTCTCGAGCTCAGCGTTGAGAGCGACGAGCGCCTCCTCAGATTGCTGCTGGGCTTCTTCCGCCTCCGCGAGGCGATCCTTGAGGGACGCCACTTCGGCGGTGCGTCCTTCCAGCTCTTCCGCGTTCTCGGCGACGCGGGCCTCGGCTGCCTCGACCTCGGAGGTGAGAGCCTCCGCCTTGGCTTCCGCCTCCCGCACGGCTCCGTCGAGTTCCTCGGCTTGCGCCGTGAGCGAGGCGACGGTGGCGTCGTGCTCTGCGGCGAGCTGCTCCTGGGCTTCGGTCAGGGTTCCCACCTGATCCTTGAGGGTCGCGTTCTCCGCGGCCACCTCATCCTGGGCGAGGCGCGCCTCGGTCAGCTGTTGCTGTGTTTCGAGCGCCTGGGTCTCGATGACTTCCAGGTCCTCAAGGGCTTCGACGAGCTTCGCTGATTCCTCAGCGCGCTCAGCGGTCAGGTTGTCGTGCTCGACTTGCAGCTGCTCGAGCTCTTGGCTCGTAGAGCTGAGGGAGGTCTCGATCTGCTCCCGTGCCTCGCCGAGCTCCTTGAGGGCCGCGCTCCTCGCGGCCGCCGTGGCTTCGAGCTCTTCCGTCTGGAGAGTCGCCTCGGTCAGGGAGGCCTCGAGGGCTTCGACTTTCTCCGTGGCCTCGGCGTGGGCCGCGGTGAGTTCTTCCACCTGGCTCTCCGTGGTATCGAGCACCGTCCGGAGTTCAAGCAACCCGGCCTCAGCGAGCTCCAGCTCGGAGGTCAGCTCGTCGACCCGCGCTTGAACCTCTTCACCGTTCGACTCCTCCGCTGCGGACAGTTCGTCGCGCTCCGCCTGGAGTGCGGTGAGTTCGTCGGTCAGCGTCGAGACCCGCGCCTCGGCTTCCTCCACTCCCTTGGCACTCGCCTGGAGATCGGAGGTGAGTCCTTCCACGCGGGACTGGGCCAGCTGGAGTTCGTCGCGAAGCGAGCGCACCTCGCTCTCCGACTCACCCAGCTGCGAAGCGGTTTCGTCGAGACGGTTCTCCAGCGGACGCAGCGACTCGATGCGCGACGTCAGCTCGTCGATGACGCTCGTCTGACGGGTGAGTTCGGCTTCCTTTTCGCGCTGCGCGTCGGCGACGCGTTGACGCCATGCGCCGATCTCGTCCTCGAAGGCCGCGATCTCCTCTGCCGACGCACCACGGTCCGGCCCAAGGGGCTCCACCATGGCGGGGGCAGGTGCGACCTCTTGGAAGGCCGTCGAGATGCCCTCGTGGTTGTCGAGGGCCTTCTGGAGGCGCCTCATCTGCCGTGTCTGATCGCTGAGCTTCTCGCGCAGGCCACTCTCGGAGCGGTCAAACTCCTGGATGACGCGCGCGACACGGCTTTCCATGTCGACGTAGGCCTCATAGCGTGCACGGACCTGGCGTGTCATCTCGCGCGCTAGGGCGACTCGCTCCTTGCGGTTGCGGGTCGCGGCGACGTAGTAGGCCAGGAGGCCGCCACAAATGGCGGCTGCGCTGCAAAGAAGGGGGATCAGTGCGGAGATAGGCATGATCTCGATGTCGGAATTCAGGACACCCCGCCCCAAGGCATGTCCCAGAAAGTGATTCAGGATCTCGCAGTCCGGCTCCGCGAGGGCCGTTTTTGGCCGCTATGGGCGCCCCCCCGAAGACATTTCCGGGCCCTCCGATCCTTAGAAATAGCATCGAATCGCTGCCACCCGCATCAAGTCGGGGATCCCTCGCGAACGCCTTCATACGGGACGCGTCCCGTCTCCTGTATGGAACCTGTTATCCCCTCATGCCCATCGCCGGCTCCACGAGCGTCGGTATCTCGAGTTTCGGACCGTCCGTTGGTCCGAAGCGGGCGCGGCATGCGTTCGCGCCCGTGCGACGATCAGCCCAGCACTCCGGGAAGCAGCACCCCCGCGGATTCTTCGCGTCGGGCAAGCTCATCAAGAGTGGATGCTGGAATTGGGGCTCCGCCCGTTAGACTGGCGCCCAGCGATACGTCCGCGGATGCCCGTCCGGTTCCTGAGGCGCACCGCCACGGACTCCGCAGTCATGCTTCGGCTTTTCAGCGCACTTCACCCCTTCCCGATCGTCCTCTTCTCGGCACGGCAACGCTACAGGTTGCGCGCCGAGGGGCGAGCAGTGGCCGCATGGGATCCCGGTCGGGATCCCGCTTCGAGGAGCCGCCCCTGCGGTTCGATCTCGACGGCTGGTGCCCCCGCGTTCCAACGATGAAACCTCGTCCCGCCGTAGAACCTTCGATCCTAGCCCGCGTCGCCGATGGTGACCCTGGCGCGGTGAAGGATGTTCTCTCACGTTACTCAGCGCTAGTTTGGTCGCTAGCGTCCGGGCTCTCGAAAGACCCCCATGAGGTCGAAGACGTCGTCCAAGACATTTTCGTCGACGTCTGGCGTAGCGCCCAGCGTTACGACCCGAAGGTCGCGTCGGAAGCGACCTTCATTGCGACCATCGCGAGGCGGCGCGTGATCGACCAGCGCCGCCGTGCAGGTCGAAGGCTTGACCCTGAGCCCCTGGAAGAGGAGCTCGCGCCCGGCGCCGAGGATCCGATGCTGCGCCAGGTGGACATCGCCGACGACGCCAGCCAGGCCCAGGAAGTCTTGGCGGAGCTGACCGGAGACCGTCGCCGGGTTCTGGAGCTCTCGGTGGTCACCGGATTGACGCACCGCGAGATCGCAGCCGACACGGGCATCCCCCTCGGAACGGTCAAGAGCCACATCCGACGCGGACTCGCCGAGGTTACGGAGCGCTTGAAAGCGCGCCGCATTTCATTCGGGGAGGAGTCTTCGTGAGCGTTCCCCATTCACATTCAAACGACGCAGGCACGGGCGAAGGCCCCTTCGAGCGTTTGGCCCCGGAGGATCGCGCTGCGATCGCCGCCGTCGACGGGTTGGGATCTCTCTCTCCGTTGGATGCTGACGCGGTGGATCCGGACGAGGTCGCCCGTTACGAAGCTGCCGCCGGCGCATTGTTCACGGCGTTCTCCCTCGAACGCAGAGCCGATCAAGGCCCCCCCGCTGGACTCCAGGATCGATTGGAGCGTGCGGCCGATCTCTACGTCGGCTCGCGGTTCGCCGAGGGCGAGTCCACCTCGAACCGAACGCGTGCCATGGGCGCAGCAGACGCGGATTCGTCAACGCGTGACCACGGCACGTTCGCCGAGGTCCGCGCGCAGAGTCGTCCGGCGGAGACTCCGTCCCGCTCGACCTCCCACCCCGACGCTGGGTCCGGGTTCAGCCTCCTTCCGGCCTTGGCCGGCTGGGCAGCCGCTGCAGCGCTCCTCGTGGGTATGCTCACGGCGACGCGCCGAATCTCGGAGCTTGAGAGCGGAACGGCTGACGTTCAGCCCCCGGCCACCCTGATGACGCAGCTGCAGATGGAGGCCCCTGACGCGGTGAGCCTGGCCTGGGCTCCTTTGGATCCAGCCAACCGCCTCGGTGGAAAGGTAATCTGGAGCGATGGGCGTAACGAAGGTTACATGCAGATCAAGGGGCTCCCCGTGAACGACCCTTCGAAGTCGCAGTACCAGCTCTGGATCTTCCGTGGGGACGATCCTGGAGCCGAGCCCCATCCGGTTGACGGCGGTGTCTTCGACATCACCGAAGCCGGCGAAGTCGTGATCCCGATCAGCGCCAAGCTGGCGGTGGGTCGCGCTGGAATCTTCGCAGTGACCGTGGAGAAGCCGGGCGGCGTCGTCGTCTCCGAGCGAGAGCAGATCGTTGCGCTCGCCCAGAGAACGGTCTAGGGGCCCTCGCGGACGGAGGGCATGGCCCATTGGCGCGGGGGAGGCTCCCCGCGCTGACTCAGGACCTGGACCAGCTCAAGATACCGGGAGCCCGACGATCTGACGGGCGTTCACTACGCCCGCCGCGAGCGTCGCGGCAAATCCCGCGGCGCCGATGGCGAGGGCATCGGCTTCATCCCGGACGGCCGCTCCGCCTAGGAGTACGGGGATCGACAGCTCCCGGGCGCGGAGGTAGCTGACCAATCCGTGCCTCTGGGATGGAAGAGTCGCCGAGAGGGCGATGAGGTCGCAGCCGTAGGCCTCGGCCGCCACGTCGATTTCGTCCGCCGGCGTATCCGCGCCAGCCAAGGCGACCCGCCATCCGTCGTGTTCGAGGAGAATGGCGAACGCGATGAGACCTGTGTCGTGGGCGTCCCCCGGGACTGCCGCCAAGAAGGCCGACTTGCCGTGGGGCTCAGGCGTAGGAATCGCGGTGGCCAAGCTGTGGAGCGCGCTCCTGAGGGTGGCGGTGACGACGTGCTCTGTGGCGATGCTGAGCTCTCCGCTATGCCACCGGCGGCCCGCCTCACGGGCGGCCGGCAAGACCGTCTGCACGATGGCCTCTTCCAGTGAGAGCTGGCCCTGCCGGATGGCGGACGAGAGGAACTCACGCGTGCCCGGAAGATCGCCCACGAGGGCTAGGTGAAAGAGCTCTTCGGCTGGGCTTCCCGCCTTCAGGCCGGGCGTGTCTGTTTGATTCTCATCGAGTGCCTTCCACGCTTCCGCGAAGTAGGGAGCGGTCGCGGCCTCGGCTTCGCCGGGAAGGCGTTCCGCCACCGTGGTCCCCATGCACTGGACGGCGAGTTTGAGGTCTTCGGGGGGAACGCCCCGTGCACCTGATAGGCCGCGGAACCACAGTAGGTCGTCCGCGAAGATCTTGGGCTCGGCCGCATCGAGTGCGCCAGCGAGCGCCTCGAACCTAGCGGCGATGGTTCGACGCCACGACTCGAAGCCTTCGTGCCCGTACCGGGTCTCTGGATCCTCGGCGCGCTCGTAGAGAAGCGCAACGGTCTGGCCTGCGAGTCCCCGTGCAGAGGACCGAATGAGTTCAGCGGTGAAAGCGGCTTCGCGCGACATCAGAGACTTTCTACGACGGGGGGGGCTGGGGCGGATTGGGGCGGGTGGGCCATGCGCAAGAGCAACGGCATGACCACCGCGTACTCGAACCCTAGCAAGGCAAAGCTACCCCACCCAAGTGGAAGCTCCGTTGCGCCGAGCCGGGTCCCGGTCCAGAACGAAAAAGGGCCGCCGATGGCACCCAATGTCGCAGCCAGAACGGGTCGGCCTCGCAGCCACGCGATGGAGGTGCGCAGCATGGTTCCGACCGCCACCCAGAGGGTGACGATCCAAGGGGGGACGATCCACGCGGACAGCGCGGCCTCAGGGGCGATCCGGGTGACGTCGGGGAAGGCGACCGCGTTGAGGCCGAGGAGGCAAGAGTCCAGGACGAGCCCGATGAGCCCCGCGATCAGCCAAAGCCTCAGCTCTCTCCCTCGCTCTTCCTGGGGGAAGAACCAGAGGTTGATGGGGAGTAGGAGCAGGCCTGCGACGGGGCCGATCCACAGGTTCCCGCGAACGGCGCCGAACACGCAGGCGGCGTAGACCACCTGGAAGATCACGAAGTTGGTGACCTTCGTCGCGAGGGATGGCCCGCCCGTTGGCTCCTCCGGAATCATGGGGTTGGCCATCAGCGTGGCAGGAGGCTAGCGGCGATTCGCGGCGCAAAGCCTCGGCCTTCCCGAGCAAACACCAAGTGCGCGACAGAGATGTGCCTCTCGATGAACCCACCCTCGCAGTACGCGAAGTAAAAGTCGAAGAGGCGCAGGAAATCGTCATCGAAGCCGAGCGCCTGGGCCTCGCTCCACTTGGCCCGAAGTGTCTCGCGCCAGATGCGAAGGGTGGGGGCGTAGTGCTCGCCAATGTCTTCCAGTTGCACGAGTCGCAGGTCCGACGAGTCGCGCGCCGCGTCGGCCAGCGAAGTGACCGATGGGATGCAGCTGCCGGGGAAGATGTGGCGCTGGATGAAGTCCACCGCCTTGCGCGCCCGCTCGAAGTACCGGTCGTGGATCGTGATCGCTTGGCAGGCGAAGGCTCCGCCTGGCTCAAGCAGTCGCTGGCACGTCTCGAAGTACGCGCCGTAGTGCCGCGCGCCGACCGCCTCGATCATCTCCACGGAGACGATCTTCGAGAACGTCCCTTGGAGGTCGCGGTAGTCCTGCAGTCGAACGTCGACCTGCTCTTGGAGGCCTAGGGCTTCCACTCGGTCAGAGGCGAACTTGTGCTGCTGCTTCGAGATGGTCGTTGTGGTGACGCGGCAGCCGAACTTCTGCGCGGCCCGAATGGCGAACGCTCCCCAGCCCGTTCCAATCTCCAGCAGGTGATCCCCGGCGTCAAGCGCGAGGCGCTCGCAGAGGCGATCGATCTTGGCGAGCTGCGCTTCTTCGAGCGTCGCGTCGGGACGCTCAAACACCGCCGACGAGTAGGTCATCGACGGGTCGAGGAACAGACCGAAGAACTCGTTCGACAGGTCGTAGTGCGCCGCGATGTTCTTGGCGGAGCCCTTGCGCGTGTTGTCGCGCACCATGTGGTACGCCTTCAGCAGCGGGAGTGAGAGGCGCGCGAGGCCCCGCTCGAGGCCGTCCAGCGCCGCCTGGTTGGTGACGAAGACCCGGACGACGTTGGTGGGCTCCGGCGAGGTCCACCAGCCGAACGCATAGGCTTCCCCCGCGCCGACGCTGCCGCGCAGCGCGATGGCCGACCAGAATCGCTCGTCGTGGATCTCGGCCACGGCGTGGGCGTCGGCGCTCGACGGCTGGCTGGTCCGCGAGCTGGCGTCGACATCGGCGGGCTCGCCGTAGCGGATCTCGGAAACCGAACCGTCCGAGCCCCCGCTGCGGAGCGTGAGTGATCCACGCTCCAGTCGCTCGAGGCGTCCCCGCACCGCGCGCTCCAGGATCCCACCTCCCTTCGTCGCGAGCTCGCGCTCCGGCGTCCCTCGCAGCGCTGCGGGCAAAGCCAGCTGCGTCTCCCTTTCCAACGGATCCACCAGCAGCTCACAGACCTTGCGGGGCTGTGCTTGGCTCAGGTGATCACGGGTGGTTCTGGAGCGGGGGGGCATGGGGGGGGCTGAGTCGTAGGGTCGTTGGGGCCGGGGTGTGACGAGAGGGGGCCGCGAACGGAGAGGCAGGCGGCTTCGTGGCCGCACATCATCTCCGCACTAAGCCCTCTCGGGATGGGTGAAGAACGGAATTCGCTTCACCCACAGGCGGAGCGCCTGCCAGTAGATCGCGAACAGGACCTTGCCTGTCATCCACGGGTGACGCAGGAGAGCGCCGCGGAGCGCTTTGGCGGTGAATGCATGCCGTTCGAGGTGAAGCGTTGCATCGAAGATCCGCTCGCCCTCGTCGGACGAGATGCGGTTCTCCATGGCAACAGCGAGGGAGCTACCCGGATCACCCTGCGGCGTGTTGAAGCGCCAACGGTACCGGTGATCCATGTCAAAGAACGGGGACACGTGGAAGTCCTTGTCGAACCTCCACTCTCGGTATTCGCCCGCAGCCCCCGCGCTGGATGCGCTAAGTACGTACTGGTGACGCTCTCCCCACGGGGTATTCGTGATCTCGGCCACGATGGCGTGCAGGGAGGTGCCGTCGCTCTCAAACAGGTAGTAGAACGACACCGGATTGAAGCACAGGCCGAGGTACCCGATGTTGGTGAGGAGTCGGATCGGCCCTTCGGGGGGGGCGACCCCGGTGGCTTCTTCCACGCGCGCACGGACCGCGTCCCGCAGCGGGACGTCTGTGGGCCCCAGGAAGTGCTTGCGCCGATAGCTGGCAACGTTGAAGCCCTCGTAGCTCCAGAGCCACGCGCCGCGGAACAAGGTCGGTAGCTCGTCGAGGTCGAGGTAGAGGAGGAAGACGGAGTAGTCGAACTTGTGCTTCTTTGGTGCGTGCCGGGCGTGGGTGACCTTGCCGCGGTAGATGGCTGACTGTAGCTCCGTCATGACGCCGTCGGGCGCAGTTCGTTCGGGCGCCCAGGGAGCTTCGGGTCGACTCCCATGCTGATCAGGGCGCGACGTGCGCTCTGGACGCCGTCCTCGTGGAATCCGAACGACCAGTACGCGCCACAGAAGTAGAGGCCGCGAACGCCGTTGATCTCGTCGAAGCGCCGCTGGGCTGCGATGGCCCCTTGGTCGAAGATCGGGTGGGAGAACGTCTTGGCCTTGAGGACGCTCGCGGGGTCGATCTCGGATTCGCAGTTGAGCGAGACGAAGAGGTCGTCGGGTCCCTCGATCGACTGCAGGGAGTTCATCCAGTAGGTGACGCGCACGGGCTCGGCCTTTGCCTCCCGGCGCGCGGCGACGTGTACGTTCCAAGCGGCCCAGGCGGCCTGGCGCTTGGGCATGAGCGAGGGATCGGTGTGCAGCACGACGCGGTTCGGCTGGTAGCGGATGGCACCGAGGACCTCCCGTTCGCTCGCCGTGGGATCCTCGATCATCCGGAGCGCCTGGTCGGAGTGGCAGGCCAGCACGACGGAGTCGTAGGTCTCGGTTCCGGCTTCCGTTCGCACCTCGACGCGGCCGGGTCCATGGACACACACGGCTTCGACCGGGGACGACAGCCTCACGTGGGGAAGGAGCGGCGCCATGAGGGCCTCCGCGTACGCGCGGCTACCGCCGTTCACGGTGAGCCAAGGGGGGCGATCGTCCACTTGGAGAAACCCGTGGTTCGCGAAGAAGCGGACGAGTGAGCGCGCGGGGAAGGACAGGATCTCATCGGGGATGCCCGACCAGACGGCGCAGGCCATGGGCACCAGGTGCCAGTCGATGAACGCGCGGCTGTAGCGACCCTTCTCGAGCACTTCACCGAGCGTGGGCCCCGGGCCTGGCTGATCCTCGTCTTTCAGCAGCTCCGGCGCCTCCTTGTAGAAGCGCAGGATTCCACGGATCATGCTCCAGAACGCGGGCCGGAACAGGTTCGACTTCTGCGCGAAGAGAGCGGCGGTGCTCGTGCCGTTGTACTCGACGTCCGCTGCTTCCATGCGAGCGCTGAAGCTCATGTCGCTGGCGGTCCAGGTCACGCCCAGCTCGTCGAGCAAGGCACAGAAGCCCGGGTACGTGCGCTCGTTGAAAACGATGAAGCCCGTGTCGACCACGTAGCTGCGCCCGTTGACGGTGACTTCTTCCGTCGCGGTGTGCCCGCCCAAGCGCTCACGCGCCTCGTAGACCGTGACGGAATGGCCGGCGTCGAAGAGCCGCCGCGCGGTGACCATGCCGGCGATCCCGGATCCGACGACAGCGACGTTCATCTGTGGGGGGGGACAGGACTGGAGAGCGGCGGTGCGCCCTCCGAGTCGCGTTCAGCCCTAGGCGCTCTTCTGATCGAGGCGCCTAAGTCCCATGGCACGCTTGGGCACGGGGCGCAGGTCCCAGACGATGCCGAAGACGGAAAGGGTCCTCAGGATGTAGTAAGAGACGTCGATCTCCCACCAGTAAAAGCCCTGGCGCGCAGACGCCTGGTAGTGGTGGTGGTTGTTGTGCCAGCCCTCACCGAGGGTGATGAGCGCGATGAACAGGTTGTTGCGGCTCGTGTCCTTCGTGGCGAAACGGCGCTTGCCCACCAGGTGCGCAAGGGAGTTCACGGTGAAGGTGCCGTGGTACAGGAAGATCGTCGAGACGACGAAGCCCCACACGAGCATCTGCCAGCCGTTGGTTCCGAGGCCGGGAGCCCAGGTCTCCAAGGCGACGCCGAAGAGGAACACCGACACGCCCAAGAGGACCGGAACGAGGATGTCGAAGCGGTCGAGGAAGCGCAGCTCCGGGAACTTCGCAAAGTCCTTGATGAGCTCGATGCGGCTGCGGAAGTTGCTGCGGTCGAGGACCCAGCCGATGTGGCTCCAGAAGACGCCTTGCTGCTTGGGCGAGTGGATGTCCTCGGGCTCGTCCGAGTGCATGTGGTGGTGCCGGTGGTGTGCGGCCCACCAAAGCGGACCGCGCTGTGCGGCGCTCGCGCCGAGCGCTGCCATGAGGAACTGTCCGACGCGGGACGTGCGGTAGGCACGATGTGCGAAGTAGCGGTGGTAGCCCGCCGTGATCGCGAACATGCGAACGACGTAGAGCGTGATGGCGGTGGTGAGTGCGACCCAGCTAAAGCCCACCTTGAACACGAACAGGCATGAGAGGTGCAGGCCCACGAAGGGGGCCACGCGACCCCAGTCGATGGTTCGGGCCTTGGCCACCGAGGCCGTGAGGGTTTCCGCCGCGGCGGAGCCCTTGTCGTTGGTGGTACCCGCCCAGGAGTCAAACCAGCGAATCACAGCGAGCGAGGAGCGCTTGAGGATTGCTTGCATCAATGAGTCACAGCTTGGCCTGTCGCGGAGGCCTCCGAGGTGGAGGCGGGACGGGCATGGGAGTTAGGCCCTTCTGGGCCCGGAGTTGGTTGGGGAGTCAGACGGTAGTGGGACACACCCCACTCCGTTCCGCTCTCGTATCCGAAGAGTTCCTCGCAGGCGAGGAAGAAAAGTCGCCAGCGTTGGAACCAAGCGGGCGCATCGGCCCCATAGGTTCGCCTAAGTACGGGCATCAGCTCCTGCTTTTTCTGCTCGATGTTCTCGCGCCAGAGCTTGGCAGTTCGGGAATAGTGCCTGCCCGATACGACGGAGTGGTCCTCAACGCCAAAAGCGACGTCTGACTCCTCCGTGAGCTTCACCAGGAGGTCATCCGCGGGCATCATGCCGCCGCTGAAGAAGTACTGGCTCATCCAGTCGGTCGCATCCCGGACGTCAAACGGGTAGTTGAGGGCCCGGTGGGTGAAGACGTGGATGAACATCTTCCCGTCGTCCTTGATCCAGCGGCGGGCCCGGCCGAGGAGCGTCCGCCAGTCCCGCATATGCTCGAACATCTCGACGGAGACGATTCGATCGAACCGTCCGTCGGCCTCGCTCGCGCCCTCGAGCGCGTCGAAGGCGTTCATGTCGGCCGTCCGAATCTCGACGTTCGTCAGGCCGCGGTCGGCGGCGCGGGACTCGATGAACCGCCTTTGGGGCGCCGAGTTGGAGACGCCGACGATCGTGGATTGGGGGTAGTGCTCCGCCAT
>CALHGQ010000337.1 GCA_938030175.1 uncultured bacterium | reverse complement strand
CCGGATCGCGGCGTACCGCGATCCGGTGGTGCTCTTAGGGCGAGCGAGTACAGCAGAGTTCTCGGATAGCCTGTTCACCCTTCTTCGGAGAGGATCGCCCAAGTCTCCACTCAAACTCGCCGCTCGCGTTGCTGCGACGTGCGACATCCTCGCTCCTTGCCTCGACCAGGTCGTCAACGATGACTGCGCCACCACGCTCGACGTTGGACGGGGCTGTTGTTCCATCCCTAACCGTTTAGCCAGGCCTAGAACGCGTCAGGCAGTGCGCGGGCCAGCCCGTCGACGGATCCGGCACGGAGTTCATCGAAGAATCTTGTCGTGCGCGGCGCCTTGAGCAGGAGCGAGCGGAGTCGCGGAGCGGCGCGTGGCCGCCCGCTTCATCGAGCGGAAGGACACGCTAGCGATCCCACGGAGCCGGGGCCGCTCGAGAGACCGCCTCACTGCCGCAACCCGCGCTGCCAGCGCCTCAGGATCTTGGATGCTGTTCGGTAGTGACTCGCCGTGTTGGTCCCAAGGTAGTTGCCGACGGTGCTGGAGCCCGTCCAGGCGTAGCGGCCTTTCTCCAAGAGCTCCGCCTCATCGAGGCGTTTCGCGAGCCGCAGCATCTTCGCGTAGGACGCGTCGAACTCTTCGATGGCTCGCTTCCATGACGTCCTAGCGAGCTTGCGCTGCAGGTCGCGGTTGAGTCGCGGCGTCTCTTTCCAGCTGTAGCCGGGCGCAGGGATCTCGACCGGTTGACCGCGCTTGCCAGCGTCGTACCAGTTGAAGAAGAACCCCTCCCACGCGGTCAAGTGCAGGACTAGGTCCTTCACGCTCCATCCGTTGCCCCAAGCATCGGGCGCGGTTCGAAGCTTTGGCGGGACGCTCTCGATCAACTCGCACAGGGTGGCGTGCTCCTGTTCGATCGCCTCGATCAGTTGTGCCTTGGAGTGAATTCGCATGGCGCGCGTCGGCGTTCGGCCTCGATCACTTCGCCGCCTTCAGCGGCGCGCTCTGCCAGAGCACGTGGTGAATCTTCCACGCTTCGCCCTCTTTGACGAGGTGGAAGTAGTCCATCCCCCACTTCGCCGTGACCTTGGCTGACGCGGTCTTATCCACCACTTCGAAGAGCTCGATCTCGTAGGGAAGATCCTTTCCCTGCTTGCCGTCGGCGTTCCAGGTCGCCGCCAGCTTCTTCGCCTGCTCGAACGTCATGTGCGCGGCATCGCTGTACTTCGACTCCCCCTCCGGGCGCCAGTAGCCCATCTTCTTCACGTCCTCGGAGAGCGCACGCTCAATGCGTTCGACATCCGCCGTGTAGAACCCCTGCACGTAGTCCAGGACGCATGCCTCCACCGCGGCCTCGTCCTTGGTCGGTTCGTCGGGTACAGCCGTCAAGAGAGGGAACGCGAGAAAGAGCGGAAGCGAGGCGACGGACGCGCCCAGGGTGGAGCGGATGTTCATGGATCCACGTTACCGAACCTTCCGCAACTCCGCCAAGTGCTCGGCGCTGCCTACAGCCCGTGGTCAGGTCATGTCCCTGGCCGCGCTCGCTGTAGTCCCGGTCCACGCCGGTCAGTCAAAGGTCACCCCCACCGCGTCGGTGAAGTTCGACGTCGTCATGGGGTTCGCATCACGGTGCCACGCCTGGAAGTTCCAGGTCTCACCTACGAGCGCGGCGACCGGCCCCGTGGGCGTCGGCATCGAGGTCAAGTCGATCGGCAATGAGAAGGTACCGCCCGCCCCCGACGAGAGGATCTGGCCGGCCCCGACGTAGCGTCCGATGTCGCCCGCCAAACAAAGTGCCCCTTGGCTGTTGCCCACAGGAAAGACGAAGCCTTGGGTCTGCGAAGTGAGGAAGTAGCCGAAGGCATCCGGCGGCAGCGCCCATGCCGTCAAGGTGAGGTCATTGAGCCCCAAAGTCTGGGAACCACCGATCTCCATGAACGCTGATTCGCCGCTCGAGTTGGGCACACCCGGCGAGCAGTAGCGGACTCCGATCCCGTTGCTGTTCTCATACCAGCTAATGCGGTCGTCCAAGTATCCCGCCGACAGGACGTCGGCGTCCCCGTCCCCATCGAGGTCGGCGGCGTACGCGGAGATCACGCCGTCGGCGGCATTGGTGATCAGTTGGAACGACCCAAAGGTGCCACCTCCCAAGTTCTCGAACCACACCAGCCGGTCGCTAAGGTACGCCGCCGAAAGGAGGTCAGGGTCCCCGTCTCCGTCCAGGTCCGCGGCGTAGACAGAGCTGATGCCATTGGTCGGCCCCATGATCTCCTGCGGTGGTCCGAACGAGCCGCCGCCGATGTTCTCGTACCACGCGAGCCTGTCATCGTCGAAGGATGTCGAGAGCACGTCCGCGTCTCCGTCGCCATCCAGGTCCGTTGCGTACACGTCGGATGCCCCCACCGCGGAGTCGGTAAGCACCTCTTGAGCACCGAAGGAGCCGCCCCCGAGGTTCTCGTACCAGGCGATCTTGTTGTCCGCGTAGGAAGCCGACAACACATCGGCATCGCCGTCACCGTCAAGGTCCTCCGCGTACACCTCGGTCGCAGTGGCTGCTGCGATGGTGATCGCCTGCGGCGAGCCAAACATGCCCCCGCCCAGGTTCTCATACCAGTTGATCTGGTTGACCCCGGCGCCTGCTGACAGGACGTCCTCGTCACCGTCTCCGTCAAGATCTGTCGTATATACGGAGTTGGCGAATTCGACGCCGTTGGCGATCACCTGCTGCGGTCCAAACGTGCCTGCCCCCAAATTTTCGTACCAGGCGACCACGTTATCGATGCTCGCGGCCGACAGGACGTCCGTGTCGCCATCACCGTCAAGGTCCGCCACGTGCACGGCATACGCTCCGTCCACCGCCGTCGCGAGAAGCTGCGGTGGACCAAAGCTGCCGTTGCCAAGATTCTCATGCCACGAGACGGTGTCAGCAAGGTACGAAGCCGACACAACGTCCATGTCCCCGTCTCCATCCAGGTCCCCCGCACGTACTGCGATCGCTCCGTCCGCGCCGGCCGCGATCACCTGTGGCGAACCGATCCCCTGACTGGCAGCGGACGAAATCAAAACAGAGAACAGCAACGCGCCGGGAAGCGGGGCCACATCGAAGTCTGAGTATTTCATCCATAAACGGTCGCACGCCCACCCGGTTCCAACAACCCACCAAGGGGCGTTCTTTCCCCGCGGCTTCACCACCGTTCCGGTTCCGAAACACCCCCGCAATTCTTCGCCACCCCCCTGTGACGTTCGTCGCCAGGACGCAACTCAGCAGTACGGTACCGTAGTCATTGTCGCCACTCCCCCTCTCCGCCCAACGTCAACAGCTACGCTCTTAGCTTCGAACTCGATCGAAAACGCAATGTTCCGCCCCAGTTGAGGCAGCTCAGCAGCGCGCCTTTCAGTCGGGAAGCCACCGAGCCGTTGCGCAGCGTGATCGATCTTGGCTCGATCGGAAGCATCAACCAAGCTCCAAGACCAACGGGCACGGTGAGGCTCGCCAACATCCACGGCGGGCGCGGTTCGAAGAAGATCGCCGCGACGAGCGCTGAAGCAGCGGCGAGTGCGACGAACGTGACGATCCGGCGCGGCCAGCGCGCATCGCGCACGTTACGGCGCAGGAAGTCCGGGACGAGCTCCCAGTCGATGAATGCAGCGAGCAGCGGGAACCACAGCGTCATGAAGTGGCCCGTCGACATCGTCTGCATGGCCATCAGGTGGAACATCACGGCCATGGGCACGTAGAACCAGCGCAGCTTCCGATGCAGGAAGACCAGCGGGAACGAGCCCTGCACGACGAGCAGGCCGACCTGCATGAGCTGGCACATGAGAACGTTGTCGCTCAAGGGCTCGGACCACGGCGAGCGGTACTCCAACATGATGGCTTGGAGCGTGTAGCCGTTCGCCCATGCGGCGCCGCCGATGGCGAGCTTCGTGGTGCCCGCAAAGAAGTAGCCGATCGCGATCGCCAATTGGGTCGCGCGGATCGGGAAAGCGGCGTAGCGCGCCACGGAGGGCGGCGGCCGGAGCACGGGTCCGCGTGCCGCCTGGAACATCCGACGCAGGAACGAGTCGATGGAGATGCGCGCGCCCGCCGGGGAGAAAGCGAGGGCCCAGAGGCCGAACGTCAGCTGGACGCAGTCGTGGTGGGGCTTTCCGAGGGAGTAATGGACGGCCGCCATGTATGTGAACGACACCGCGAGGGTCGCGCAGGCCGCCCGCGTGAACAGCCCCACAAGAGCCAGGACCATCGACACGAAGACGACCGTGGCGGTGAGCTCAGCGAAGCCGGGGCTCGGCGGGCCGAGACCCAGGATGTCCAGCGCGTAGATCGGGTTCCAAGGCCGGTTCACAAAGGAAACGTGCTCGTCGCCCATGTGCTGAGCGATCGCGGGGGCGAACCGACCGAATGCGTCGTAGACCGCCAGCATCATCACGATCCGGAAGATGCCGAGCCGGACAAGCGAGCTCGGGCCGAACCAGAATTGATCCCAGCGCTCACGGAGTAGAAGCCAACGGGGCGTGCTCATTGGTCCTTCCACCGGTAGTGCGAGAGGACGAGGGGCGCGATCGGTACCGGGCCGCCTTTCGTCAATCGGAAGCGGCGCGACTGCACCTGGAGCACGTCGACGCCTGGTCCGGTAACGCGCTTCCGGACGCGCTGCAACGCGTCGCGCTCCACGCTATCGCCGCCCGTCACGATCGGGCCAAGCACCTGCCACCGACCGTCGATCGCGTAGCCGAGCAGCTGAGGCGGGATCTCTCGCTCGACGCCGCCCGGGGTACGCGCGATGAGGACCGGTCGATGCACGGGGACCTCGGGGCGGAAGCTCTTGCTGTACATCGAGTAGCCAACGAAGGGCCACCCCTTGGCGTGGGGAATGAGGCCCGCGAGGATTTGGACGCCGAAAATGAGCACGACCGCCGTAGTCGGGACCCCCGCAAGCACTCGGCGAAGAAGCGGTGTTCCTGGGCGCTGCAGCGCGAGGCTCAGCCCAAGGACGATGAGGCTCACAAGAGCGCCCACGCCAAGGACGAAGCCCTTGCCGAAGTAGATCGGCATGGCGACGCGAAACCGCACGGGGAACGGAGCCGAGAGGTTGAGGTCGCGGTCGCACGCAACGACTTCGACGAGATGCTCGCCGGGGTTCAGCCTGTCGAGCGAGTCCGCGTTCTCTAGGTCGCGCCAGACATGGTGCCCGTCCACCCGGTAGCGAAACGTAGCGCCACCCGCAGCGGTTCCTTCGGCGCTCAAACGCTGGGACTCGCCGTATCCAGCGTCGACGATCGCGTCCGCAAGCACCGGAGCCCCGTTGATCTCCAAGCGATCGACGGTCGGGCGCGGCGCCTGATCGGGTTGGTAGCTAGCCTCGCCGTTCTGCCCGACGACAAGCAGTCCCTCGCCCTTAGGCTCGAAGTGGAACGGGGGCGCGAGCGCATCACCTGACGCAGCCACAAGGTCGCCGGTCTCCAGCGTTCGACCCCATCCGAACGAGGGCTCAACCACGCCGACGCTCTCGTCGGTCGCAAGCCAAACCCTCCGCTCCCTATCCACGTAGACGGAACGAGGCTCCCCGCTTGGAGCTCCCTCACGCCTAAGCACGGGGTCGAGGTGGTCGATGAAAGGACCCACCACAAACAGGCCGTTCTCAGCGGCGAAGTACGTCAGCCCGGCAGGGTCAGACGCAAGCGCTCGAATCTCACCTGTTCCGTTCGCGGAGGTACAGGGAAGCTCGACCGTGGTGGAATCGACGACACGGACCGCGCGCCCCTCCCTTAGCTCAATGCGAGCCCCGCCTGGCTCGACGGCACTGCGGTCCCCAGACGGGAAGAGCGTCGAGGCAATCGCGGCGGTAAGAAAGAGGAGATCCATGGGCCACGAGAATACGTTCACCGCGCGCCTCGCGCACCATCGGACCGTGCCCTAGCAGCACCGATGTTTCCATAGCCCACCCCCCGGTCGCGCAAGCTTCCCGATCGGAGCTCCCACTTCGCTCTGACTCCTCGAGAGTCTGTTGAGATGGTGAGTCTCGCGCAGCAGCAGGTCCTCGCCCCGAGCGACTGGCGCATCCAACGGTGGCGAGGTACGCTCGCCCGCAGGGATGGGCCAAGACGGAGTCAGCGTATTCGATGCAGTAAGAGCCGTCATCGCCGAGGCCATCGACGTCGAGCCGGATCGCATCGCCATGGACACCGATGTGGTAGGGGACCTCGGAGCCGCCGAGGACGACGGTGAAGCGTTGATCGAAGCCCTGAGCGACGAATTCGACATCGACTGGTCGGGCATGCACGTCGACCTCCACTTCGGGAGGGTGGGTTTTCTCCCCCTGCCCTGGCGTATCGCTGGGAGCTGGGTGGATCACGTGCCACAACCGTTTGTCATGAAGGACATCGTCCAGACGGTCGAGTCCGGGAGATGGAAGGGCACGCAGGTCGTGCCCATCTCAGAAGAGCAACGCAAGACGGCCTTCTTCTGGAGCGTCGTGCACGCCGTCTTGCTTAGGCCCTTACTGGTTGTCTCCGTGGGCGCCGTGC
>CALHGQ010000336.1 GCA_938030175.1 uncultured bacterium | reverse complement strand
GAACGTGTGGGCCTGCAGTTCACCCATCACCGAGCGGAGACTTGCCCCGTTCGAAAGCCGGTCCTTGATTTCAGGGGAGAGGGGCTCCACGAAGGTGGCGAGGAACGACTTGCCCGCTCCCTCGGGATCGAAGACGGTGCCCCGGACGGGAACGGCGGGAAGGAGGATGACTTCGGGGTACTCGACGGTGGTGCCACTGCGAAAGGTCATCTCTTGCTGGACGGCCGCCATGCCGGGCGCGCCCACAAGGACCGTCTCCGTTTGCTGGTTCTTGCGCTGGCGCGGCGGCGAGATGATCAGGCGTCCATCGGCGCCGCTCTCTTCGGAGAAGCGCTCGCTGTGATCGTCGTCGTAGCGCTGGGCGAAAGCGTCGCTCAACGGCTGTCCGTTGTCATCCACGACGGTGAGCTCCACCGCGCCCGGTTCCATAGTCGGTGGGGTCTTCTTCGGGGCCTCTTTCGGGGCCAGCGGAGTGACCGTCGACCCAAGCTCTGTGCGTTCCGCGGTGGCGGATGCCGCGGCGACTCGGTGGGGAGCGGAGGCGTTGACCGTGTCGAGCTTGAGGTCGAGCACGACCGACGGCGGCGACATTTCCGCCGGGCGCATCGCGTTCCAAGCGATGGGGAACCCGACCATAAGCGCCGCTGCTCCGCCGATCCAATAGCTGCCGGAAGAAGCGAGCTTCGATCCAGCGGTCGCGCTGCCCGCGGCCGCGAGCTTGGTGGGTCCAAGGGGAAGTCGCGCGATGGGGATGAGCGTCAAGGCCCATGCGTGATCGCGCTCGTTGAGCTGGTCGCGAAGCATCGCGAGTCCCTTGCGGAGTCTGGAGCGGACGGTTCCGGCGGGCTCGCCGTCGCGCCGCGCGATCTCGGCCGCGCTGAGTCCCTCGCGGAACTTCAGGATGACGGTGCGGCGATAGGGCTCCTCAAGCGCCGCGAGCGCGTCGCGGAGCAGGGCCTCGCTCTCGAGCAAGACGCCAAGGTCCTCGGCGCTCGGTAGCGCCTCGGACTTGGCCGCGACTTCTTCTCGGTAGCCGCGACGCGCTTCGGTGCGCTTGGTCCCCGAGAGCTTGCGACGCATGATCGTCGCGAGCCATCCGCGCGTGTTGCCGGCTTCTGGAAGTTCCTTTGCCTTCAGCGCGGACAGGAAAGTTTCCTGGGCGAGGTCGTCCGCTAGCGACGGGTCGCTGACCATTCGACGCGCCAGTCGGGTGAGCCAGCGCGACTCATCGAGCAACCTCGTGACGTGTCCTGAAGTGATCTGCGCTTGTCCAGTGCTCATGGTGCAAGTGAGACGCCACTGATCTCGGAAGCGTTGACCCCATTCCACGGAATCCCAGGGCTAGGCACGGGGTAAGGCCCATCCTGGGAGCGTGGGGGCCCTGCGCTTACTCGAAGGTTACCGTCAGCCTGTCGGTGAAGTTCGAGGTCACGCCCGGGTTTGCGTCCCGGTACCAGAGTTGGAACGACCAGGTGTCACCAGGGAGAATCGCCACCGAAACGGGCACGCTCGGAAGGTTGAGCGTGTCGACCTCGATCTGGATCGTGCCGTCCGAACCAGAGTTCTGGGCGAGGGTGTTGAAGCGGCCGACCGTGCCGCCAAGGCAGAGGTTGCCCTGGCTGCCCGCGGGGTTCGCAACGAAGCCAGGCGTGCTGGAGTTCAGGAAGTAGCCGAACGAGAAGTTCGGTAGGTCGACGGCGCGGAGCGTGAGCGGAAGCCCGCCCGCTAGGTACGTGCCGTCGGATTCCATCCGCCCGGGGAGGCCCGTGGAATTCGGATTCGCGGGGCCACACTCGTTCGTGGGAGTGCCGCCGAAGAGCGACAGGTTGATGCCGTCGTCGACCCCGGGGTCCGTGGTGATCACGGTGCCGCGGGACGCGCTGAAGGCGAGGTCGGTCGCATTCGCTGAGATCCCCACCGAGTCGGCGACGACGCTGGATGCGCCCGTCGCACGGACTCGATAGACGTCGTCGCCCGCCGTCACGAAGAGCGAGGAGCCGCGCAGCTCCATGAACGTGGGCCCGTCCGGCAGCGCGAGATTGGCCGCCACCAGCATCGTGCCAGCGTCGATGACCGCCACCTCGTCAGCGGCGAGGTTGCTCACGTAGAGGAAGTCGCCCGCGTCATCCACGTGGACTTCGAAGCAGCCGTCCTGGCCCGCGGCGGTCGCGGACACGGCCGAAGCCGCGCCGTTGAAGTCGACCCGGCTGACGCTGTCGCCAAATGTGTTTGTGACAAAGACGCGGCTGCCGTCCGGGGACCACGCGCAGCGGATCGGGAAGTCGCCCACGGGTACGCGGGTGATCACGTTCTCGCCGACGGTATCGATGAGCAGCAGCTCGTCGTCGAAGGACACGCACACGGCGAGGGTGTTGCCGTCCGGTGAAAGCGCGATGCCGCTCGACTGGCCGCCCACGTACTGGACGGTGCCGAGCTGGCCCGCGACGATCGTTCGGGTGACGGCGCTGGCGGCGCCTGCGAGATCGATGAGGTGCACACGGTCGCTGCCCGCTACGCTCGTGATGTAGGCGCGCGTTCCGTTCGGCGAAACGGCCACCTGGGTGGGGCGGACGCCGACGTTGAGCTGGGCAACGGCCTGGCCGGAGACGAGGTCGATCACATCGGCTCGATCGCTCTCTGTGCTCGTCACAACGGCCACGGTGCCAGCGGCATCCGTGGCGATCTCCCACACGCGGCCGCCCGCGTCGAAGGTGTTCGTGACCGTCTGGGAGTCGAGGTCGAAGGAAGCCACTCGGCGGGAGGTGAGCGCCGTAATCAGCGCCGTGCGTCCGTCCGGCGTGACCGTGACGCGGCGTGGAGCGTCGATCTCGGGCTCGGCCCCTGAAAGGGCGATTCCGAGGGTCTGGCTTGCGCTACCGTCCGTTGAGTAGAAGTGCAGGTCTTCGGCAAAGCGGTTGCTGAGGCCCAGGAGCCGGTGGGAGACCGGGCTGACAGCGGCGTCGTAGGTGGAGGCAACCGTCATGGTGGCGGCCACCGTCCGGCTGGAGAGCCGGATGACCCGCGTGGTGAAGTTCGTCACCACCGCGTACTGATCGTCGAACGTGAATCGGATGTCCCCGACCGTGCCGGTGCTGACCGTGGCGACCACCTGGCCCGCGCTGAGGTCGATGAACTCGACGGCGTTTTGGACGCCAACGATGGCCTCGGTCTTGTCCGGGGTGATTCGTACCTTCGGGTCGAACGCGCTCAGGTTCGTGGGGGTGGTGCTGAGGATCGTGGGCACGCCGCCCGTCACGCTCAGGGACACGACGGCGTCGGTGGTGCCGGCCAGGGACACCACGGCTGCGGTGTCATCGTCCGATAGGTCGACGTAGGCGGGGACGTCGCCGATGGGGAGGCTAGCGAGCAGCGCGCCGCCCGGGAGGGCATAGGCGTTGAGCGCGTCGCCCCCGCGGTCGGGGAGCAGCAGGAACGAACCGTCGCTGCTCATCGCAAAGTCCGAGAACGTGTTGCCGAAGATCCCTGACTCTGGCGTGAAGAACAGGCCGATCGCCCCGTGGGGGGAGGTCGTGAACGAGCTCGTCTCGGTGAGTGTCGCCTTCGAGATCACGGAGAAGCGTGCGTCCGCCGGCCCGTCGATCACGGCCACAAGGCAGAGGGTCGAGGCGTCGTCCCACTGGACGGCGTAGGCCTGCCCCTCACCCGAGGTCTGGGTGACCGGCACCGTCGCCGCGACCGTGTTCGTCGCGAGGTCGATGAAGGTGACGTTTCCGCTTAGCACGTTGGGCACTGCCGCCAGGGTGCCGTCCGGCGAGACCTCGACGTCCACCGGGAAATCGCCGACCGGAACGGTTGCCAGGAGCGTGCGCGAGGCGAAGTCGAAGACGGTGACGTTGTCTGTGTCGCGATTGCAAACGAGGACGCGGTTCCCGTCGGGTGTAAAGGCCACGTCCCGGGGCATGTCGCCCTCCGGGTCCTGGTTGAGGGAGAGGAAGGTCGAGCTGGAGGTCACCGGGGCGGCCGTCCCAGCGCTCGGATCCCCGTACCGCATGGTCGCCGGTCGGGGGGCCGCGAACCACTCCGTCTGGGGCGCCTGGGGGGCGCCATCAAGGCCCACCAGGGTCGGGCTCGCCACTCCCTGGGGGGATACGGAAAAGATAGACGTAAGGGTCAGGCTGCCGAGGGTGAAGAGGGTCATGGCCGTCGCATTCCGGGGTAGAGAGTCGGTACCTTTCTAGGGGCTGATCGCATCAGCCACTTGGGGCGGGACGAATCGCCCCAGGCGATGCTACCCCCTGTACCTCAAACCGGGGGCCAGGCCCGTGAGCGCCAGCTCATCCCCTTCCCGATTCGATCCTTCTTTCGAGGACGATCACCGCACCTATGAAACTCTTTGCCTCCCTCCGGGATGACCTTCCCGCGAGCATCGTCGTTTTCTTCGTCGCGGTACCGCTTTGCCTGGGCATTGCCCTGGCCAGTGGAGCCCCGGCCCTATCCGGCTTGATCGCAGGCATCGTCGGCGGCATCGTCGTCGGCGCCATCAGTGGATCGCCCCTCGGGGTGAGTGGCCCAGCAGCGGGACTCGCCGTCATCGTCCTCAATGCCATCGAGGACCTCGGGAGCTTTGAGACGTTCCTGGTCGCGGTGGTGATCGGCGGCGCGGTCCAGCTGATCCTCGGGCTCGCCCGTGCGGGCGTCCTCGGGTACTTCTTCCCGTCGTCGGTGATCCGCGGGATGCTATCCGGCATCGGGATCATCATCATCCTCAAGCAGATCCCGCACGCGCTCGGCCATGACTCCGATCCCGAAGGGGATATGCGCTTCGCGCAGGGAGACGGGGACAACACGCTGACGGCCCTGGGTCACATGATGGACGATTTCTCCATCAGCGCGATCATCGTGTCCGTGACGGCGCTCTTGATCCTGATCCTTTGGGAGACGGTTCTCTCGAAGAAGGGGCGGTTCTTCCAGATCGTGCAGGGGCCGATCGTGGCCGTGGCGTTCGGCGTTCTGTTCGAAGTGCTGACCACGAAGTTCAAGCCGAGCATGGCCCTCGCACGCGAGCACCTCGTTCAGGTGCCGATCAGCGAGAACTTCAACGCCTTCGTCTCGGGTCTAGCGACGCCTAACTGGTCGGCCATCAACCAGCCTGCGGTTTGGATCACGGGCGTCACGATCGCCATCGTGGCCTCGCTGGAAACGCTCCTCTGCGTGGAAGCGACCGACAAGCTCGACACGCAGAAGCGCGTGACGCCCACGAACCGCGAACTCGTGGCCCAGGGCACCGGCAACATGATCTCCGGATTCATCGGCGGGTTGCCGATCACCCAGGTCATCGTGCGCAGCTCCGCCAACATTCAGTCGGGCGGCCAGTCGAAGATGTCGGCCATTTTGCACGGCTTCTTCATCTTGCTTTTCCTGCTGGTCCTGCCCCAGGTCCTCAACATGGTGCCCTTGGCGGCGCTTGCCTCGGTGCTCCTCGTCGTGGGCTACAAGCTCGCGAAGCCTGCGCTCTTCAAGCAGATCTGGAACCAGGGCTGGGGGCAGTTCCTGCCCTTCATCGTGACGATCCTCGGCATTGTCTTCACGGACCTCCTGACGGGTATCGGCATGGGCATGGCCGTGGCGCTGTTCGTGCTCCTGCGGGCCCACTACCAGAACTCGCACTTCCTGCACATCGAGACGGGGGACGATGGGACCGGCAAGCGCAAGGTCCGCATGGAGCTGGCGGAAGAAGTGACGTTCCTGCACAAGGGAGCGCTCCTGAAGGAGCTCAAGTCCATCCCGGACAACAGCCAGGTCACCATCGATGCTTCGAATTCGTTCCACATTGACCACGACGTCCTGGAGATCATCAGAGACTTCGAGGTGACCGCCGAGCGTCGCGGCCTGACCATCGAAACGCTTGGTCGATTGGACCGACCCATCAAGGCTGAGCGCCTCGGGCTGAAGGGCGGAGAGCTGCCTTCGGACTGACCGTTCGCGCTGACTCTCTCTATCGGCCTTACCTACTGGTGAATCTGCGAAGATGAAGTAGGCATGACCCCTAGAGACGGCCCACTGCACGGGCTAGACTCCCATCCGCGGCGGCTTCTTTTCTACGGAGCAGCCGCGCTTCCATAGGGCTCACTCCCGCTCCGCATGACCAGCGATTTCGCCGATCCTGATTCGTCCGCCGGTTCGTCCTCTGAGTCGTCTGTTGGCCATTCCGGCAGCACGTCGAGCGCGACCTTGATCCAGGTCCTGACGCGTCTCCTCGAGGCGGTGGGCCACGGCTTTGTTCCGGCGGAGCTGGCTGAGAAGTGTGCCGAGCAGAGCGCGGAAACCGTTGCTCTAGGCACCGTGAGCGCCGCCGACTCGGTGCGTGACCGGCTGGATGTCCTCGCCCACGTGGGCCATGACCTTGGGCTACGCACCCACACCGCCCAGGCGACCGTGGAGGAAGCGCTCAAGGTCATCCGCGCCGGTCAGCCGCTGGCGCTGG
>CALHGQ010000335.1 GCA_938030175.1 uncultured bacterium | reverse complement strand
GCTCGCTACCACCCCGACGCGTGCCGCCGCCGGCGACATCGACGGAGATGGTCACGTGGACCTTGCGCTGCTCAGTGCGTCCTCCTCAGAACTGCAGCTCTACCTCAATGACGGCGGAGGCACCGGGTTCACTGCCTTCATGAACCTGCCCATCGAAAGCGCATTCAGCGGCCCGAACCCTCGCCCCCTGGTGGAGGACTTCGATCTGGACGGCGACTTGGACATCCTCGTGGCTCAGGAGGGCCCGTCAGTGGGATTGACCGGCATCGCACGACTCTTTGAGAACGTCGGGGGCGGGAGCTTCATGGCGAGCGTTGGCTTCTGGCCCGGCTTGCCGCCCGTCGCCGTGCTCGCCCGAGACATGGACCGCGATGGGGACCTGGACCTAGTCTTCTCCGGTTTCCCAACACCGGCCTGGACCGTGCTGATGAACAACGGAGCGGGCCAGTTTGGTGCGCCGCAGCGCTGGCTAGGAATCGGTGCAGGCGCGAGTCCGCTGCCCGTCGATATCAATGACGACGGCGTCGTCGATGTTCTATCTTTCCGGTTCTCTCCCTCTGCGCTGGGCATCCACCTGGGTACCTGCGACTAGGAACCTGTCGCGCATGGGCGAATCCGGCTACGCGCGAGAGGTTCCCGAGGCGAGAGAGTGGAGCTTCCCTTCGACGCCACGTCGGGGGGAGCTGCCGCCACCCTCGCCGTGACGCTCGGCGTCTGCCACTGACGGCGACGCTAGTGCTCCGCGAAGTCTCCCGGCCTCGAGTCCTGGCCGAGGAGGATGTACGCAACCTTCGCGTCCCTCGACTTACCGGTCTTGAAGGCCACCATGTGCTGGCCAAGCGCGACGTCCACGGCGGCGACCTTGGCGCCCTCAACCGACGCGGCGGTCCACTGGGTTCCGTCCGTCACGTAGAGCACTTCCGAGGAGCCGATGCCGCCCTTGCCCGTGCCCGCCGTGAAGACGAGACCGCCCTGGGACATGGCGACGGACTGGCCGTAGCCAAGCTTGCCGGAGCCAAACGAGTCCCCGGAGCCGCCAGGGGCGGAGGGGGCGCTTCCGTCAGCCTTGCCGACCAGCACGCGGTAGTCCGAGCCATTCGACTCATTGCCCGCGAGGGCCACGCGCTCGCCGTCGAAGGCGAACCAGCGCTCGGCCTTGGCGAGTGGAGCCACGGAGCGCACCGCGCCGGTGGCGAGATCCACCAGGCGCAGCTTGCGCGTCCCCGTCGTGTCGAAGACCGCCGCTTGGCCGTTCCGCACCACCGGGGCACAGTCCCTTGGGAATCCGTCGTGACCGCTCAGGTCATGGAATTGGAAGTCCGCCCCGCGGGAGACGGGCGCCGTAAAGATCCCGTTCTTGCGGTCGGAGCCCACGACCACGACGCCGCCAGCGGCATCCACCGCGATCGACGCGAGCTGATTGGGCTCGGCGTCGGGGAACCCTAGGGAGATGACTCGCGGCTCTGTGCCGCTGATGTCGATGACCTTCACCGTCGCTCGATCGTGGACCTTGCGCGTGTCGGTGAGCACGGCCACTAACATGCCGTCGGCAGCGATCGGCCCGCCCTTGGAGAGGCCGCGCGGCGATCCCGCCAGCGTGACGTCCTCCAGCGGAATCTCCACGTGGGCCCCCGACTTCGTGTCATGCACGACGACCTGCTTGCCCTTCACCAGCACGAGCTTGGTGCCGCAGGCGAAGAAGGTCTTCGACGAGTAGGTCGCGCCGTCCGGGAGCGACACTTCCGTGTCTTCGCCGACCTTCAGATAGGCCACGCCCGTGTTCGGGCCGGTGCCGTACGCAACGAATCCATCGCCGGCCGCGAGTCCCGAGTCGACTCTCGCGTCGACGTTAGTCTTCACGAGGGCCGTCGGGCGAGTCGGCGCGGGAGAGCGGATGGCCCAGTTGGCCTTGGTCGCAGGGTCCACGGCCGCCGCCACCGGGGCCGCAGCCCCTGCCGCATCGGCGAGGTTCGCCAGCGGCTCGATCCAGGTGATGGACTCCTGGGTGCCGGATTCCCGTTCGGGGTTCCGCGGCAGGAGGTATTCCGTCCGCGGGCTGTGGGTGAACGCGGACCGCGCGTGGGCCACGAGCTTCTGGCCTTGAACGGTGAACGGCCATGCCTTCTTGAGCTCGCCCTTCACGCGGACCGTCAGCATGTAGTCGCCGTCGACGCGGAGGAAGTCCTCGAGTTCCAGGAAGCCGCCGCCCTTTTCCTTGCCGTAGCGAATGCTCTTGTCGCACCGGAACCAGTGCCCGTTGGCGCCGCCATTCGAGGCGGAGATCTCTCCACCGCTGAAGAGGCTGCGCCCATTCTGCTCCACCGTCACCTGGGCTCGCTGACCATCGGCCAGTCCTAGGTCATCGCGGTGAAGAAAGAAGACCGCGCTGAGCCCCCCTTGTCGGCTCGTCACGCTCTCCCGCAGCTGCGCCATGTGCAGAAGCGGAGCGTCCACCGTGTAGGTGGTGGCCGGGTTGAATGGATCGCCAGAGGCCTTCGCGATCACGCTAAACGTGGTCGATGTGACGGCCTCGCCGTCCAGCTCGTAGGCAAGCTCGTACTCCCCCACCTCCTGAACGATCGGCGTCGGGAGCGACCCGTAGCCCTGGAAGCTCTGGAAGACCGACTCGTCCCCGTTGATCAAAAGCTGCCAGCGCCCTGTCTCCTGCCCCTTGTACTTCAGCGTCAGAAAGCAGCGCTTGCTCTCCAGATACTCAGGGCTTCCATCGTAGTGAGCGTCCTTCGGGAAGAACGCAGCGGTGCCGCTCTTCCAAAGCATGCGCCCGCTGCCCTCCACGGAGAGAACGGCGTCCAGCAACCCGTTCATTTCGCCGGCCGGAGCCTGAAGAGCTGCGGCGGCGTTCGAGCTGGCCATGAGGACCGCGCCGAGAACGAAAGAAGCGGCGCGTAATCCGCCTGAGATACGTGTAGTGACTGACATAGGTCCCTCCCTGCGAGGGCCTAGGGCGCGCGACCGGCTATCCCTGGAATTATTGCGCTGGCCGGTTCCACGCCGGATGGAGTCTCATACGAGTCCTGCCTACCCCGGAATGGGACGCCCCCCATGAACGCCAAGTACAGCCTCGCCGCCCTCGCCGCCGGTCTCCTCGCACTCTTCGCCTACCTATCCTTCGGGGAAGGCGGCGCCGCCACGGAAGCGCTCAGTCCAGGCGTCCTCGCAGCAGAGTCCAACGAGGCTCTGTCCGAAGAGCTCGTCCCGCTTCGGGAAGTCGTTTCCACCGACCCGGAGCCTTCCCGGTCCGAGGCCGCCACCTCGGCGACGCCGCTCCCCAAGAAGGCGGAGATCCAAGAGCCGCCCACCACCGACTCAACCAACCCGGTCCGGGTGATCGTCCGCGCGATGACTCCATTCGGTGATCCAATCCCCGGCGTGGGGATCCGCCAGGTCCCGATGCTCGGCACACTCGCATCGCTCACCGGGAAGGGCGCAAGCAAGGAGGCGACGCGCAGCCTCGGAATCACCGATGCCAACGGAATCCTCATCGCCGACGT
>CALHGQ010000334.1 GCA_938030175.1 uncultured bacterium | reverse complement strand
GCTGTCGCCGCCTGTCAGGCGACTCGCTTGCCGCGGCACCGACCAGCCGGACACGGGTGCTCGCGCTCCTGCGCGAGGGCCCGCGCTCGGCCCCGCCCGAGCGGCCCGCCCGGCGAGGGCCGCCCGTCCGGTAGGACGCCTGCGCGGCGAGCGCCAGAGATACTGCACTGTCACAGCGATCGCACGGCTCGGCTCCACTTGCATTGGTTTGAGTCGTTCCCGGCACCGCGCCGACCCACGCCGTCCTCCCGGTACCGTCAACCGGCCGTCGGCGCGCAGCGCCCGACGCGTGGCTTGTGCCACGACCCAAGCCGTCTTGAGCAGCCACCCCACGCCGCGGTAACCCACGCCGTCCTCCCGGCACCGTTAACCGGCCGTCGGCGCGCAGCGCTCGACGCGTGGCTTGTGCCGCGACCCAAGCCGCCCCAAGCTCCGGCTCAACGGCTCAACCCACCTACTCCCGCCAAGGCTTGCCGAGCGCGTACGTCGCTCGGTGCTCCGGGTTCGTCGTCAGCCTGTGGGCTTCCTCCACCTTGCCCGACTCGGCGAGCGCAGCGGCGCGCACGTCGGTCGCCCCCGGAGCATCAGCTAGGCGCGACAAAACACGCAGGGCTTCTTCGCCGTCACGCAGGGCTGGGTCGCGGCTCGTTGACAGGATCCACGCTAGCTGTAGGCGGAAAGGCTCATCTGGCTCATCTGGGAACGCCGCGATACGGTGGCGCAGCAAACTCACCGCTTGGGCTGGCTCGTTGACGGCGACCGCGAGGCTCACCGCGTTAGAAACGATCGGCAGAGCGCCCGGGCGCTCCATGGCCGCCCCGCGCAGGAGCTCGAAGGCTCGGGCAAGCTCGCCCTTCTCGCCCATCGCTATCCCAAGCCATGTGCGGACTTGCCAGTCGCTCGGCGCGAGCTCGTGGGCTCTCTCGAGGGACGGAAGCGCTTCGTTCGTGCGGCCACGCTTCAGCTCGGAAAGCGCGCTCAGCCTATGGGCGTCGAAGAAGTCCGGTGCCAAGAGCAGCGCCTCGCGGGCCGCTTCACCCGCCGCCTCGAAGTCCTCCGCGTCGATCAGCGCTCGCCCCTCGTTTGTGAGAGCGGCCGCCGTTCCCGCTTTGACGTCGTACACAGGCAGCAGCGAAAGCACCACGGCGGCCAAAGCAGCACCAACCGTAACGGCTGGACGTAAGCGAACACGCTGGAAGCGCGCCGCCCCAAGCCCCGCCAAGGGCATGAGGAAGAGCGCCAGCGGCAGTCGGTACCTCGCGAAAACGTAGAACGCCACCAGCGCGGCCCACTGCGCGCCCGCCATCGCCAAGAAGACCCGGCCGCGGCGTCGCTCCTCCGGTGTCGCGACCGCCAGGCCAAGAACCGCGAGCCCCAAGAGAACCGCGAACGGTAGCGTCAGCCGCAACACCCAAGAGTCTCGACGCGCGTGCTCTATGTCGTCCGTATCCGCCACTTCGCTATTGCTCAACGCGAGCCATCCCTTGCGCCCGAAAAGCCGCACCGCGCGCCCGGGCGACTCCGAGATGTCCGCAAGCGCCCGTGAAAGCCAGTACGAAGACACCCCGCTCGGCGTCAACGCCCCTCCACTCGCCTCTTCGGCCAACTCCTTCGCGTCGCTCGCCTCGAACCGCGCATCCCCTCGCCCGGGCACGAGCGGCGTGTACGAGCCGTTAGCTCCGGCGTGGTTGCCAATGTAGAAGTTGGTGCCGGCCTGGGAAGTCGTCAGCACCCAGTCTCCGCCGAGGACCCCATTGCGCAGCAGCACGGGCGCCAGGATCACAGCAAGGCCGCAGGCGAACGAAGCCGCAGCGGCCCCCCTTCTCCCATGCCCTGCGCGCCACACAAGCGCCGCCCCCGCGACCAGCACCAGCAGCCGTGCCTCACCGCGCGTCAGCATCAGCAAACCCAGCACCGCCCCCATCGCTCCCACCGCGCGGGTCGAGCGGTAGCTCCAAAGCGCGATGAAGGCGCACACCAAAAAAGTCGCAGGCGCACTCTTCTGCACCAGCCCGTCGAGCCAGATCGACGGCGCGAAGAAAGCCAAAAGGAACGCTGCAGCGACCCCGGCTCGGTGTCCGAACTGCCGCGCTGTCCCAAGGCCCATGAGCCACACCGACACGCCCCCGATCGCCGCCTGGAAGATCCGCAGCGCGGCCAAACTCTCGCCAAAGAGCCACTGAAAGACGGCGATCACATGCGGATAAAGCGGCGCCTGGTAGTAGACCGTCCCTGGCCCAAAGAGGCCTGCGACCCCGCCTTCCCTCAGGCTCGCCGCGAGCGAGAGATAAGCGAGCCCATCACCATGGGCAACGCGGTACAGAGGCGTATCCGCAAGCGCCAAAACGTTGAGCCAGCGCAACCCAAAGCCAAGGATCGCCAGCCACAACAGTGCCATGGGGCGCACGTCCCGACGCGCACCTTGGTCCTCGGGTTCACTCTGGGCTTCCACCCGCCTATTCGACCCCATGGCCACCCATGGCTCAACGGCGAGCCGCGCTCTCGGGCTACTTCTTCGCCTTCAGCGCAGCGAGCGCCTCTTCCGCAGCGCGCGCCGCGGCCTGGCGCTCCGTCCAGAGCGTTACGGCTGCGTCGTCGTCCAGGGCGCCGTAGGCCTCCAGAAGGAGCGCGATGACGGCCTCGTCTCGGTTGTATTCCATCACCTTGGCGGCTGCGGAAAGCATCGCTTCGGGTCCTTCCTCCGCCTGGACGGCGACCAGCACATCCGCGATCCTCTCGGGGTGCAGGCGACCGGCCTCGAGCAGCTCGCGCTCGCGCCGCAGCGCTTCGTCCTCTTCGCCAGCTACACGAAGCGCATCAATGGCATAAAGCTGCAGGCCCGGGCTCAGATCCTTGAGACTCGCCACGCGTTCCGCGAGGGCGCGTGCCTCGTCCACCAACCCGATCTGACTGAACCGCTGCACAAGAAGAGCCAGCGGGAGCGCCGCTCCACTCTCGTCGATGCGCTCGGCCTCGACCCACTCAAGGAGGGCGCCCTCCAGGGACTGGAACCAAGACGCAGGATCCGTGAGTCCCTCGCCATGGACGGGCAGGAGCCTCCGCAGGTCGTCGGTCGCGAGCCTGCCGGGCTGCTCTGGATCCTCGCGGTACCAGCGCTCGGTGGGCTGCGTCACGGACTCCGGGTCCAGCTTGGCGACGCCAACTTCGATCGCCCGCAGCGCGGACTCGACCTCCCCCGCGTAGAGGAAGACCGGCGCAGCACGGCGGGCTACGTCGCGGCGCAAGCCCGTAGAGAGATCGATCGCTCCCTCCGCGGTCGGGCGCGCTCGCTCCAGCGCAGCGGCTGGCTCAAGGATCTCGACCCACGTGGAGAGCACCAATCGGTCGTAGCTCCTGCGCGCCCAGGGGCTCGTTCCTTCGGACGGTTTCGCGGCATCGAGGACCATCTCGATCAAAGCGAGCTGTTCTTCGCCCTCCAAGTGGTCACGCGCTTCCTTCACGAGCTCCGACGTGCTGACCGAGGACACCACGTCCAGCTCGTCCTCGCCGAACCGCCCGCCGCCCTCCATCTGGAGCGCGCACCAGCGGTAGAGGGCACGGGCCTCTTCCGCCTGCCCCGACAGCGCGAACACGCGGGCCAGTCGGCGTACCTGGGAAGCGTCCCGCGGCGGCATCGTCTTGACGAGATCCCCCAGGGCCCCCGCTGCGGCTCCTTGGGCTTCACCGGGGCGGCTGTCCAGAAGACTCAGGAGGCGGATTTGATCCACGCGCCCCATCTCTCCGGCCTCTGCCTTGGCGAGGAGCTCCCCCATCACAACGCTATCGCCCCGCTGCTCGACGTCGCGGCGCAACAGGCCTTCGAGCACCTTCTGCAGCCGATCCAGCTCGAAGGACTTCACCGTGCGCAGGAAACGCTGCTGCTCAGCGACGAGCGGTTCACTCGTTGCCAGAAGATCGTAGGCGTTCGGGGGATCAGGAGCAGGTTCAGGTTCGACAGGTTGGAACGAAAGCAGCCCGCCCTTCTTCGCGTTCGGATCCTCGTCCGCCTCATCCGCGTCCGCTTCCTCGGCGGGCAACGAGAGGTTGGCCAGTGAAAGGCGCCGGGAACGCGCCGAGAAGAAGCGCGGCGTCTGCGGCTGACCGACGGGGAAACTGCGCCAGAGCCTGCGAAGAATCAGCGCGGCCTCCGACTCGTCGCCTTCCGCCAACGCCGCCGTCACGTCCTTGAACGACTTGGGCAGCCCCTTCTTGGCGTCGTCCTGGCCACCGGTGTACGAAACGCCGTTCACGACGATCATCTGACCTGGCGGGAGCACGAATCCGGCCGGAAGACCGGGAATCCCGGCGTCCTCAGCGGTGTCGCCATCGAGCTGCTTTTGCGCCTCGAGCGCACGCTCGGGAGCATGGAGCCGCGTCCACTCCGTCACCAGCCTCCGAAGCTCCCGCTTCTTGGCTGAGTCTCCGGAGGTGTGCTCCGCGATCCGCTCCTGGCTCAGCGCGCCACCGACGCGATCGCCGATCCCGATCTGCAGTCGACGCAGCTCCCGAAGCAGATCGAGGTCCTCGGGCTCGTCCTGAAGCGCCGTCTCCAGGACCACGATCGCGGCCTCCTTTTCGCCGGCCTTCGCGAGAAGACCCGCGCGGGCCTTCGTGGTCTGAGGCGTCGCACCGTCTTCGGCCTCGATCGCCTCAAGCGCCGCAAGCAGGGTCTGCGCGCCCCTCTCGCCCACGACCTCCTCAAGAATGGTCTCCACCCGATAGCGGGCGGACGTCACCGTCCACTCATCGTTCCCGGCCTTCAGGAGGTCGCTCCAGATACGAGCCGCCTCCGCGATCTCGGCTTCGTCCGCGGCGAACGCGTCACCGAGCCTCTGCGCGCGATGGACAAGTCGAATCGCGTCCAGCGTCACGAGGTCGGACTTCACCTTCTTGATGGCTTCGGCTAGCGCTTCGATCGTGGCGTGGCTGTGCTCGACTTCTCCGAGCTGGTTGATCGCGTACTCGATGAAGTCATCGGCGTCCCCGAGGGCCGTGGGGATCGACTCGAGCACGAAGTCAGCGAGCTCCGGCTCAAGCTCTGACTCGGCTTCGGTGACGAGGTCCAAAAGGAAGCTCGCCCGGTTCGCCGCTTCAAGCTTGGGCCAAACGCTACGAATCGCTCCTACCCGGTCGCTGGGTGGCAAGAGCGCTAGCACCGGACCGAGGCCCCAGGCGTAACGGTCCCCGAAGCCATCGAGCAGCGTCCGAACCGCTTCGACCTCAACGACTCCGTCACCGAACTTCTTGGCGAGGTCAGGCAACAGGGTCACGTAGCGCGCGTTCTTCTCGGCGTCCTCAAGGACGAGGCTCACGAAGTAGCGGGCAAGGGCCAGGCCTGTCTCGTCGTCGAGGGTCCCAAGGACGCTCTGCAGCTTGCTCTCGAGCTGGTATTGGGACGTCCCTTCCGTCACGTCGAACCGCAGCCAGTCGCGGGCGATGCGCAGTGAGGCTTCTTGATCTTCCGCCGCACGGGCTGCGGTCATGAGCACACCGACGCGCGCGGAGGTCTCCTGGGTCAATCCACTGAGGTCCACGCGGCGCAGCAAGTTGACCAAAGCGTCTGTGTCCCCGGCAGCGTGGAGGGGCAGGACCATGGCCACGGCTTCCGTGAACGGGACGGGGCCACCGCTCGTCACGGATGAATCGGCTGTGTCTGCTGCTCCACCAGCGCCGCCTTCTGCCTCGCCGACCGCTTCGCCTGCTGCATCCCCTTCTCGGGCCGAGCGGCCCAGCCGGCTGTTCCACTTGGCGAGCTCGTCCCTGTCCTGAACGATATCGGCAACGAGCCTCCGAGCTGACTCAGAGCGGCCCCAGCGAACACGTGCCTCGACGGCTGACTCCACGAGGCCGTCATCCCCGGGGAAGGCCTTGGCTAGCATTCGGTCCATGACGTCCACCTGCGGGAACTGTCCCGTGGCGAAAGCCACGCGGCGCACGATCCCGGCGCGCGCTAAGAGCCGCGGGTGATCTCCCATGCCGGGCGCTTTCTTGTCGGCATCTGGGTCCGCCGCGGGCTCTTTCCCGGACGTTCCTCCGCCCTTGGATGCCTGGCTCGCTTCTTCCGCGGCCGCAAGCGCCGCCTTCGCGAGGGGGATCTCCTGACGGATCGCGGCCCGTTGATCTTCGACAAACGTCGCCAAGTCTTCGACAGTGGGCAGCGCGCTCAGTACTCCGACGAGGACGCGCTCACTGTACTGATCGAATTCGTCAACGTTCTTCGGCGCCCAGCGGTTGGCATTGTCGTCCTCAGCCTCTGCCCGTTCGAAGAGCGGCTTGCGGCGCAGGAGGATGTCGAGCGCCCTTGAGTAGAGAGGCAGCGCCGCTTCATCACGGCCCAGCGCCTCCAGCAGCTCCCCCACCTTGGCCAAAAGCGGAATGCCGCTGGGGCTCGCGCTCAGGACCCGCTGGTAGCGCTCAAGCGCTTCCTCGACGTAGCCCGCTTTCTCAAAGCGCTCTGCCGCCTGCTGCTGGTAGAGCTCGCCGTCGGGGAACTCGAGAGTGAGATCGAAGGTACGGGCGGCGGAGGCCTCGTCGTCAGCTTCCAAGAAGGCGTCGCCAAGATCCAGGTAGACCTCGGGCGGCACGAGCTCGCCGAGGCCCACCAAGCGGCGGCCGAACGCGAGCTGACGCGCAGGGTCCCCATCCCGCGCCGGGGAGCCGAAGCTCCGCTTGGCCGGCTTGCACAGGTCCATGAGCTCACGCAGGATCGACGCGCGACGGGGCCCCGCCGCCGCCAGCGAGTTCTCGAGCGCGGCGAGCTGGCCGTCCTCGTCGTCGGTCTCCTCGGCGAGGTCCGCCAGCAGCTGGTAGAGGTACGGGGCGTCTTCACGGGCGGCGAGACGCTCCAGCGTGATCCGCCGGGCCCACTGCAGCATCTTCGGTCGCGGTGGCGCGTCGACGACCATGTTCAAGAGACCGTCGATCGCGATCGTGAACAGGTCATCCCGGTCGGCTGTCTCCGCGAGGAACTGGAACATGCCCACCGCACGATCCGATTGGCCGACCTGCTTCATGAGGCCCGCCATCAGAAGGTAGGAGTCGATGCGCTCGGGGTGAGCGGAGAGTCCTCGGCGGTAGGCGGCGATGGCTTCTTCGCGGAGCCCGGAGAGCGCGAGGACGCCCGCCTCGAACTCGGAGGAGCTATCGTCGTCCGCGGCTTCGCCTTCCAGCCCTTTGAGCTTCATCAGCGTGCGGCGCGCCTGGTCGGGCTTGCCTCGCTCCAGCTGGCTCATGGCCAGCTGGCGGAAGTAGTCGGGACGCCCTTTCGGGTCGAGGTCGATGAGCCGCGCGACCGCCTTCTCGTAGTGGTAGAAGTCGTTGCAGGCGAGGTAAACGCGCGCCTTCTCCGTGAGCGCGTCGAGCTCGGTGCCGCCAGTTTGCGCCAGGAACTCGTCGACGATTTCCGCGGCCGATACCGCGTCGCCCACCTTGGTGTAGAGCCTCACGAGCAGTCCACTCATGCGCTCGCTGGCTTCCCCTGCCGCAAGCGCACGCTCAAGCTCCACCGCGATGTCCGCGAGCACGCCCAGGCGGGCGGCGACCGTCATCATGCGATCTTCCACGAAACGGCTCCGCGCGACGGACTTGACCCGATCCCAAAGGTCGCGCCAAAGCTCCAGCGCTTTCTCTTCCTCGCCCACCTCGGAGTAGAGCCATGCCAGGCGCATCTCAAGGTCTTCGCCGGCACGCGCCACGCCCCGGGCCTCGCGAACGTTCTCTAGCACCCGAACGGCTTCCTCCAGCTCGCCGAGGCGCTCGAAGCAGTCAGAAAGGGGCATCCGCGCCGGTGAAGTCGCGACGGCGAATTCGTCCAGTCGCTCAAGAGCGACACGCGCCTTGTCGAGATCGCCGCGGTCGCGGTAGAGGTCGTAGAGGAATAGGAACGCCGCTTCACCCTGTCCCTCGCCGTCCATCTCGTGGGCCGTGATCGCGTTCTCGGCCGCATAGATCGCGAGGTCGTCGAGTCCCAGGGACTCCATCGTCTCCGCGGCCTCCAGTGGGTTCTCCGGAATGTGCCCCTTGGACTCGTACTCGTCGAACCAGTCGCGCCACACCTTGACCGCGGCTTCACGGTCCCCGCTCTCGAGGTAGTGCCGCGAGAGTCCACTGCGCCAAACGAGTTCCTTGGGCTCGGCCGCCGTCCACTCCTGGTAGACGGTGACCATCTCGTCGTCTCGCCCTGCCTCCCGGTACATCTCGAGGAGTCGCCTTCGCTCCTCGCGAGAGAAGGCATCCGCCTCTTCGCCGAGCGCGAGGTCGATCGCGTCCTGATACTCACCGGTCTCACGCAGGAGATCGATCCACGCTTCGCGGGCCTCCGTGGGCAACGCATCACGGCTTTCGTCGAACCGCGTAAGGAGGGCAGGAAGCGTGCCGTCCCCCCGGTGGGCTTCGGCCAGCAACGTCAACGCGTAGCGGATCTCGCGCTTCACCGTGCCGAGCTCCATCGCCCTCCACGCGGAGACCTGGGCCCGGGGCCAGTCCCCTGCGCGGATCGCCCACTCGGCGATCCGAAGCTCGCCGTTGGCGGCGGACTTCACGGCTGCCTTTCTTTCCTTGGCGCTCTGATCTCCTGCGCCAGCCTCGGATGTCTCGACGAGGTAGAGATCGGCGGCTTCTGCAGGCCGCCCGAGCAGGGCGAGCACCACGGACGAGCGGTTGCGCAGGGCCGTGATCTGCCCCTCCCCCCTCGCGA
>CALHGQ010000333.1 GCA_938030175.1 uncultured bacterium | reverse complement strand
GTTCAGGGTCAAACGGCCGATAGAACCGGGCTGGTAGTCCCTGATGCCGAACGTAGTAAAGACGAGATTGCCGTCGCGCATCCCGAACGACCAGGAGCTGATGTTCCCGTAGAAGCGCTGCCAGTCGACGTCGCTCTCAGGACGCACCCAGGCACAGACCGTGAGGCTCTCGCGCAGCACGTCGACGTAAGAGCTGTCGTTGACCTGCCGGCCTTGATCGCCAATGCCGTCGAAGCGCACTGCCTGATCAACAACGCCGGCCTGACCCAGCTGCGGATTGCCCCGCCATTGTCCATCCTGTTGAAAGATAGAAGAGTCAAGGATGTCAACTCCAGCGCCTTCATCCAAGCGAAGGTGCAACGCAAGGCTCCCGGCATCGTCCCTCTGATACACCTCGACGGCGGCTGAGGCTTGCCCGCCTTGGCCATCGCCAACGACGTAGTCAAAGGAATCGAAGCCCTGGTAGTGTGCGGCGGGCGGAGTGTAGAGCAGCTCATCGCGCCCACCCGGCCCAGTTCCATTGGACAGGCTGAGGCTGCCCCCCATGGCGCTCGTCTGGTCGAAGCCGTCGATGACGAGCGGGTCGCAGTTAGCATCATGATCGTTAGCTAGCACATCGATCGTCGTGGGGCCGAAGCCCACGCTTTGATCGGGGCTTGCGTACGGCGGGATCGGGGCACTCGCCGGCGGCGCGGAGTCAAGGCAGGTGCGCGTCGCCGCGTAGTCACGGATGCGCTGGACGCTATTCGGCCCGAATACGTTGCAGCCCCCGCACATTTGGTTGCAGGGCGAGGGGTCCAGGCAGTGCGGTGCAGCCCAGTTGTGGCCCAGCTCGTGGGAGAGCACGGAGACGATTCCGCCAAAGCTCAGGTTGCCCTGGGTCAGCCCGTAGCTGAAGCCGTTGCACACTTGTCCGACCCAGGCCAAACCGATGATGTTCCCGGTCATTTCCTGGCCGACCAAGAGGTGCGCCATGTCACGCTGAACCCCGCCCTGATTGCTCTCCCATTCGCTGCGGAAGGCACCGAGGAGTTCGCCTGGGACGTCGCTGGTGTAGGGAGCCCCTTGAGTGGTGCGCACCAAAACGTGCGTCAGGCTGTAGTCGATCAGCAGATCCCGAGTGTGAATCGCAGCGACGCCGTTCAGGTAAGCATCGACATCGGTGAGGACCGTGGCCATGTCCCCGGAGATCGCGAAGTACTCGTAGTTCACATCAAAGGCGATCTCGGCCAAGTCGAGGCAGGCGCCGGCCTGTTCTCTTTGGGCGCCCAAGGGGCGTGCATCAGGTGGAAGGCTATCGAGCAGGTCGGTACCACAGGCGGCTCCAGCAAAGGGATCAGTCGGGCGGTACAAACGATGCTGAAGTCGACCCCGAGAATCCTCGGTGCCCCCAACGGGCTCGATGACCCAGGATCCTCCGTCCGCTTCGAGGACGAGGGCCTGGAGTCCATGGCCTCGCAGACTCGCGGCCACGGTCTCCGCCCTTGCGGTGGCTCCCCGCAAAGTGCACGGCGCGGGCGCGACCACCGTCTCGCGCTGTCCGCTGCTACCGATAGCTTCCGCAGAGTAGACGCCAGCGCGAAGGTCGTGGGCCGCAAGCTGGATCAAGCGTGGACTCCCCTCGAAGCTGAGTTCCACTGTGAACGGTTGACTTGTGTCGCTTGGCAGTCTCAGCCATGCGCTCTCCTTCGCAGTGTTGTGAAGGCCGAGTGCAGGTGCCAGCAGAGTGAGGCCAACGACAAGAGAGAAGATCGATCGCATTTGGGTTTCGAACCAAGGAGTGGAATGCCTGGGGAAACCGACGGGGGACCTTCGTCGGTAGGGCCTCACATTACTCCGGAAGCTCACTAGCGTCATGAGCGTCTCGCCGCTTCTCGCCATTGCATCTCAGCCTGCAGCTCCGTCACTCGTATGACGCCGCCAATGGAACCGAAGTGGCTGGGCGATCTTTTACCGCTCCCCGTCTCGTGGCGGCGCTGCGCCAGTGTTGATATCCAGTGTCGATATCCGTGCTGCTACTCTGCAGTTCCGGCCAACAGCTCAGTTGAATTGAAGCCACCAAACGCGGGTTCTTCGCGAAAAATGACCTGTGTGTAGTGAGTGAAGCCCGGGCTCGCGAGAGCGAGATCCAGGTCGAATTCAACCTGTCCCGAGTCGTCAGACCACTGAACGAACTGAAAGAGGCGGAAACCGTTGAGGCAGGAAACGGGCACCGTTCCAAGGCCCGGCGGCATGGGGTCGTGGCCCGCTGTGATGATGCAGACAGCCGGTCTCCTGGGCGGCAGGTCGTTGGCCACAACGGTGGCCGTACGGGTGCCGCTCTCCAACGATCCGTACCAATCGAGGGTGGCGCGGGCTCCCGTGCTGTTGGGGACGCCGGTGGTACAGAGCTTCGTAACGTTCGGATTCAGGAACAGGTCCACCGCTCGGAACATGATCGTCTGGAGCTCAGAGCTCCAGCGGAACTCGCTTGCGTCGTCGACGAACGTGTGACGAAAGCGATAGATCGCCACTGCCGTCGCGCCGAAAATGCAGGTTTGGGTGCTGGAGAAGGTTTGGGGTCCCAGCGAATCGGTCCAGACCTCTGTGTGGGTTGAGTTCGGAGCCACCGTCACAAACCCTGCAGGTGAGGCACAGTTGTTGATGCAGCCGTCAAATCCAGTCCCACATCCGCTGTCACTTCCGATGACAAAGAACGCGTTTTGCTCGACGAACCCTAGGTCCATCACCTTGGGTGTCGATGTGTTGTTCACATAGTCTGCTTCGTAGCGGCGCGATGCCTCGAAGGTGCCGCCGTAACTCGTGGTCGCTACAAAGGGGCCGTCGGTGACGTCTGGACCGACAGCCACGAAGTTCTGCTCCACGCTTGGGGTCGAGCCAGCGAAGAACTCCGCTTCGTTCAAGGTCACGGAATACGTGCGCGAGATGGTCTGGGCGGGGGCGATCGACGCCAGGACAAACAGGGATGCGACAGTGAACACTTGCATGGCGAGGAGGAATCTTCGGGGAAGAGAAGTGCGAAACTTAGCTGAGCGTGTGATTCGCTACGCGCTGCTAGGGAGAGAATGTCCCCCATCTTACGGGCGAAGTCGCTTTTGGCGATACCGATCCGGAGACGCCCCCGCCATGGCGGTGCTGAACCGCAACCGAAGACGCCACCATTCTCTACGCCCCGGAGAATGTGGGTCTCGAGGTGCCATTTCATCTCCTTGACGAAATGATGCCGATCAAGTCTCCGGACGGGAGCTGCTGTAGGGCCGCTGTCGATCTGCGGAAGCTGGCGGATCCGACTACGGTTCGGTACTGCCGCTACTCGTGCCCGTAGAGACATCGATTCATCTCCCTCATGGGAGCAAAGCGACCAAGCCCTCGGACGATGGCTTCCACCGGATCGTCGTCACTCGAGAAAGGTGGCGGCTTCGGTTGACTGATAGTGCCTTCTCACAGACGGTTCGGTACCGAGGAAGAGGGCTTTCTGCCGATCTGATACGATGAACGATCAGACCTCAAGCGCCTCGCGTCCCGCCAGGAACTCGGTCCAAACAATCTTCACCAAGCTCAAATGCTATTAAAACGACTCGCACTTTGCTCTTCTCTGACTGTCGCCATCGCGTCCATCGGGCTTGCCCAGCTCGGTCCTGAATCACCGATCGCGGGGATCAATGCTTGGGACGCTGTTGCGCTAGATGCCAACCAAGACGGGAAGTCGGACATCATCGTCCTGCCAACGGGCGCCGCTCCAGCTCGCCTCTTCTTTCTGGAGGGCCTAGGCAGCCGGCAATTCGATGTCCCCGAACAGCTACCTCAGTCGATCCGTGGCGCACTCAGAATAGAGGCCCTCGATCTCGACATGGACGGGATTCAAGACATCCTCGCGACCCGGTACGGAGGGCCGGCTAATGCGGCCTTCGTGTGGTTGCGAGGCCTAGGAGGAGCGGTATTCAGCGACCCTCTCGTCATCGGCTCGTTGCTGGATGTCAGGGATGTGGGTATTCAAGATCTGGACGGCGACGGCGACCCAGACTTGGTGGTGTGCAGTCCGGAGCGAATCGTCTCGATCGAGAACCTCGGAGGTGGAAACTTCGGTCCGCAGCAAATCATCGACGTCGGGATCTTCGAAGCGTGCTCGGTCTCGGACGTGGACTCCGATGGATTCTTCGACGTGGTCGTCGCCCAGTACAACAGCTTCGGATTGGACCTGTATCGAGGTACCTCCGGTCTGAACTTCGGGCCGGCGGAATCGATCGAGACCGATGTCTTTTCATCCACATCCCCCGTGACGAGCGACTTCAACGGCGATGGGTTTGTAGATATCGCGATGGTCATCGGAGGTCTCTATGCGCCGGAGACCTTGGCTTGGTTTCCAGGCACCGCGGGCGGAACGTTCGGCGATCCACAGGTCATCAGTCAATCCAATCTACCTCTCGAGATTCTTGCACACGACTGCAACGCGGACGGGCTCCCAGATCTGTTGGCTCAACTGGGAGACGTAGACTGCTACGAGAATCTAGGCGGTGGTACGTTCGGAGCGCCTGCGCCATTCCTCGACGCTTCTAATTCTATCCGTTGGTTCCGACCCGCCGACATTGACGATGATGCAGATCTAGATTTCCTCGCGACGACGACGGGAAGCGTAGTCACTAGCTTCGAGAACACCGCAACACTCGGTTCCACCTATTGTACGAGCCAACCTAACTCGACAGGTAGCGTCGGAAGCCTCGTTGTCACCGGTTCGGATAGCGCTAGAGAGAACGCGCTGGTGCTTGCCGCTGCCGATCTTCCGCCCGCATCCATTGGCTACTTCGTCACCTCTCAAACTCCTGGCATGGTATCCGGACCAGGCGGGAGCCAAGGCACACTCTGTGTGAGCGGCGCCATCGGCCGCTACGTCGGCCCCGGCGAAGTGCAATCCTCGGGTGCCGCTGGCACCCTGAAACTTCGAATCGACCTCAGCTCGACACCGACGCCGACGGGTCCTGTTCGAGCGGTTGCAGGTCAGACCTTGTACTTCCAGACTTGGCACCGGGACACCATCGCTGGTAGTGCTACTTCGAACTTCACTGACGCGGTCAGCCTATTGCTCAACTAGGCAGCGGTACGCTGAGCTGGCGGTACGTAACCGCAGTCAATGGCGGTACTGAACGGCGGTACTGAGGTACGGTACGGCGTTCGTTTCTACCACCTCGACCGAATTCCAATCCACTAGGCATAGGTCGCTCGCTTACGCTCGCTCGTAGCATCAAAGGGCATCGCAGCCGCACCCGACTCGCAGTTCGATGAAGCGAGCGCATTGAGCGGCCTATGCAGCGGGGGCCGCCGGCACCCCGCCCGATGCCTGCGACAAGGCAGAGATCATCCGGCGGAATCGACCGTCGTACCGTACTGCCACCAAGTAGCACGGGTGCTATTTCGAGTCTGCGGGCCTGAGCGTCAAAATGCGATACGGCGGTACGGATCCGGAGACGTTTCCGCCATCTCCTAGCGCAGGGAGCGGTGCTCACGGCGATCGGCGGACCTGGCTCCGACGCCGCCACCCCGAGACAAAAGCTCCGGATCCCACGTAGACTTCAAGCCTCCCCCCCCCTTCCCGGCTGGGTAGCGCGCCCAGGCTTGGCTGCTCCCCCACCAGAGCCAGTCTCCGACACCACCCTTCCCCCAGGTACGACATGAGGTTTTCCAACTCGCTTCCAGTCATCGTGCTCACGCTGGGCACGCCCGCTTCCGCGGCGTTCGCGCAGACTGTGACCGAGGTGCGCACCTTCCAGTCGGAGGTCTTTGACACTGCGGTCCTAGACCAGGCGCTCTACTACCCAAACTTCGACCTTAGCCTTCCCGGACCCATCGACGAACTTCAGGGAGACATCGAGAAGGTCACCCTCAATCTGTCGATCGATTGGACCGTCGAGCTCATGGTGACGAACCAGTCGAACTCGACCAGCATCTTCCGCTGGGACAACGCTATGACGATCATGCCCCTGCGGGGCGACTGCGTGGGCTACCGGTCGTGGACTGTGCAAGGCGACACGGCGCCGCTCGGGCCCGGCGAGACGGGCAATCTCCTCATCCAACGTTCGACGGCGATTTCGGCGGTCGAGACCGACTTTATCCCCTTTTGTAACGGCAATGAGTGGCCCTGGGACGAGCTCTGGCTTTGGAACAGCTCGCTGAATGGCGCTCCTCTCTCGTACAACGGCGGCAACGTTCCCTTGGATTGGGTCAGAGGCACGACTCGCGCGGTCGTCACTGGCACCTTCACCGTGGATTGGAGTCCAAGTTCGCTGCCGTCCATCTCGGTCTGTGACGGTACCTCACCCGGCTCTACTCTCGTAGCTGCCGGCGGCTACGAGAACCTTTGGCTTCTCCAGCCGAACCCGTTCGACACGTTCGGCCTCTTGCTTCAAAGCACGGCCGCATCGACCACGGTCCCTGCTAGCGGTCTTTGTGTAGGGGGCGGGAGCGCCTCGGTAACGCGACTCCCGGGTAGCGTAAGCCAAGACGGGGCTCCCTACTTGCTGACGTACGATCCACTGTTCGCGGGAACCACGCAGTACTTCCAAGCTTGGGCCCGCTCTGTGTCCGGTGGCACCGAAACCGGCGAGTGCATCGCCGTACTCTTCCCGTGAGGCTCCGGCGGTACCGCGGTACCGCAACTGGCACTCCGCCGCCACGAGCAGCGGAATGAACGCGCGATCTCCTATCGCCCCCCCGAGCTCGTGGAGGCGGTGTGCCTGTGTCGGTAGGTATCCGCTCAGGGGCAGTAGCGAGGCCGGGCGCGATCGGCCTCTAGAGACGGCGGCTCTGGTTGCGGTTTGCTTCCGGAGTACCGCTGGCACGAATCCGCGCTGAGCCGGCAAGCCCTCTCCAACCCTCCGCGGCGTGACAGCCGATAGTTGACGAGGCTCCCTTATCGCACCTTTGGATGCCACCGGGAGGGTGGCTTAGTGCGCGGACTCATGGGCATGCGATGAGAATGCGCAGGTTTCTCCGGTAGGGAATCGAAGCGACGGCGATTGGGAGTAGCTAGAGCCACTCATTTTCACCTCCCCCCGAAGACCGATGAGCCGAAATCATCGCACGCCCGTTGTCCGCACCGAAGGTGTGTGGACATCGACTCGCTGCTGCCCTTCGTCCAAGCAAGAGGCGCGCCGGGGTGATGCGAGTGATGGCCCACAAGGTCATCGACACGGGAATCGCCGTGACGCCGATGACCGTCCAGGGGGCAAAGGACTCGGAGTCAGCGCGCATCGGAAACTAACGGTGTGCGTTGGCAAGGTAGATCGCTGGACGCCCCTTGGTGGAACTCTTGGGTTACCGCCCGTGCAGCCGCATGAATCGACGAGCGTTCGCCAGGGAACGCGCGTGGGGATGCGGCTTGTTGCGTCGACCGTTCGGATGGCGGAAGGGCCGCATGCGCGCCGCGCCAATCTCGCCGAGCCGATTCGCGCTTCGCGACGCGTTCGCCCCCATTCGGCCCGGCGATCGGCCCGGCGATCGGCTCAGCGTTGGGCCCGGCGTTGGGCCCTGCGATCGAGCCAGCGCTCAAGCCGCGCAACGGCCTCTCTAGCACTGGCCTGAACAAGGCGCGCTACGTACTGCCGCTGAGAGCACGTGCTCTCCGGCGCTTCTTCGTCACCGTGAAATGGAAATCTATGAGACCTCAACAACTTGCGCTGCTCACTTCTCTCGCCGCCGCTTTGTCCCCCCTTGCGGGAGCGCAGTCGGCCGATTCGAGCCACGTCGGGTACTTCTATTGGGAGCAAGGCACAACCACCGCGCTCATGCTCACGAGTCCGAGCCGAGTGTCGACGTCGTCGGTGCAGACCGTGACGCCAATCATCCATGTCGGTCGGCATCTTTCACTCGAGCTGGACCCGGTCGATGTGCCCCTGAACGGTCAGGCGTGCGTTGACATTGGGATGCAGCTGGAGCCCCACATCCAACAGCTCGCCTCCAACGCCGATCCGCTCTTGGGCGCCGACCCAACTTGGGGAACCGGTAGTCGCGCAGGCTCCCTCTGGGGGTCGATCGAACTTCAAGGGTCCGAAGGCATCATCGGCGTCGTCTGCAGCGTGGACGCCGCAGAGAGTCTGAGTGCGGACGGGGGCGCCATCTCGGTCGTCGCGGACACCGTTACCGGAACGTGGTGGATCCCCACGCCCGAGACGCGGATTTTGGTTCCGCTCTTCAATAGCGGACAAGAAGACATCGTTGTGCGCATGTCTGCGATGGGGTCCTTGGGCTGGGTCGACGGAGCGTCCACGATTGCCGTTCCCGCTGAGCGATCACGCCTGGTCGCGTTCGACCAACTGTTCGACGTGGATGCCCTCGGCAGTTCTTCAGGAGCCCTACGCTTTGTCGTTGAAGGCGGTCAAGAGACCCTTGCTGTCAGCACGATCACGGTGGACGACTCGACGGGCTTGTCCGTGACCGAAGACCTCATGCTGGGCGTAGCCGACTCCTTGGAGTGGAACTCCGGCGCATTCCCCATGGGACCCGTGGGCTCGATGATGGGCTTCCCCGCCAGCTCAGACTTCGCGGGCAAGTTGGTCGTCAGCAACAGCTCTACGGAGAGCACATCCATCAACCTCGCGCTCCGCTCGCAGGGCACCGCCAACCCGTACCGCGCAGCGCGCCGCACCCTTGTGGACCTTGGGGCCTACGAGTCTCGGGTCATCGACCTGGAGACGCTCTTTGGCCTCGAAGCGTTGACCGAGCCGCAGATGTACTCGCTTGAGATCGCTGGTCGACTGAACTCCGCGGAACTCCACGCTAGCCTGTGGACGATCAACGACGGAATCGATGCGAGCTACGACTTTGCGTTCTTCTATCCGCTTCAGCCTCAAGCACAGCGAACGGGGAGGCTGTTCGTCCCGGCGGTCGACCTGTCGGGTGCGAAGACGACACAGTTTTCGCTGCGCAACACGGCCAAGTCGCCCCAGAGGATCGCCTTTACGGTCCACGCGCCCAACGGAACGGAGCTCTACGAGTCCGTGAAGATGTTCGAAGGCGAAGAGTTCCAGATGGTAGACCTGCGCACGCTGCGTGACTCGGCGATCCCCGACGGGAGCGGCCGTGTCCTCGCGGCTGACTTTGTCTCGGGGTTCGTCGTGGTCTCCGGCGGGCCCGGCAAGCTCGGCTACAACGCCGTCATCGATGGCCCGGGAGGCACGTGCATCATGGGCTCTTGCGATGAGGTAGAAGGGATCTGATCCACAACTCGGCAGCGGGTGTCGTCACTGGCACTCCGCCGCCACGAAGATCGGCAGGACAGCCGGGTGCTCTCCACCACGGCTACTACGCTTCCCTGCAACGATCAACGGGACGCACGCCTTCTGCGCAGCAGGCTTTCGTTACGCTCGTGGCGGCGGTGTGCCGGTGTCGCTACACAAGTCGTGTGCCAGCTACAACCGTAGCTCGCGGGCCTTCTTCGCTCGCGCTGGCGAACGCTCGACGCCTATGGCAGCCAACCCCAGGTTATTGGCGACCGCCAGCACCGTACCGTAGCCACAGAACGGATCCACCACGACCCGGGCCTCGGTATGCCGCTGCAGCCACGTCAACGCGAACTCGCATGCCTCTGTCCCCGTCGCACGGGACCAAGTCATGCTTCCCATCTGCGGCAGGACATCGGTGACCCCGTCCGCTTCAGGTGCTTGGAAGGCACGGGAAAAGCACAGCAGATGGGCATACCCGGGACGACGGCCGGTCGATACTCCTGCCGGCGCGCGGCACACGATCCGATGCCACAGCAAGGAGCAGCCCACTCGTTCAGCGGCGCGCTGCACTAGGTATCCCTTGTCAATCCAGCGACCTTCGAAACGAATATCCGACTGGTAGAACATGGCCACAGAGTTGGGCGGCGTTGCCCGAAGGACTGCTTCCGCAGCGGCACCGAACCAATCCACCCAGTCGTCGAAGGCAAGTTTGCGAAACTCAGAGACGTCGGGCAGTGAAGTCAAGACGGCGCAGTCATCCGGGAGCGGGTTCTCCGCGAGCCAATCGAGCGCGTCCGCACACACCACGGTTCGGACGGCGCGGTCTCCGTCGGGGGCATCCGCCATGGGTTTCGGGGTCTCCTGCTGTGGACAGACGATAGGGATCGGGTGCCCTAGTCGGCTCCCGTAGCCATCCTACGGTTGGCACCCCAGAGCGGCTCTACGCCCGCCTTCGTTATTGTGCCGTGCCGTCCCCTTTCCTTCTTCTTCGGGGCAAGACCGCGTTGGTACCGAACCGGCACTCCGCCGTCACCAAGCTGGCGTCAGCAGCCAAGCCGCGCGTCAAGTGCTCCTGCAACTCCAACGAGTGCCCATCGTTCTACGGAGGCCACCGTCATCGGACGCGAGAGACGACCTAGCTCACCAGGAACATGGCGTCCCATCATGGTCCGCGGCGTCGCTCGTCGGACGATGGTTCAGGATTGAGGCAGCTGTCGGCACTCTCTGAGTCGCCTGACCCGACATTCTCGGCACGGCGCCATAGCGGCTCTGGCGTTCGAGCTGATCAGCGACCGCCTCCTCGTGCTCGCCGTTAGATCAGACCGCTAGCTGTCCAGAGCGATTGAGCAGGTAGCCGATCCTGGGCGGCGGTGTTGGTGCCGCCAATTCCTCGGCTTTTCGTGGCGATCCATCCATCCGAGGGCAGTTGAGCCGTTAGGCGTGTCCAGATCGAGCATTCCATGCTCCGTCGGCCGCATTTCACGACTCCCAGAGGACCCCCATGAAGCTCCCCGTCGAATTCCCGTCGAGGGCCCCTGCCCTTCTGTCGCTAGTTCTGATCTTGGCACTTGCCGTCAGCGCTCCCCACGCCGGCGGAACGTCCCCTGCGTCGGCCCAAGCCGCCCAACCAGAGTCGAGCGGTCAGGCAGGCTCGAGCTCGGAGGAAGCCAAGGCGTTCCTTGCGGAAGCCAAGGGCAACCTGAGGATGCTCCGCCGCGTGAGTCAAGCACTGCCGCGAGCTCCCCTTAGCGCCGAGGAGTTCGTCGCTGGATTCGATTCGACGGATGCCGAGCTGGCCGCCGACCTGACCGAATGGATCTCTGAGAACGTCGAGTGGCTCCCCTACGTCGGCGCGCTGCGCGGCCCCAGCGGCACTCTTCTGGAGCGGCGTGCCGGCACGCTCGATCAGGCACTGCTCCTCGCCACGGCATTGGATGCACGCGGCGTTCGCGTCCGTTTGGCACAGGCCCACCTCCCTAGCGAAACAGCGATGCAGCTCCACGCTGCACTCCTTGATGCGGACGTCGCTCAGCGTGCGATGGCAAAGGATGAGTCTGGCGACGAAGCGCAGGAGTTTCTCGCCGCGTGCGGAGTCAAAGCAGCCGACCTCCAAGAAGCGATTGCCGAGGCGCAGGCGGACGGCCAGGCCTGGCTTGAGGATGTCGTCCCTGCGTCCATCAAGCAGGCCGAGGACCTCGCTCTGGTCCTTGGGAAGAACGGGATCAAGGCCGCCGATGAAGACCTTGCAAGTGCCGAGCTGGAAGCGCTGCGTCATCACACCTGGGTACAGGTTCAAGAAGACACGGGGCCTGACGGCTCGCCCTGGTTGGACTTTGATCCAGTGGCAGCACGGGCGGCGGTGGAGCTCTCCCAAGCCCCCGACACCACGTTTGTGCTCGCTGAGGTTCCCGCGGACCAGGAGCACCGACTGACCATCCGAATCGTGGCTGAGCGGACCGGCCCAGCGGGCATAGCCCAGGAGGTCGCTCTCGAGACTGAGTACCTCGCGAGAGAGCTAACGGGCTCCCACATGAGGATCTGGTTCCATCCCATGACGACTCCCAAGGCACCGACCGGTGACGAAACGGAGGAGGAGCTAGAAGAGCAGCGCCTCGCAGCGGCACTCGCCGAGAAGGAGTGGCTGCCCACGCTCCAGGATGTGACCTACCGTGGGCAGACCTCTGTAGTCCGCCAGAAATCGATTCTGCGTTCGGGCGAAGTCAACGGCAGTCCGATCCTTGACACGAAGGCTGGCAAGATCAACGACGCAGCGATCGGACTCTCGGCTCTTGGCAGCGCACCAACGCCAGAGACCACCACCCTCTCGGCAGTGTGGATCCAATACGACTTCAGCGTCCCCGGGAAGAAGCCGTACCGAATCAAGCGCGCGGTCTTTGATCTACTGGATCCCGCCTCAAGGGTCGCCGGACCGGTCACGAGCACTGAGTTAGACGGAGATCAGCTCAACGAGCGAGCTGTAGCGCTCTGCAGCATCATCACCCTTCGCCCGTCGAATTGTGACTTGACGGAGGAGTTCCTCACTCGAGAGGAACTCTTTGCGGCGACGCGCAACCAGTCCATCTTCGTTCAGCTGGCCCAGCGCCTCGTGGATGAGTCCGCGGAAGATCCGATGGACCTAGTCGGCCGCCTCAGCCTGCTGCCCGGTGAGCTATCCATGCTTGCGCACTCGAGATTCCGAGTGGGGCGCCACTCTTCGCGAGTCTTTCTGGGGCAGCTGAACCTAGCTTCCACTCACATGCGTCTCTTCGCAGCGGATGTCACTGCGAGCGAGGATTCCATCGAAGCCGAGGAACGGAAGTCGCCGGAGTTCTACTTCGGGCAAGCGATCGACATCGTGGAGAACACCGTTGGCGTAAGGGCGACCAAGGAAGCCGATGCGGCGAGCGCATTCGCGATTCGCCTGGAGCAAGGGGTTCTCGATACGGTCCTCGAATCGACGACGTCCGGGGGCACGAGCAAAGGCAACTCCATCGTTCCCACCAACACCAGTCGTTGGGCGAAGACCCACCCCATCAACACTTGGGCACTCGTCACTGAAGGTGCTGAAGAGAGCCACCATCCCGCCGCAAGCGCGAGGGTGGCTCACCATCTTCAAGCCGCCAGCCACGTGGCAGTTGCGCCTCCGCCGATCGACGGAGGGCTTGCACCCGCGACTTTCTGGTCGGTCGATCCTATCAGTGGAACGACGCTCGGCATCGGTTCGCGCGGCTGGGGCCAAGACGCACCGGGGACCGCGATCATGGAGATCAACGCGGTCCGGCTCGTTGGCCCAACGAGGTACTACGGCCTTCGAGCGATCTGCCTCATGCTCTTGGCCACGGCCCGCGTTGGATGGGGCGTCAGCGACGCACTCGTGTCCTCCCATGGAAGATTGGGATACCTGACGTACGCCCGAATGCTCGTCAACATTCTCTCCCAGAGCGGATCAGCGGCGGCGGCATCACGAGCTGCGTTTCTTCGCTGCATCAGCTGATCATTCCCATGCGAGTATTAATCACGGTCCTTCTTGCGCTGGCGCCGGCTTTCATCGCGACATCGACGTCGCAGGCCGCGCAGACGACCCCTACAACGGCAACCTCCCAGGCCGTTGTCTCCTGCGCCGACCGCGCCGGCCATCTGGAGGCGTGCGGAACCTGCCCAAGCGCGATCCGGTTGGGCGGGGCGCGCCGGGCCGGCACATTGCTCGCGCAGCTTGAGGCCGACAGCCCAACGCTGGTCATCAGCGCTGGCAACGATCTCTTCGGCGGCGCATCGGGTAGTGAGGCCGGCGCAACGGTTCGTGATCTCTACGACACGATCGGCCTCGACGTGATGAACCTCGGCTACCGCGACTTTCGCTTTGGCCTCGATGAGACCGTCGAGCTTCTGAAGCCCGCTGGCTTCCAGGTCGTGAGCGCGAACCTCTTCAACGAGTCGGACGAGCGTCTTTATCCGCCATTCGCCACGTGGTCCGAAGGCGAGACGAGTGTCGCGGTCATCGGCGTCACCATGGAGCCTGGGGGAATCGCTTACCTGCCCCACCTGCAGCGTCAGCTCGCTGGCCTGCGCTTCCGAGATCCCATCAAGGCCGTTCGGGAAGCACTTCCTGAGGCATAGGCCAGCGCCGACTTTGTCGTTCTAGCAGCCTACGGTGACGCGGGCTTCGCGAAGCTCTTGAGCGCGACCTTCGCGGACCAAGTACATCAGATCGTCATTGGAGGCGTCGCCCCGGCGGACCTTTATGGCGCAGGCACAGACAAGTTGGCGGCTTCGCTCCCCCGCGGCCAAGGTTGGACGCGAACCCTCTTGGGAACGGCCACCGAGCCAGAGATCTGGAAGGTCACGCCGGATCTCAAGCCCGATGAGCGCGTACTGGCGCTCCTCGGAGACGAGCCTGAGCGAAAGTCCTTCGCTCTGCCCCCAGCACCTCCGGAGGAGAAGCTCACGGACGAAACGCCCTTGGATGGTGGCGCGACACTGCGAGTTCAGAGCTCGGAGCCAGGCGACGGGGAGGGGCTTGTCCTTCGAGTCCTCCGAGCACAGATGGAACCGAACCTCGATGGCGAGGGAAGCTCGAGCGCGATGGCCCGGCTGACGCTTCACATTGAGGTCGAGAACGACATCGACGGCGCGCTCGCCTACGGGGGAAGCCGCGACGCCGGCGAGCGGCTCCGCGTCGTTCAGAAGCAGAAGCTCTTCCTCGTCCACGGCCCTGATGGGCGTAGCGTCGCGCCACGGCTCCTGCCAGAAGGGCCCTCCGAGGGAGAGGGGCGCCTACCCCAGGACTTCGTCCTGAACTTCCTCGGCGATGTCCGAGCCGGCACCGTCACCTTCGAGCTGTCGAAGGCTGCGATCGAGGCCGGGCCGTTGCAGCTACGCTGGTACCACGATGAGGTGCCGATGGCTTCGGTCATGCTCCGCGGAACGCTCGCGCCGGACAGCGTCGAGGAGGTCGCGGCCAACGAACTCGTTCGGTGGGCCGATCCTACGGTGCAGTTCACGGACACCCTGGACGGCGACCCCGCTCCGACCGGGATGCGTTGGGCCACCGTCGAGTTCCGAGGCCGGGCCACCGGCGAAGCAGCGACGGTCTACCTCGAAGCGGAAACCCATCTCGAGGTGATGGAGGACGGACTCTGGCCGCGGCGCCGCGTGAGGTCCAAGGAAGCACTCAACAAGGAGCCCGTGTTCCTCCCCGACCGATTCACCGGCGGAAGCGCCGTGTTCCTCGTGGACGCAAAGGCAAAGCACTTGGCGCTCGTCGCTGCGTTTCCCCTGTTCGTCCTGGCCGACGGGACGAGAGTGCCTCCCACGGCGATCCGACGCCCGCTCTTGGGGAATCCGCTGAAGGTGCGTCCAGCGACCGCTGCCATCCAGATCGAAGATGGACCCGTTCAACTTGGGGTGCATCGAGCCGAACGGGCCCAAACCCACGGGAGGTGGTCCGCGTCGGAGGGTCGATCGTTGCTCGTTGTGGAAGCAGACCTCCGTCAAACGCAGTCGGAGCAGGATGGACGAAGCCTCTTCGGATGCGAGGGCCGCCTTAGCGTCGACGAGGGTCGGCACCTTGCGATCACTGATCGATTGGGGCGCGCCCTAGAGGACCCGATTTTGCTCCCGGATGGCGCCGTTCGCCGCTTCTGCGTGGTCTTGGACGTCCCCATGGACGACAACCAGACCCAGACCGTTCACTACTCAGGCGTCACCCGGCGGAGCTCGTTCGAGATCGAACTCGGCGCCGCTCCGGAGCCGTCCATCGAAGCGCTCGACCCGGCGCCTGAAACGGCAGATCTCGGACCGCCCGCCGCTTCAACGTCGGCGACGGGTACCGCAGCGACTGAGCCTGTGCCTGAGCCAACGTCTGCCCCCGTCAACACCGCGCTCGCCGACCACTGGACCGCATCCGCGACGAGGACCGACTCGATCCCCGTGGACCTCGCTCCCGGCTCGACCATCGACACCCCAGGCAGAGTCGACGTGGTCGACGGCGTGTCCTTGGCCGTGCACCGTGCCACGGCCAGTGCCGCTCGCGGCGACGACGATGCACCCGAGGGTCAGGTCTACTTGACCATCGATGCGGAGATCAAGGTCGACCCAGACCAGCCGCCGCTCGTGATCGGCAAATACGACAAGCTGCTGTTCGGAGTGGAGAACGGCGCGGTAGAGCAGGCCGCACTGTCCGGCAAGTTGCCGACCGAGTTCCCAAAAGGCTTCACCGTTGAGCCTGGCACGTCCCTCACCGGGCAGCTCGCCTTCCTTGTGGACAGTGCGTCCCTCTGTTCCTTCTCGCTCGAGTTTCTCCCCCCCGGTCGCCGCGGTTTGCACGTTGACGTCCTCGACGCGGCGACCAAGCCGGCGCCACCCGTGGCCACCGGCAAGAACGACTCCTTCCGCATGCAGCTGCTTGGCTTCAGCGCTGAAGAGATGCTGACCGCGGATGGAGAGCCAAGCGGCACCGCGGAGCTCCGAGCGGATCTACGGGTGGCCCATCAAGTCGCCTCGGACAACGGCTACGTCGGCCGCATCCCTTGGATCTTCGGGAACGACCGCGTCCAACTTGTGTTGGACGGGACCCACGGCTTCCCGGTGTACGACTGGGAAGGACGAGAAATGACGTCGCCGTGTTGGACGTTCCCTGACGTCACCCTGGGCGCCCAGGCGATCTTCAGGGTCCCGAAGGACCTCCTCGCTGGCGCGAGCTCCGCTCACCTAGCGTGCGGGTTCGAGCGCTACTCGCATCCAGAGAGCGGCCTTCGGGACTCCGCTCCGATTCGTCTGAATCTCGTCGACGCGGCCAGCGAAGCGGCTCTTGGGGACTCGGACTTCGAAGCGGCTGGCTTCGACCACACGCTAGGGATCGTCGCTCGCGGCAGTTCCTCTAGCCTCGCTGGGTACCGGAAGTGGGGCGGCTATGCGTGGGTAGCGTTCGACTTGAGCTACGTCGGCCATCCAACGCGCGACGCCGTGGTCGCTCCCAATCGGGACGTGGCCATCGTGACGAAGGAGGGTCGCCGAATTCCCATCCAGCGCGCCACATGGCAGCAGCCTGCCAACCAGTTGGGCGCTGAGCCTCTGTGGCTTCCCGCCGGCGGAATTCGCCAGCTGTCGGTGGCGTTCTCGGTGCCCGTCGATGACGTGGAGGGCGCAGCGATTGAAGTACGTAGCTTGCTCGGAAGCCACCTATTCCCCATCACGCCGGGGGCGCCTATGCTCGCCCCAGGACTGGATCGCAGCCGTGCGTCGGATGGTCAGCTTGTGCATGACCCCTCCAAGACGCCGCGCGGGATTGAGGGTGTTGGGCTGACGGCGCGTGACGTCAACGAGTCCATCCGCCGGGGACGAGACAGGCTCTGGGAGCTGGTCCGGGAGGAGTCCGCGTGGTGGAAGAATGAGAAGAACCTCCCTGCCATGCTCGCTCTGCACCACAGCGGCGCCACCGAAGAGTACCCAGAGTTCAGGCTTCTTCTGGACGAGGGCCTCGATGCGATCGATCCACGGAAGCTCGGTGTCTATGCACTCGGTGTGGTGGCGATGTTGTTGGGGAATGAAAATGACCCAGGGCGGGCCGAGCTACTTGAGCGCACCGTGCGCCTCCTAGTGGAGAGTCAGGCTCCGAATGGAAGCTGGGGCTATAGCGCGAAGATGTCCGCGCGGCTCGCCTCTCAGCTCGAACCTGTTGGAGCGTTGCCCCCACGGCTCCCCATAGGGGCGACGGAGGAAAGCACAGTCAAGCTCAACGTGAACGGGGGGGAAGCTCCCACGGATCGAGAGGGTGAGCCCAAGTGGATCCAACCTACGCAGTCGCCACTGCTCAACAAGGGCGGTGACAACTCCATCACTCAGTTCGCGGTCCTGGGTCTGCAGGCAGCCGTAGGTGATAGCCTTCGCGTCGCGAGTCGAACTTGGGAGTCTGCGCTCCGGCTCTACCACGCGCGTCAACGGAACTCGAATGGAGAGAGTGCACGCGGGGGCTTTGGCTACACAGTCGGTGCGCCGTACGGGAGCATGGTCTGTGCGGGCATTTGCAGCCTTGCGATCACGCTGAATCAAATGGACGAGGAGGTCGACCTCCAGCATGACCTCCGAATTCGCGACGGACTCGGCTGGCTTGTGCGCAATTGGTCGGTCGTCGAGAACCCTGGGAAGCGCAAGTCTCATCACTACTACTACCTCTACGGACTGGAGCGGGTTGGACGGCTGCTCGAACTGGACTTCATCGGCGAGCACGAGTGGTACCCAGAAGGAGCTCGCTTCCTCGTCGACGCGCAGAACATCGACGGAAGCTGGACCGGTAGTGCTGACGAAGGCGATCCGCGCATCGCGACCTCGTTCGCGCTGCTCTTCCTCACCAAGGCCACGCCCAAGCTCAAGTCGGGCCCCGAGGAAACGGACCCCGAAACGCCTGGTCTCCTCAACACGCTCGTGCCCGAAGTCCCCGCGACCGATGCCATCTACGTGATCTTCGATGCCTCCGGCTCGATGCTCGGCAAGTTGGACGGCACCACGCGCTTTGATCTTGCACGCCAGTCGTTGGAGCAGCTCGTCGACTCGCTACCTGATGGTATCGACTTCGGGCTGCGGGCCTACGGGCACCGAAAGAGGGCCATCGAAGAGGGGGCGAACGAAGACACGGAGCTTCTCGTTCCCCTCGCCACCCTCGATCGCGCAAAGGTTCGCGCCGCTACCGCTGGACTACGTCCGCGCGGGAAGACGCCCCTTACCCTGAGCATGGAGGAGACCATCAAGGACCTACGCAGCGTGCCCTCGGCCGCTACCAAGACGGTGATTCTTCTCAGCGACGGCGGAGAGGACACCCGCCGAGATCCAATACCCGTCGCAAAACGCCTGGGATCGATGAGCGGCGTCTCGTTGCACGTCCTCGGCCTTCATCTCACGAGGGCTGCTTGGGAGACCCAACTCCGCACCATTGCTGAATCCGCGGGCGGAACCTTCCTCGGCGTTCAAGAGGGGGCTGAGCTGAACGAATCCCTTCTTGAGCTCGCACTTCCACAGCCCCCACCGTTCTCCATTACGGATGACTCCGGGCGCAAAGTGGCGGAGGGCCAGTTCGGCGACCAGGTCGAACTAAAGGCCGGCGCCTACGAGATCTCGTTCCAGTGGCGAGGCTCCGAGTTCCGCGAGACGTTCCACATTCGGCCGGGGAAGGCCGTCGACATGTTCCTGTCGCTAGATGACTAGCCGCGATACCGTCACTGGCACTCCGTGACCGTACTCCTCTAACCGTCGCCGCCGAAAGCGGCGCTCAGCTGGACCACAGCCAACAGCTTTCCCTGAAGCCTCAGGTTGTGCTGGGATCGATGAACCAGCCTGGCCAAGCATCGCTTCGATCGCGCGTGGCGGCAGCGTGCCGATGACGGTTTCGGCACGCTGTGGTTGCCGCTGGCAGCTAAGGCAGAGCGCCGACTACTGTGGCCTCAAGAGGCTGCTCTGGATCCACTTGCACTTCTGCGGCAAGACCGATCGACGGGATCTCAACGAGATAGCTGCCAGGCTCGGTAAAGCTCAGGATTGCGTCCTCCCACTGGGACAGGTCATATCGTCCAGTCTGAGGGTCTGGAAGATTACTCGTCAACATCCGATAGCTCAAGAAGCGTCCCCCATGATCGATGGCCTTCACCGACAGGTCCTCCCAAGTCGCAGATCCCAGTTCGAACGCTCCCGTAGCACCCATGAGATTCAGCGTGAGCGATGGAAGCCGCACTGGTTCCTTGGGATGGACAATGAGGCGACTCAAGCCCTCTTGGAGCGTACACACAGAAAGCCTTGCGTCGACACCGTCTACGGTCGCGAAGAGCTCAAGATCGCCTGGGTCGGAAAGCGTCCCATAGAGACCTTTTCCTAGATCGTCGAGACCTGTCATCTCTCCGCCATTCACGATCACGCTTGGGAACATCACGTCCTGAACGGGCGCTCCAGGCTCATCGGTCGCCCGGTAGTAGACAGACGCCATGGAGCGTGCGTCTACGACAGCGATGTCCCCGAAGAGCTCGACCTCGCCGCTCCATGCGGCTCGTCTATAGTTGCCAACTGTTGCGACAAGGTGCATCGACTCCGGCAGCATCAACTGAAACGAAGTACTCAGTCCATCCTCGCTCAGCATCCCGTTCTGAAGTTCTTGAGAGTAGTTGAATACCGGTGAAGCGTCTCTGTCCGCCGAAGCTAACGAAGATATGAAGACTCGGCCTGGCATCGACCCTCCTCTCGCCTGCGGGTGGGCAACCATGAGCTCCACAGGGA
>CALHGQ010000332.1 GCA_938030175.1 uncultured bacterium | reverse complement strand
TCTTCTCGAGTAGCGGCCGAATGCGCAGCACGCCGACGTTCGGGTAGGCCTCGACGACGCGCTCCTGCAAGGAGCCTTCGCGCTCGGGATCGATCTTCGCGGCGGCGAGCCGCCAGCCCGGCGCGTCCTCCATCACCCCTGGCTCGACGAGCAGGAAGAAGTTGATCCGGAAGCTCGCCCAGTCGACCTCGCGAATGCTCGTGATCTTGAACGTGAGCGGTATGCCCTGGGCATCGAACGAGATCGAGTCCCCCATCCCGACGCCGAGGGACTCGGCAAAGCCCGCTTCGATGCTCAGCTCGGCGGCCACAGGATCGGTCCAGAGCTGGCCTTCGATCAAGGTATTGCCACCCGGCAGCTCCTCGGCCCAGGTCAGGCGCTGCTCGCGTGTGAGTGTCCAACGGTTCCGGCCGCCGGCCCCTTCGGCGACCAGCTCCTGGATCGGTCGCCCCGCCACGGCGGACATGCGCGCCATGACCACGGGCGTCGAGTCGATGTTCTCCATGCCCTCCGACGTCATGATCTCTTGAACGCCTTCCCACTGATCGGGCTGGACGTCCACGAGGAAAACCGTCGGTGCGTCGGGCGGCGCGCCGTTGACCAACTCATTCTCAAGTCGGCTTCCAACGATCCCAAGGGCGAGCACCACGAGGGTGCCAAGGCCAAGCGCCACCGCGGCTCCGATCACGCCCGCGCCCGGACGCGCCAGGGCCGCAACCCCATGACGCAACGTAAAGCCAAGTCCGCGGCGCGGAACCCTGAGCGCAAGGCGCGACATCGCAAGGGCGGCTCCGGAGAGAAGCAGCACGAGGACGGCGAGCCCTCCGGTAAAGGCGGCCGACGGAAGCCACTGACCGGTCTGAACGAACGCAAACGAGAAGACTCCCACCACGAGCGCGAGGGTCGAGAGCACCCGCACCAACCGCGGCGCGGGAAGAGGACTTGCCTCCGCGCGCAACACGCGAGCCGGCGACACCTGCCAGACGGCCGTCAGCGGAGGCAGGCTGAACACCGCCGCGGTCCCGAGCCCCAGGAGCAACCCGCGCCAACCGGCGCTCCACTGCACGCCGCCGGCGCCGTTCGACATCAGGTCCGGCGCGAAGGCCGCGACGACGAACGGAGCACACAGCCCCACGGCCACCCCGATGAGGCAGCCGATCAGGCTCAGCACCAGCACGTGGCCAAAGTACGCCGCGAACACTTCCCGCGGGCGGAATCCGAGGCTTCGCAGCGTCGCGATCGCGGGCGTTCGACTTCCGAGCCACGCGCGCACCACCTGGGCTACGCCGATGCCGCCGAGCAGGAGCGACAGGAGCGCCACCAAGCCGAGGTAGGACGAGATCCGATCGAGCGCACGCGCCAGGCCTGGGCTCGGCTTGTCGAACGTCTTGAAGGTCAGGTACGGCGCGTCCTCGACGTTCGCACGCAGATCCGCCACGAGGCCAGCTGCGTCGCCTGCCGTCGCACCGTCGCGCACCTTTACCTGGCGCTTGTACTTCACTCGGCTTCCGAACTGCACCAGCTCGGTGCGCTCGAGGCCCGCGTTGGAGACAAAGATTCGCGGTCCAAGCGTCATCGCGAAATCCACGCGGTCCGGCTCGTCGACCAGCTCTGCCGCGACGCGGTACGGCTTCCCGCCGATCGAAACGGTCCCGCCGACCCCCACGCCCAGCTGCGCCATGAGCTCCGGCGCTGCGATCAGTTCGTCCTCCGCCAAGGCGCCCGCAGGAACGCCAGCAGGGGACGTCACCAGTTCACCGAAGAGCGGGTAGAGCTCGCTCGCCGCCTTGAGTTCGGCGAGCACCGGGTCGCGTTCGCCCGCCTCATCCTTGACCATCGCCCCCATTTCGACGACGTCGGCGATGGCCGCCACGTTCAGTTCACCGAGTCGATCCCCCAGGTCCTCCGGCAGCGCGCGGCGCGATTCAATGGAGACGTCCGAAGCGATGATGGACCGCGCGTCTTGGCTGACCGCGGAGTCCACCGCGGCCACAAGGGCCGCAACGCCCGTGACAGCGGCCACGCCGAGGGCCAAGCACGCCGTCATGAAGAAGAGCCGCCCACGCGCGCCGCGGGATTCACGGCGCATGAGTGCGAGCAGCGCGCGGCGCACGCCGGGGGAGCCGGACGGTCGAGAACTCATCGCACTTCCTCGCGCTCGATTTTCCCGGAGCGCAGGTAGATCGCGCGTGGCGCGCTCTTGGCGATGTCGAGGTCGTGGGTCACCAGGACGAGCGCAGTCCCCAGCTCATCGCGGAGCCCGAGGAGCATTTCTAGGACGCGTGCACCTGACTCTGAGTCGAGGTTTCCCGTGGGCTCATCCGCGAAGAGCAGCAGAGGCTTGGGCCCAAAGGCGCGCGCCACCGCGACGCGCTGCTGCTCGCCGCCGGAGAGCTGGGACGGATAGTGGTGACCGCGCTCGGCGAGGCCGACCTGGGCGAGTAGCTCGTCCGCCCGGGCATCGGCATCGCTGATCCCAGAGAGCTCCATGGGCAGCACGACGTTTTCACGCGCGGTGAGGTTCCCGAGCAGCTGGAACGACTGGAAGACGTATTTAGACTTAATTGTCGCAGGAGAATTTTACGAATCAGTCGATATCTATCATAGGATTATTGCCAACGACAAACTTGAACATCGAGTGATTGTAAGAGATCAATTTGTACCTGATAGATTAGT
>CALHGQ010000331.1 GCA_938030175.1 uncultured bacterium | reverse complement strand
GTCGAACAGCACGGCCCCGGTCGCGCGGGTGGCACGGATGGAGCGCCCCTTAGACCAGCCGAGCTCTACCGCCACGACCGAGTTTCTCTCAGGGACGGCTTCTCGCCATCGCGCGTAGTGCCCGAGCAGCGTCTGTGCGTTGCCCATGACGGCGGGCGGCGGATCGGGGATCGCCTGTGCTCGCTCCTCTCCTCCTGTGAACGCAGGGGCCGCCGCGGCCAGGGGGAGGGCGAGAACGATAGACGCAGTGGGGAGTTTTTGCATGGCGACGCGGGGTTCGGGAAGGAAAGGTCAGCGGCTCTGGGCTAAGGCAATCCCCGTTCCAACGGGCCACCCATCCCCCCGGTGCTCTCCGGAGCGCCTGTGCGGTCTCTTAGGTTCGGCAAACCGGCGCTCTCAGAGCGATTCCGCACGTCCACGCCTCGGTGCGCTAGAGTCCTGCCGTCTGCTCCGCCTCTCCGTCGGAGCCGCTATTCTCCTCGCCACGCATGTACACAAGACGAATCTTCTCACCCGTGCGCCTCGTCCTTTGGACGCGGTACCACCTGCTCGCCTTCATCCTCATCGCGTCCGTTCCGGTCCTCGTCTACGGGGTGCTAGGTCAGCGCTGGATTCACTTCCCCTGGCTGCCGATCGCGCTCGTGGGTACGTCGGTCGCGTTCATCCTGAGCTTCCAGAACAACGCCGCCTACGGGCGTGCCTGGGAGGCGCGCAAGATCTGGGGCGGCATCGTGAACTCGTCGCGGTCGCTCGGGTTCATGGTGAACGACTTCGTGACGAACGAGTTTGCCGCCAAGCCGGCCACGGAGGAGGAGCTGGGCTCGATCCGGCATCGCATGGTGATGCGGCATGTCGCGTGGCTCACCGCGCTTCGCTACGCCATGCGCGCCGAGAGGCCGTGGGAGACCAACCACCGCGCGCTCACGAACAAGGAGTGGAAAGACCGCATCAAGGTTCACGAGCTTCACAACACGCTGAAAGACGACATCGCGGAGTACGTTCCGGAAGGCGAGGGGCCGGTCGTCTGCGGCAAGGCGAACCCCGCGGCTCAGCTGCTCGCTCTGCAGTCGCGCGAGCTCCAGCGGCTGCGTTCGCGCGGGCTCATCGATGACTTCCGGCACATGGAGATGCAGGGCGTGCTCAACGAGCTGGTGGGGTTCCAAGGGAAGTCCGAGCGCATCAAGAACTTCCCGTACCCGCGCCAATACGCGACGCTCAACGCGACGTTCCTGTGGATCTTCATTCTGCTCATTCCCATCGGCCTCGTCCACGAGTTCGCGAGCATCGAGCAGGAGCTGGTTTTGGACTACAGCTGGCTCAAGGGGTGGTTCATTTGGATGAGCGTGCCCTTCAGCGTCGTGGTGATGTGGATCTTCCACACGATGGAGCGCATCGGCCGCGTCACGGAGAACCCCTTCGAAGGCACGGTCAACGACGTGCCGATCACGACGATCTCGCGGGGGATCGAGATCGACCTGCGCCAGATGATCAACGAGGACGCCGCGTCGATCCCGCCTCCGATCGAAGTGCGGCACGACACGCAGACGTAGGCCCCGAGGTAGACCTAGGGGTACGCCCAGAGGTCGGTCCAGAGGGCGGCGCTACCGGAACTGCACCGTGCGCGCGCTTGTCGTGTTGACGGAGCCGCCGTCCCGGTACATCCACTGGACCGCCCAGGTGGAGCCAGGCTGAGGCTGGGCTCCGGCGGGAAGCGTGGAGAGATCGAGGCGCTGGGCGGCGTTGCCGAATTCGTCAGCGACGCCGAGCGAGCCTGGGACGCGCATGAACGGCGGCGCGAGGCAGAGCGAGCCGAAGCCCAAGGGGCTGAAGGGCGGCGTCGCGGCCTCGGGAGAAAGAAAGAGGATGCCCGTCGCGCCCGGGATCAGGCCCGTGACGTCGAAGTACAGCGCGTTGTCCGCGACGCTCGATGTGCCGACCATCGAAAGCTCTGCCTGGAACCCGGCGTCGTTGACTCCGCCGTCGCAGACGAAACCCAGAAGGTCTGGCTGGAGCGGCGGTAGAAGGAACGCGAGCGACCCCGTCAGCGTCGCGCTGATCTCCCGCGAAGTGACGGACACCGGCAGGAACTCCAGGCCGCAGCCGAACGCCTGCACGTTCGGATCGTCGGGGAACCAGATGCCCGTGAAGTCGATGCAGTTGTACATCTGCGCGGCTAACTCAAGCTGGAGAGGCGTGCCGATGGGCCTTAGGTCCTGGCGAACCGAGTGACTGCCCTCGAACCGGTAGGGCCACGGGATCTGGACCTGGGACGTACTGGCCGCTATCTGGGGGCCGGGGACAGCCTGGAAAAGTTGGGGGAGGCCGCCGCTCGGATCGATGGGGAATGAACTCGTGGCGAGCCCGGTCGCGGCATCTCGAAGGGCGAAGGCCACGTGCGCGCAGATGTTCGTGCCGTAGTCCAGCGCGCAGGGCTGGCCTTGGATGTCGAGGAGGTAGTCCCCAACGACGCTCAGCTCGGCGTCGCGCAGTCCATAGGGAGCGCCGGGGTCAAAGGGGAAGGGAGCCTGTACGTCGAGCTGCTGGCCGAGCGCTGGCCAGGTGGGCGACGCCTCGAGGCTGAGCCGAGCCGGGGTCCAGTGCAGCACCGGCGGCGGCGTCAGGCAGGTGAGGTCGTAGGTGGCGATCCGACCGAACAACCCGAAGTCGTCATCGGCGACGGCGAGAAAATCGCCCGCCATGGCCATCGTCTCTCCCCACTCTTCGGTCGTCCCCTCGAAGCCGGTGGGGGGCGAAATCCCCTGGGTCGCGAGCCAGGTCTGTGACCCGTCAAGACGGCGGAAGACCGAGACCGCGGCCGGCACCGGGCCGCCGAAGCCGAGCGCGTAGATGTGTACGGCCAGGGTGTTCTCCCCGAGGCTGATGTCCCGGACATCCTCCACCGACGGCCCATCGAGCCTCTGCTCTAGGACCCAGCCCGCCGGGTCTCTTCGCCAGATGTCGACGAAGTCTTCGCCGGGAAACGCGACGCGATCACCCGACGCGTCAAACTGGTTGGTGTACGTAGCGCCTTGGAGTGTCGCGTCGAGGGTGAACGTTCCGCTCGTGCGCTCGAAGACATACACCCCCTGGTTGCCAAAGGTCCCCGTGCCTGAGAAGAGGCGCCCTCCTGCGAGTTGGTTGAAAGAGGCGAAGGCGTCCGTTCCCGGGTTGGAGACTTCCTCGGTGAACTTCCACTCGCCCGTCAGCGGGCCGCGGTCGAACACGGCGATGCGGGCAGGTTCGCTGGAACTAAGGCCTCGCGTGCGGCAGACCAGCGTGCCTCCTTCCATGGCCACGCTGCCCGTGAGGAAGCGATCGGGCGGCAAGCCGCGGTGGAGCGGCGCCCCCTCGATCCAGGTACCGGACGCCGAGCGTTCCCAAACGTGCAGGCCCCGCAGGCTATTCGAGATCCTCGTCAGGACAGCCATCGACGTTCCATCAGCTGTGGTGCCGAGGATGTCGCCGCCCGCGGCGGGCACGACGGCCGTATCGAATACGCCGCTACTTCCGGACCGCGTCCACAGGTAGATTTGCGGATCGAAGCGGCTCGTGGAGGCGATGAACTCCGAGGTCGCGCTCAGGGTCCTACCGATCTGACTGAGGAAGGTCGATGGCAGCGGCAGGTCGCTGCCACAGGTTTGGGCGGGGGCGGCGAGAAGGGCGGAGCTGGCGGCGAGTGCGAGGATCATGGGAGGCTGCGTGGGGAAGAGAGGTCGGTCCCAAGCTAGCGCCTGTCCCCGGATCTGCTTGCGCCGGGATGAGAATCGAGCAGGCGGTGGCCCTAGCGGCCTCTATTCGGAGAGGAAGTCTGCGACGGCGCGACGTCCTCGCTCGATCGCTACCTCTAGCGGCGTCCTGCCGTCGCCGTTCCTGGCGCTCGTATCGGAGCCAGCGTCCACGAGCAGCGAGACGACCGACGCGTGGGTGTTGCGCTCGGCGGCAACGTGTAGGGGCGTGCTGCCCGCTTCGTCGAGCGCGTTCGGGTCGGCGCCGTTCTCGAGGAGCCAACGGACCGCCACCTTGGCGCCGCGGTTCGAAGATCCGTGGAGCAGGGTGCGCCCTTGGTCCGGTCGAATCGAGTTGACGTCGAACCCTCGGTCGAGGATGACGCCGGCGACGTCGTAGAACGGCGCGCCCGAGCGCTGGTGCGGTTCGAGCGTGAACTCCACCTCAAGGTGCATGTCCGTGACTTCGATCTCGCCGCGATCGAGGAGTCGCTCCATGATCTGCGCGTTGCCTCCGGACCACGCGCAGGAAAGGGCCGGGCCGATTGCGACGCCTTCGGTCACCGAGTGTGTGGTGCTGACGCTCTGCGCGATCAAGTAGCCGCAGGTCTCCGCGAGTTTGGACGCCGTGGCCGCGTCCGCGCGTCCCAGTCCGGAACCCGCGCATGCGTGCAGCAGGTTGAAGCCGCCCTCGTCCACGAGTTCCGAGAGGGGGCAGTGTTCCCCGTGGGCTCGCAGCCCCTCGAGGTCGCCTATAGCGGCGGCCACGAACGGATCCTCCGGTAGCCCGCGGCCCTGCATCTCTCGGACGACCTCGGCGTTGCCGTACTTCGAAGCCAACAGGACGAGCCTTCGGTCCACCGCGAGACCCTGGTCCATGCAATAAAAGAGGAGCAGCTGGAGGTGCGACGGCTTCCGCCGAATCGTTCGGTAGTCCGCCACGGCGAGCCGAAACACTTCGCCGAGATCGAAGCGGAGTCCTTCTTTCCAGAGCTTCGCAAGCCCCTCGGCATCGCCCTCCTTCGCGAGCTTCTTGACGGAAGGGAGACCCATTCGAACATCAGACGGCGGCGATGGAGCAGGCGACTTCTTCCGTGACGCCCGCGTCGGTCAGGTAGGTCTGCAGCGCGGCGGCCATGGCATCCCCCGAACTCTCGTAGCGGCGAAAGCGCGGGAGGATGGAGCGCTCGATCCAATCCCATCGGTCGTCGAGCTTGGTGATCATCGGCAGCCTGAACTCGCGCAGGAACGTGATCAGTCGGCCAGAGAGCGAGTGCCCATAGAACGACGTAAAGAACCCGAGCGAGCGCAGCGGACCGTCGGCTTGGAAGCCCAGCGTCGCGCCAAAGGAGAAGGCGCGCGCGAACGCGCACGACAGCCGGTCGAAGTTGGGCTGGACGACGTCCTCCTGTTCGTGGCGCAAGAGGAGTCGGTTCGCCTCCCAGATCTTTTCTTGGCCGCCCGCCGCTCCCGCGAGAACCTCAAGGCGCCCTTCCTCAAGGAGCCGAAACGGGCCCATCAGCCGTTCTGCCGCGGGGTCCTCCTCGGCCATCTTCGCGAGACGCTCCAGCCCCTCGGCCGAGCCGTCGTACACGAGGTGCGCCCAGAAGACGTCGCGGAAGATGCTGTTGTTCGTCTGCCGCAGCTGGTCCACGTCGGACATACGCAGCGACTGCCAGCGTCCGACGGCCTTGGGCAGGTCCACGTACCCGCTCTTGTTCGCGGTGATTCGCAGCGGCCAAAGCGCCACGCGCACGTGATGCGAGGCATGGGCCGCCATGCCAGCCCACTTGAAGAGCCCCGGATGCCGCAGGTAGAGCGCGCCGTAGAGCGCCGTGATCTCGGCGTTTCGATGAAAAACGCAGGGCTGATCCGAGAGCTGATCCTCCACATGGCCCTGCCAAGCCTCCACCGAATCCAGCGAAGCCGCGGTCCGAATGGCCGTTTCGAGGTCAGGAGTCCAGTTCTGCATGGGTCGGAAGCGCCCCATGGTACCCGACGAGAAGTTGCCAGGATTCTTTGTCGTCGATCTTGGGCGGGCGCCGTTCTCCTCGCATGAACTCCGAGAAACCAGCCTGGGCCGAGCGCGCCGCCGAGCGCCTCTTCGACGTCACCACGATGGCCATCGCCTTCCTCTACTACAGGATCGTCGAATCCGACGATCGAGCCACGCTGGCGCAAGTCCGGGCCTACGACGCGGCCGCGCGTGAGCAGCCGAGCCGCGGCGGCATCTGAGCGCGACATTCCTCGCCAGCCCATGTTCGGGCTTGCATGCGACTCGCTTGAGGCATCCTTCCATCGAGTCGTCGGTTGACCATGGAGCGTGCCGCCCGAGCTATCGGCAGCAGCCGTCGACGCGATCTCTAGGTCGTCCCGGTCCCAAGGCGGGGGAGCCGCAAAGCTGACTCCTCGCACCCGCATTCGCTGCCGTCAGCTAGCAATACACGCGAGCTCCTGAGCTGCAACTCCTGCTTGGACAGCGCTGCAGCTGGCCATCATACCGGTCCTAGCTACCCCGACGACTTCGCTATTGCCGACGATCCGCGGATAGAAGTCGAGCTCGGCAAGTAAATCGATGCGATACGAGATCTCCAGTCGCTGAACGACGAAATCATACACGAGGCCCTTTGGTTCAACTGACACCTGGATCACGCTCTTGAGGGCTTCAAGAGTCGTGGTGGATTCGGCTTCTACGTACCAATCGTCGCCCACCTGCACAAGCTGGAGGCTGTCATCTACGGCCCTGAGCGCACGCTCAAAGTTGCCCCCGAAGATGCAGTCGAGAATGAGACCGATGCAATAGCCTCGCCAGCTTTGACCCGGCCCCACACGAAGCATGAGGCTCTTCATGGGTACGAATTCGAGTCGCTCATCGCCGAAGACCTCCTCACATAGCTCGATGAGAAGTTGCATCTCGAGGTCGTAGGGGCGGAAATCTGGCCCAAGTCGGTTCGGCATTCCCGCTGGAGTCGTGTGCCAGCACCGAGGATACGTTCCAACAGTGGATGAGCGCTGTCGGTAGACTGGGCCATCCCACGACGGGTGGAATAACACTCCGCTTAGTCCAAGGCCCAAAACCCCGCATTCGTCAAGGGGGCTACCGTCGAGCACTTTTTGGAGGCGCTGGGAGTCTTCAATGGTCTTCCGCCAAGGAAGATGCTCTGGTCGGATCCAGGCTGAGCTGGAGAGGTCGTCTCCAGCCAATCCTGCCAAGAGAAATACCTCCTCAGCGGCCGCGTCGCATTGTTCCATAATTTCCCCGTATCTAGCGACGCC
>CALHGQ010000330.1 GCA_938030175.1 uncultured bacterium | reverse complement strand
CACGTACTCTTCCACTGCATCGTCGGCGGACTGAGCCCCGAGGGCTACGGCGTCAAGTTCAACGATGATCCGAAGGTAGTGAACGTGATGCTGAGGAACGTGGCGAAGATGGCGCTTGAGGTAGCGCCGGACGACCCCCAGTGAGGCCGCCGGCAGGTGCCGATTGGGCTGCGAGGCAGTGATTGGGCCTAGTGCGCGACGGAGCCAATGCGCACTTCTGGGTCTGGCTCGAGGAGCGCCTTCAACTCGCCCACGATGTCGTTGCCGAATAGCTCCGTGCTCAAGTAAGTCGTCGCCTCTTCTTCCGAAGCAAAGCCGTGAAGGACCTGAACATCCTCATCTCGAATCAAGAGCTCCTTCGACTGCGCTCCCCGCACGCTCTCTAGGAACGGCTGCTTGTACTTCGCGTAAACGCCAGCCGCGGCGGCTCGGTTTTCGGCTTTGACGTTGAGGGTGATTTGTAGATAGGAGTTCGTGGTGGTTGCTGCGTAGTGGTGAGTCGATGCTGCGCCGCCTGGACGAGGCGTGGTGCAGCCCGCGAGAAGACCTCCCCAAGCGACGGCAGCGCTGATCACGAAGCGTCTACGGGAGTGTCTGTTGGCGTTCTTCATGGACAGAACTATCGCCTCGATGGCCGCCGCAGCCAGCCTTCCAAGAACGGAAGACAGCAGGACAAATCGGACACGGTCGAGCTACGCGATACGGGACTCGGGGGATTCGGCTTCGGCCGGTAGCGGGTATCGTGGCGGCCATGAAGAAGCTCCTCTCCCTCGCGCTCGTGATCGGTGCCTGCGCAGCAGTGGCGCTCAGCCTCGGTGCCTGCTCCTCCACCATCCCGAACCGCGTTCCCGTCGGCGAGCCGTTCCCCGAGATCACGGCCTCTGCCCTCAATGCGGCCGACGGAGCGGAGCCCGTGACGATCCCGAACGACTTCGCAGGGTCTCCCCTGCTGCTCCTCGTTGGATACGTCCAGGACGCACAGTTCGACATCGATCGCTGGCTCTTTGGTGCGCTCGACGCGGAGCTCGAAGTCACCCTTCGGGAGGTGCCGGCGGCAAGGGGCATGGCCGCGAGCCTCGCGTCGGGATTCATCGACGGCGGGATGCGACGGGGAATCCCCAAGGGTGAATGGGGCGCAGTCGTGACGACGTACGGCAAGACCGCCGACAAGATCGCCAAGCTCACGGGCACAGAGCGGCCGCGGAACGCCCGCGTACTCCTCCTCGACGCCCAAGGCATCGTTCGCTGGTTCCACGACGGAGGCTTCTCCGCGCCGACCCTCATCGACCTGCGCACGGCCCTCCAGAGCTTGTAGATCTACCTGCCGCGCCTGATACGATCTCGCGCTACGCCGACTCAACCGCTACGTCACCGCCCATGGAACGACCGTCAATTCGCCAGCTCGAGTACTTCGTGGCCGTGGCCAAGCACCTCAACTTCCGAGAGGCGGCTGCCTCCTGCCATGTGACTCAGCCGGCCCTGAGCACCCAGCTCCAGCAGCTGGAAGCCCTCCTCGGAGTGCAGCTCTTCGAGCGCGACACGCGGCGCGTGGTGGCGACGGCGGCGGGCGTCAGCCTCGCCAAGGAAGCGCACACGATCCTCGACGCAACCGATCGGCTCTTGGACATGGCCCGCGCATCGGGGAAACCGCTCACGGGTCGCCTGCGCCTCGGTGCGATCCCGACGGTCGCTCCGTACCTGTTGCCCCTCGTGATCCAAGCGGTCCGCAAGGCCTTCCCAGAGCTGGTCCTGCTCTTGACGGAAGATCAGACCGACCGCCTCGTCGCCCAGCTACACGGAGGCGACCTCGACGTCCTACTCCTGGCCCTCGACGTGGACCTACTCGGCGCAACGGAGAAGCAGCTCTTTGGCGACCCCTTTGTCCTTGCCTGCCCGAAGGATCACCCGCTTGCGACCAAGGAGGTCCTTTCCGAGCCCGACCTAGACGGCCAGACCGTTCTCCTGCTGGAGGACGGGCACTGCCTGCGCACCCACGCCCTGCCGATCTGCAAGGCTTCCGGCATGGTGGAGTACGCCGACTTCCGGGCCACAAGCCTGGGCACGCTCCTTCAGATGGTCAGCTCTGGCATCGGGATTACGCTCATCCCCGAGATGGCGATCGGCCAGGAGCAGCAACGCAACCCCGACGTGGTCTTCAGGCCTTTCGACGAGGGCGGCCCCTCCAGGCGGATCGGCCTCGCATGGCGAAAGAGCTCCGCGCGCTCCGACGAGTTCGAGTCACTCGGCGAGATGATCCAGAAGGCGTTCCTCGCCTAACGGAACCGTCGGCCCTAGCAGCCCGTTGAAGAAGTCCGCGCTAACCAACAGCGCCCCTCGAAGCCCTGACCGCGTTGCTTGAAGGGCCCCGAATCGCTAGCGCGTGCGCTCCACGGTCAACAGTGTCCCGATCGAGTCGAGCGCATTGACCGTCTCCTCGGTCCCATCGGGCCACTGGACGCGAAGCTCCAACGCGGTCGGCGCTTCGTCGCCGAAGCCAAAGGTCACCGGCAACTCGGACTGCGACAGGTAGCTGCGCGTAGGCGTCACCTGGCGGCGCTGGGTGCCCGTCGCCGCCTCCAGCTCAAGCGTTGCGCCGATAGCGTCGGGGTTCGCGCCGGGCTGGGAGAGCTTGACCCGCAGCCAGGCATGGCCAAGGTCTTGATCGTTCCGCAGCAAGACCGGGGCTCGCCCCACCTGCATCATGAGCACGTCCAGGTCGCCGTCACCGTCGATGTCGGCGTACGCTGAACCACGCCCGACGATCTTGCGGTTCAACTCTCCCGCTGTGCTCGCCGGAACCTCCACGAAGCACGATCGCGCCTCGGGGCCCTGGTTCCAAAACAACTGCGGCAGCTGCATGTATTCCTGGCTCGCCTGGGTCTCACCGATCGTCTCCTCAAGGTGACCGTTGACCTGGAGGAGGTCGAGTCGCCCGTCGAGGTCGTAGTCGAAGAAGAACATGCCAAACGAGAGCCCCTTGCGGCTTGGCGAGCCGACGCCCTCTCCGATCGCGTCATCGGAAAAGCGCAGCTTGGTCTCGTGCTTCACAAACAGCGACGACATCTCGTTGGCGAAGTTGCCAATGCAAACGCCGATGGCGCCATCGCCGCGGAAGTCTCCGACGTCGATGCCCATGGCCCCCGTGGAGCCACCGTTGCGGTCGTAGCCGAAGCCGGTATCGGCCCCGACTTCGTCGAACGTGCCATCGCCCTTGTTCAGGAACAGGTGATTCTGGACCGTGTCGTTGGCGACGAGGATGTCCTCGTCACCGTCGCCGTCGATATCGCGGAACGCCACGCCGAGGGCCTTGCCCATGGGCTTTCCGGTGGCAGAGTTCGCGATCTGAATGCCGGCTTCTTCGGAGACGTCCGTGAACTTGGCGCCCCCATCGTTGCGGTAGAGGCTGGAGAATGCCCCGCCGTAATTCATCGGAGGCCCGTAGGCGCGGTCGGATCCGTTGAGGGTGTAGGCCACCTCTTCGTCGATCTCGCGCGACCACCGAACGTAGTGGCAAACGAACAGATCGAGGTCGCCGTCGCCGTCCATGTCAAAGAAGCCGGCGCTCGTCGTCCAAGCATCCGCCGCCCCTTCGATCCCCGAGCCAGCGGTCGCGTCCTTGAAGGCACCGCCCCCTTGATTCAGGTAGAGCTTGTTCCCGCCGATCCCGGTGGTGACCACGTCGATCCAACCGTTCGCGTCGACGTCCGCAACGGCGACGCCCATTCCGTAGGCCTCGCCGGCGAGCCCGGAGCTCTCGGTGACGTCGGTGAACTTGCCCTTGCCGTCCCCTGCGAAGAGCCGATTGCCGGGCACCCGTGCGCCCTCTGTGATGTGGGGCCAAGTCCGCCCGCTCACGAGCAAGAGATCCTGGTCGCCGTCCCTGTCGTAGTCGAAGAACGCAGCACCGCCCCCCATCGTTTCGGGAAGGAACTTCTCGGGCGTCTCCCCGTTCTCGTGCTGGAACGTGATGCCCGCCTCCGCTGTCACATCGGTGAACGTGACGCTCGGAAGGACTTCGACGTCGGTCTTCACGTCTTTGATGACGCCAACGTCCTTGTCGATGATGACCTCATCCGGCGTCTCCTCCTTGTTGAGCAAGATCGCCGCTACCACCACGGCGGCGATGAGC
>CALHGQ010000329.1 GCA_938030175.1 uncultured bacterium | reverse complement strand
CGTGCCAGCCGCGCGAGGACGTGGAAGGGCCCCCCGGGCTCGCTGCTCATGACCATCGCGGATCGCAGCGCGACCCGGCGGGTGCTTGGGGTGTCGGCCTTCGCGAGCGCTTCCTCCCATGCCTCCGCGATGAGGACGCTGTACCGCCAGTAGTCCGGCGCCCCAGGCTCGTACGCTCCGATGCGTCCGGTCTGCTCGTCGTTCTCGCCCTCGAGGGTGTGGGCATAGATGGTGGCTGTGGACATCTGGAGCCATACCTTCGGGGGCGAGAGCGCCTGGGCAATCGCCTCACCGACAGCCCGAGTCGAGTCGATCCTGGATGACAGCATCTGCTCTAGGTTGACCTTGTTGTAGCGGCAGTCGACGGTGCGACCCGCGAGGTTCAGCACCACGTCGGCCCCGTCGATCTCCGAGGCCCAGGTCTCCTCGACCCGCCGCCCGTCCCAGCGGGCGAAGCGCACGCCTGGCCCGGCGATCGATGGGGGCAGTGAGCTCCGACCGACGATGACGACCTGGTGTCCAGACGCGACGAAGTGCCGGGTCATGATCCGGCCAAGGTGTCCGGTGCCACCGAGGATCACGATCTTTTGGGGCTCTCTTGGCGGTTGCATGATTATATATAACCATGGTTACTGATAATCGTACGGACCCAAGCTCTGGAAACAGCGAGGTGTCTCCCAGCGAGGCGGCTCCCCGTGGGCGGGGGCGCCCGCGCGGGCGCACGGATCAAGGGGAAGCCACTCGGGAGGCGCTCTTCGACGCGGCGATCGAGCTCATGAATGAGCAGGGGTTTGAAGCGACGACCCTGCGGCAGATCGCCTCCCGTGCTGGCGTGACCCATGGGGTGGTCTATCGCTACTTCCCCTCCAAGCGCGCGGTGGTCATGGCCCTCTATGAGCGGCTCTCGACCCGCTTCGCGGAGGGCGCGGAGCTGCCCAAGGGGACTTGGCGAGCCAGGGTCTTTGCGGCGACCTGCGGCAGCCTCGACGCCCTACGCGAACACCGGCCAGCGCTCCGAAGTGCGCTGGGGGTCTTGGTGAGTCCGTCGGACGAGGGGCTCTTCGCGCCGGCGACCCGTGCGTCTCGGCTGCGGGTGCAAGGCGTTTTCTGCTGCGCGGTGGAGGAGGCGAGGGACCGCCCGCGCGGGGACCGGGCAGCGGTGCTCGGCCGCGCCCTCGATCTCTTGCACCTCGCGTTTGTTCTGTTCTGGCTGCTGGATCGCTCCAAGGATCAGAAAGCCACAAGCGCCCTGCTGAAGGTCTTCAGCAAGGCGCTCGTGTTGGCCCAGGCTGCGTTGAAGCTGCCCGGGGCGTGGGGCCTTCTCGGCCGTGTGGATGACGCGCTTCAGTCCGGGCTCATGCCGGATCACGGAGGCACGGGCGCATCCTAGGCTCTACTTGCCAACGACTCTCTCCGAGACCGAGACGTCGACCTCTTCCTGTGCCTGCCCGCGCAGCGCAGACTTCTCGACGTACTCGGCGGCGGCGTCCATGCAGGCGTCGAAGGTCTTACCGAGCTGGCGCGCTTCATCGCGCAGGGCGAAAGCGTCCTGCTCGATCTCTGCGACCGACGCGGCGTTGAAGTCGTGGCCGAGGAACAGGACGGTGTCGCGGAGCTGACCGTTGAGCGCATCGAACTCGGTCTGCGCGCGGACCGAGGCCTCTTGGACCTCTGCGAAGCGCTCGCGGGTGACCTCCAGTCGATCTGCACTGCGCTGACGCATGCTCTCGCTGCTAAACGCGTCGAGGCTCTCTTCCCAGCGCTCGAAGACGGATACGGCCGAGTTGCGCATCGGCGTGATGTGCGCGCGAAGCTCGTTCGCCTGCTTCTCTGCGGTCTCGGTGGCCTGGGCGAAGGCTTCGAATGCCTCGGTGGCCTCGCCGGTGAAGTCTTCTGCGAAGAGCGGGCCGAGCGAGACGATCGCGGCGTAGACCGACTGCCGCGCAAGCTCCGTCTCGAGGTGGACTTGCTCCACGCGTGAGACGAGGCTGTCTACGTTCTCCAGTCCGACGCTCTGCTTGGTGGATGCGCAGCTGGTGAAGACGGCGGAAGCGCCGACGAGCACGGCGCAGGTGGCGATGGAACGCAAGTTGAGATTTAGCGACATGTGATTGTGGATTCCCCTCTAAGGGTGGCTCGCGTCCGGTGGGCCGCGGGCGGGTAGCTCCGGACGTGATCGACAGCGCTGGAATGCGGCCTTGAACGTGACTGCAAGTCAAAGTTCGTAGGATCAGATCGAAACGCGCGGGTTGATGGCGGCGGCTGGGCGCCCGGGACGACAAGATCTTCCACATGGGAAAGGATGACTCACCTGAGTTGCTCCAGGGTGAGCCAACCGCGGCGCAGCTTCGCGCCCTAGACCGGCGTGACCCCGCATTGGGTCGGGCAAGACGTCGCGTCGCGCCGTTCCCAAAGTTCCCCACGAAGGAAGGCGGCCAGTCTCACTTTCATGCACTGGCGCGTGCGATCGTGCACCAGCAGCTCGCGGGCGCGGCGGCTCGAACGATCCACGATCGCGTGCGCGCGCTGACACCGGGCCCGCGCTTTCCGAACGCCGCCGCCATCCAGCGGCTCTCGGACGGCGCGCTGCGCGGCGCTGGCCTCTCCGCCAACAAGCTCGCTGCGCTGCGCGATCTGTCGGCGCATTGCCTAGACGGTCGGCTCCAGCTGCGCACCATCGCAAGGCGCCCGAACGAAGAGATCATCGAAGAGCTGGTCGCCGTGCGGGGGATCGGCCGCTGGACCGCGCAGATGTTCCTCATGTCGAGGCTTGCGCGTCTCGACGTCCTCGCGCCCTTGGACCTTGGCCTGCAAGAAGGGCTCAAGCGGCTCGACGGGTTGGCGGAGCGGCCGAAGCCCAAGGAGCTTGAGGCCCGCGGCGCGTGCTGGTCGCCGCTCAGCTCGGTGGCGTCGTGGGTGCTTTGGAGGCTGACCGAGGAGTAGGCGTCACTTCGCGTTGGCGATTGCCTGGACCGGAGCGCGATCCAACCAAACGGTGCGACTCACCGCCTTGCCTCCGACCGGCCATGACGTCAGGAACTCAACCGCGCCGAGGTCCTCTGCCTCCGCCAATATCTTCGCGAGGCCGCGGGTGCGCGGGTTCGGGCCGCGGGGTTCGTTGTCCTCGGCGATCCAGAGGATGTCGCCGCCGAACGCAATGCGCTCTTTCGGGAGGAAGAACACGAGGAAAGCGTCCGTGTGGCTGGAGTAGCCGTCGGCTTCGACGGCCACCAGGCGGCTGCTCGCCGTGGGCGGCGCCCACCTTTCGCCGCGCTCGACGCCGATCATCTTTGGCTCGCGGCGAGAGACGGAAAGCTCGTCCGGCTGGAGCGTGCGCGGCCTCTCGATAATGTGCTTCACGTAGTCCGCAACGTCCGCAGGGCAGACGACCGCGGCGCCGCGGTGTACGAACGGGCGCATGCCGCCGATGTAGTGGGGGTGGTGATGGGAGGCAGCGACGTAGAGGAACGGGTGCCCCGGCTTCTCTTCCTCGAGCGTGCGGATCATCGCCTCGCCCACGGCGGTGGAGACCGGAGCTTCCAACACGGCCCAGCCAGGGCCGAGGTCGAGGCCGATCGATCGTGATGCCTCCTCGGCATTGAGGAGCTCGAACGTGCCTTGCCCCAGTTCGCGCAGTTCGATCTCGGGCGCAGCTTCCGTGAGCGGCTTGCCCGCGTCCTCTGGGTTGGGATAGATGCCCCCGGGAAACGGCAGCTCCTTGGAGTCGAGATCCACGGACTCTACCTTCGCGACTTCGCTCGTCCCGAGCGGGCCGGTCACCTGCCAACCAGAAACGACGCCGGGTGCGGCCCCCGGTTGCTCGTTGTAGCGCAGGACTTCGACCACATCGCCGAGCAGGTCATCGCTCGTCAGCCACTCAACGCCGAGGAGACCCGGGACTTCGACGGGCATGCCGTCCACCTCGTACGAGACCGGGATGGTCTTGATGACGGCGCGGCCGCCTTCTAATTCGACGAGCACTTGGGTGCCGCCGTTCGGGCAGTCCGTTGCGCCGAGCACGCGACTCGCAGATTGAAAGTAGCGCACGAGCGTGGCAGGGAACGCAGCGCGGGACAGGATCTGCTCGCGGAGCGCGTCGGCCCCGTAGATCGGGCCGTCTTGGCCCCGCGTTCGCTCGAGGATCACGAACGCGTCGTTGACGCGCATCTGGGCATCTGGGCGCGAGACATCGATGCGCCACGTCGGGGTCGTTTCTCCCCGGGGCATGAGCTCGAAGACGCGCAGCGTCTGGGTGAATTCTCTCTCGCGGAGTGAGTCGGGGCGAGGCCCGTGGGTCATGCGTGCCGACTCCACGGTGATCGTGGCCTCCATGCGATGGCGCGGCGGCGCGAGGTGCTCGCGCAGGGCCTCGAGCGTCGCGATCCCGCGCTCGCACGCATCGACGTGGTCCGCCAAGGGCGAGGAGGTCGCTACCTCTTGCCTCGGCCCATGGTTTCGCGTCGCTTCAGGATGCGAGCTTGCGTGAAGGGCCAAGAGCAGGGCTGTGGTGGCGATCATGCCCGGCTTACGGCACAGGTCAGCCCCGTGTTGGCGTCAAAGCTCCTCGTACATCCGGAGTTCTGCGTCGGCGGCGCCGCCCTCCTCGTTGACGCGGCGCCACGCCGTCACCGTGGAGGCCAGGAACGCCGCCGAGAGCCCGAGGCACAGGACCTGGAATAGGATCGCTTTCCCGCCGGGCTGCCCCAACCGGCCCAGCGCCCCGAGACTGCTGGCGGTCGTGAGGGCAAGGAATCCGGCCGTGGAGGTCGCCAGGGCCATCGTGACCCGGCGCCTCCGGGGGCTGCGGCCCAGCCAGTAGAGCAGGAGGACGATGGCCGCTGGGACCCCAGGGAGCAGGGCCGCTCTTGTG
>CALHGQ010000328.1 GCA_938030175.1 uncultured bacterium | reverse complement strand
CCTACTCTTGAGCGCGCCCGCCTTGCCCCAGCGCGCCTTGCTCACGGACGTCTCATCCCAGGCAGGCCTCGTCGTGCCCCAACGCGAGTCGACGCGCGAGTGCAAGATCTTCAGCGACTTCCGGTGTGAGATGGAACATATGAGTGGGGGAGCCGCGGTCGCCGACGTGGACGGCGACGGGTGGGTGGATCTCTTCCTAACCCGCATCGATGGGCCGGACGGCCTCTACCTCAACGCTCGCGACGGCACGTTCGTGGATGTGACGGCGGCGAGCGGCCTCATGCGCGACTCACAGAGCAACGGAGCGGCGTTCGCCGACCTCGACAACGATGGCGATCAGGACCTCATCGTGACCGTCTTCGGGGCTGCCGGGGACGCCATGAATAGCTATCACCAAGTCTGGGTCAACAACGGCGCCGGAGGCTTTGTGGAAGAGGGCCTCGCACGGGGCCTCAGGCAGTCCAGCGGCTCGCCGATCAACGGGTGGAGCATCGCGCTAGGGGACCTCAATCGCGACGGATGGGTCGACTTCTTTGTCAGCCAATGGGCGACAGACCCAACGCCATCGGGTCGGCTCTATATCAATCGCGGGGAGGCTGCACCGGGGCACTTCGTCGACGCCACCGAGCGCGTGGGACTCGACGTCTCGGGTGTCGCCGCCTTCGCTCCCGCCTTCGTCGACCTCGACGGCGACGGCTGGCAGGACCTGGCGATCGCTGCGGATTTTGGGACGAGCCGGCTCTACTGGAACGAAGGAGGAGCGCGGTTGATCGACGGGACTCTGGCCGCCGGTGTCGGGACCGATGAGAACGGGATGGGCTCCGCCTTTGGTGACTTTGACGCCGACGGCGACCTCGACTGGCTCGTCACCTCTATCTACGATCCGCTCTTCACCTGTGAGACCTTCGCGTGCAACTGGCGGTACTCGGGTAACCGCCTGTTTCGCAACGAGGGGCAAAGACGGTTCACCGATGCGACGGACTCAACGGGCGTGCGCGATGGCGCCTGGGGTTGGGGCGCCGCGTGGATCGACCTTGACCACGATGGCCGGCTCGACATAGTCCAGACCAACGGCGTCCGCTTTCCCGGCGCGGCGTCCGCGCCTTTCCACCGGGACGCAACGCGGGTATGGCTGCAGCCAACGCCGGAACGGTTTGTCGAAGTAGCTTCTCGCCTAGGAGTTAGAGACATAGGCTCAGGCAAGGGGCTGCTTACCTTCGACTATGACCGCGACGGCGACCTGGACGTGTTGATCGCCCAGAATGCCGAGCCACCTCTGCTTCTACGCAACGATCAACGGAGCCGAGGCCACTGGATCCGGGTGAAGGTCGAGGGAACGGTGACGAACCGTGATGGCCTCGGCGCTGTGGTCACGGTCCACGGAGGGGGGCGGACGTGGCGACAGGAGATTGGGGTGCAGACCCACTTTCTCGGGGGGTCCGAGCGTACAGCGCACTTCGGCCTCGGCCAGGTCGTGCCCGAGCGCTTGGTCGTCTCGTTTCCGCGCTCCGGAACGGTTCGCAGTTTCACGCTTCCGACCCTCAACACAGAGCACATCATAGTTGAGTAATCGAGCCCTCGCGCGGCCCCAGCCGTCCGGAGAATTCGGATACGATGCGCCTACACCGACTGAGGTGTGGCTCCGCGCCCATGACGGCGCGTCATCGTTCCTATCATCGGCCCCAAGGCGGCAGAACCAGCATGCGGCTCGCACTGCGAAGTCCCCGAAGAGAAGTCGCGCAACGTGTAGCGCGCGACTTGGTCACCGGCGCAGCGGAGAGGCAAGCCGCGTGACAGATTTCCCTCCCGAGATCAAACAGCGGCTCGTCGCGCTGGATCCTGAATCCATGGGCCTACTGTTCGATGCCACCTTCGAACGTATGTGGGCTTTCGTGCGCCGATCCGTGTCCGACACGGCCACGGCGCAGGATGTCGTTCAGGACGTCTTCGTGAAAGTCCAGAGCAGCATCGGCGGCTATGACGTGACCCGGCCGCTCATCCCATGGATGTACGGGGTGGCATCGAACACCTTGAGGGACCACTGGCGCAAGCAGTCGAGGGAGATCGCGCGCGAGAGCTTGGATGTGGTGGACGAAGCACCACCATCACGGGACCCGGGGATGAACGCACTCGTCGGCGGCGATCGATTGGGCGAGCTTGAGGCCGCGCTACAAGACCTACCCGAAGACCTACGAATCGTCGTCGAGCTACGCATCTTTCAAGACCTGTCCTACACCGAAATCAGCAGCGCACTCGGGCTTTCGGAGCCCGCGGTGCGAAAGCGGTTTTCTCGCGCCCTTTCGACCCTTCGTTCGTCCCTCGACGGAGCGGCTAGCTCGGAGCTTGCATGAAGGACTCTGAGGAAGAAATTCTTGAGGAGCTAGAGCGCGCGAAGGCAGCGCTTGGCGCGGTGGAGGCGCCTCCGCCTGGCCTGAGGAGCGCCATGCGCGCATCGTTCACCGGTGCGCCGACGTCAGATGCGGGCGAGGCCGAAGGGGGCGCGGTTGAGGATGTCGACCCATGGCTGTCGGCATCGGAGCGCGCGAGCCTCAGCCGGACGGAACCTGCGCCGAGCGCGCTTCGGGATTCGATCCGTGATCGGTTCACCGGTGGAGGTTCTGCGACGGACCAGGCGGGCCTGCCTGCAGATCCAGTCGTGCAGAAGGGCGCCACACCGACGGAAGTTCACGCTGAGGCCTCCACCGAGATCTCAGCCGAGATCTCAGCCGAGAACGCAGCCGGCAGCCCACGCAGCCTGCGATGGGCACCCATTGCCTTGCTCGCAGCCGCAGCGGCAGCACTCTTGCTCGTGATGACGCAGAGAACGGAAACGCCTGCCGACCCAGTCACAGAGCTCGTGGACGCTGCCACGGGTAACGAGTGGACGCTTGTGAGCGCTCCATCCCAGGATCAACTGATCCTCACGCCGACACCAGCCAACGCCGCAGAGGGTGAGCTGATCGGACAACTCGCCCTCGCGAACATCGTCGAGATGGGCTCATCAACGCTCACGATGGAGTCGAGCGAGGGATCTCGAATCGTCCTGCTACAAGGCGCGCGTCTTGCCGGAGGCCCCTTCCAGGTACGTGAATGCTCACCCGCTGACCCTCGAGTGTTGGCCCTCGACTCAGGCCAAATGCTGCTCAACTCCTCGGATCGTCAACCCGGCGGGCTGATCGTCGCGACTCACTTCGGCGACATCTCTCTGAATGGAACGATCGGCGTTTCTGCCGACGATGTGGGCCTCATTCTCGCCGTCGTTGAAGGGGAGGCTACTTTCCAGCCCGCGCCCTACTCGCCACCAAGCCCGACCGCGACAGAAGAAGAGCGCCAGGAGGTCGAGGCACGGAATGCGCCAACACGGGTCCAGGTCGACCAGCTGATGGTCGTGCCCTACCCCAACTCGAAGGCTGTCCTCACAGGCTTTGACACCGAACTGTGCAGGAGCAGCCCGGAACTCGCTCAGTTCATTGACCTTCTCGAGCACTTTCAACGCACGGGTCGCGTGCGCTAGCGTTCGGGTTCCAAAACCGGGAATCTGGTCTCGAGGTGTGCCGCCGAGGGAGATGGCGAGAAGCAGCGCCATGGGGCAAGCTGGGGGCCCTCATCCTCACTCGCCTCAGCCCATCGCTTCCCCATGCGCCTCGTCACTCGCACGCTCTTCGCAGCCGCCTTCGCGGCTCCTGCCCTCACGTTCACCGCTCCCCAGTTCACGGGACCGGAGCAGCTGAGCGGTCAGTCCCAGATTCGGAGCGTCGACCCCGGCGACTTTGACGGGGACGGTCGCATGGATCTCCTCGCTGGGATCAACCTATTCGCCTTCGGAGGAGAGCTGCTCCTCTTCGCAGGCGACGGAGCGGGGGGCGTTGAAGATCCGGTGACAGTGGGGACAACCTCTGCTGCCGCGCGTGAGGTGCGGGCGGCGGATATGGACGGGGACGGGCGCTTGGACGCCGTGGTGACCAGCACCGATGGGGTTCATCGCTTCCTTCAGCTACCCGGCGGCGGCTTCGGTCCCGAGGGGGTAGATTATGGGGGAGCGGGTGTGGGAGTCTGGATTCTTTGATGTCGCCCATCTGTCTGGCTTCTCTCTTTTCATCCGTCCGCGGTCTGTTACTCTCTACATCACCTTATCTGCTTGTTATTTTTCATGGGGCTCATCTGGTATTCATGCACTCTTCATCAAGTGAGCTTCTGC
>CALHGQ010000327.1 GCA_938030175.1 uncultured bacterium | reverse complement strand
GCCGCTGCGCTTCGCGCCGCTGAGATGGTTCAGCTTGCGCCGAAGGACCGCGTCGCCGTCATCGGGCCCCGGCGCCTTGGCATGTTGGTGATCGCTGCGCTCGCATCGAGGCGTCGTACGGAATCCCTCGACGTCGCCATCACAGCGCTCGTAAGGCGGGAGTCCCTGGGGCCCACGGCGCTTGCGATGGGGGCCGATGACTTCGCCATGACAACGGGCGGCGACGCGGGGCGTCTGGTCCGCGGCTTCGACGTCGTGATCGATACCACGGCAAGCCCCGAAGGGTTCCTGCAGGCATGCGAGTTCACTCGCCGCGAGCTGCACCTCAAGTCCACCCACGGTCAGCCCTGCGGCGGCCTTGAGAACACGACCGCTATGGTGGTGGACGAGGTGAGCTTGCGACCGTGGAGCGCGGAGGCGGAGGCTGCCTCTCCGGCGAGCCAGGGCACAGACTGCTTTCCGGGGGCACCGACGGTTGTGGTCGATAGCCTCGCCGAGGTGGATCACGCGTTGCGCCCGTCGCACGACTCGGAGCGCGGTCTCGTTCGAGCGCTCGGGACGATCTACCTTCGGCCATCGGGCGAGGACGCGGCGATCGCCCGCCTAGTCGAACGAGGCGTAACCCTTTCCACCAGCCGCTGCGGAGACTTCAAAGCTGCGCTCGCGCGCCTCAATTCGGACGCGGAGCTGCGCAGTATCGGCGAAACCATGATCACTCATCGTTTCGACCAGAGTGATCTGGGCTCCGCCTTCCAAAAGGCCCGCGAGCGCGACTGCCTCAAGGCCCTTGTGACCCCCGTGCCTTAGGTCGGCTGCCGGCCGGCTCAGCGCAGCGTCTTCGTTCGCTCCAAGTCCCACACCTCGAGCGCCGCTCGCGGCTGTTGGACCCCGTCGAAGAGACCCGTGTCGCGCCAGATCTGGGCCAGCGGGTCCTGGCCAAGGGCGCCGTTCCAAAGGTCGTCGAAGTCGGCCACGGTGAACCAGGTGATGAGGCGGGCGTCCAAAGCCTGGCTCTCGCGGAAGAGCTCGGCGACAAAAGCTGCTTGCTTGGCGGCATCGCTCGACACGTTCAGCGAGAGAGACGGAATGTCGAGGTCCTCCGCAATCCACCCGGTCTCCGTGATGGCGACGGGCCGTCCGTCTGCGAGCTCTTCGACCTGGGAGAGCCAGTCTTCGGGAAGCGTAGCCGGGTCGCCTTTGTCTGCGTGCTCAAAGAACGCGTAGGGATAGACGCTGACCCCAAGCCAGTCGAGGGGCGCGATCGCAGCGGGCATCGCCGTCGCGATCGTCTGGGATGCCGTCGAGTTCGGCGACTTCAGCGCAATCGAGATCATCAGCGGCAGATCCGGTACCTGCGCGCGGATATTGGCGACGACGGCGGTCTCGAACGTGACGAATTCCTGGAAGGCCACGGGGTCGTTGATGGCCAGCTCGCTCACTTCGATCGCGAAGTTGAGGCAGGCGGGCTGAAAACGCTGCACTAGATCGAGTGCGTAGTTCGAAAAGGCCGCGACGACCTCTGGCGCGTCGAACGTGCGGGTGTCCCAGGGTGCCATGAGCGGCTCCGATCCGGTCTGGCCCCAGTTGAGGGCCAGGCCGTCGCGACCGAAGTTGAGCGGCGTGATCGCCAAGTACACCGGGGTGCCCACGGGGGTGTTGGCCACGCGCGTCGCGAGTTCGTCTTCGACCGCTTGGCTGTAGGCCGTTCCTTGGAAAGCCTCCTCCCAGGGGACGCCTTGGTCCAGGTGGTGGGCGATCCAGTCGCCGTGGGCGAGGGCCTGGGTGTAGGTGAAGGTGACCGCGTCGAGCGTGGCGTCGTACGGCCACGGCGTAAATGCCATGGCGAAGGAGCGCGACGCTGGCACTTCTTGGGGACTCTCCGCGTCAGAGGAACAGCCAGCGACGGTGATGGCTGCAGCCAAAGACGCGGCACGGATCGAATCACAGAGCGGCATACGGCGGGAGGAGCAGGTCATAGGACCGGCACCGTAGCGGACGAACCCCGTGATCCCGAGGGCAAAAAGGCTGGGCGTGCCGGGTTGGGCGTACCCGGCTGGTGGTGGCGGCCCGCGGCCTGCGGCTACCGCGGCGCACGGAGAGAGAGGTGCTTCCCCTGACCCGGGGGCATGATCAAGTCCCTGCGTCTCTGCACTCCGCTCTCGTCCTCGACGAAGGTGTGGGCGGACCAGCGACCGGACGGGAACAGGAACTGAGGCACGCGCGCGTCGGGGCCTTTCAATTTGTAGCGGCGGTAGTAGCCCCCCGCCGTTTGGATGGAGACGCCTTGCCCTTCGCCGAGTCCCAAGATCTCCAGCGAGCCCACGCGGGGGGCGGGAAGCTCGCACTCCACGCTCACAGGCTCCTCTCCTCCGTCAACGGTCACCTTCCCCGCGGGCACAGCGGCGTAGGGTGAGTTCGGACCGCCCACTTCCAAGAGGTACTCGCCTGCCGTCACCGAGAAGCTCACAAAGCCCTCTTCGTCTGTCTCGTCCCACTTAGTGAGCCCGTTGTCAGGGTTCCAGATCGCCACTGGGATCCAACGCAGACGCTCCGGTAGATCGAGGTCCAGTGGGTTGGGGGCGTTCACCTGAACGCGTACTTCCGAGGTCTTGCGTCGGGCGTCTTCGTCGCCGTCCTCCCGGGCCTCGGGCTGATCGGTTCCGTTCAGCTGAAGCGTGCGATAGACGCCGGCGCGTGCGCCATGGAAGAAGGTCTTCCGATCACTTCCCGGAGTGATCACGCTGAGGTAGTCCGTCTGCGGCTCGCAGCCAAATAGGCAGAACTCACCGCGTTGGTTCGTCCGCGCCCAGTGTCCGCGGTGGGTCTCATTGTTGCCGACGCTGTAGCCCACCGCTGGTTCTCCGCTAGCCAGCACGATGCGCCCCTCGATGAGGCAGCCCGGCTCGCAGTAGAGTCGCGCGACGCCGTTCTTCGCCGCGCCAAAGGGGACGCTGTCGTAGTAGGGCTGGGAGATCTTTGGGTGAACGACGTACAGGTCTTCGATAGCTCGGTCGTAGTCGGTGACACCACGGAGTGCGGCACGGCCGTCGGGGCCCGTCGTGGCCGTCACCAGGTCGGGGGTGTGACCGCACCCGAAGGCCACGCCCAAATGCGCGAGCGGCAGCGGCCGCCCGAGGAAGTCGACGAGTTCGATGGTGATGGGGGTCTCGGGTCGAAGCCGAAACTCCACCGTGCCGTCCTTGCCGAAGCTTGAGGTGCCGGTCGCGCCATAGCCGTCGGCCTGGACGATCACCCAATCGGGGTCATCTGAACCTTGGGCGGCCTGCAGCTCCGCTCGCCCATCGGAGTCCGCCTGCTGCTCGGCGGTCGTCCACACCTCACCCCAGACGGGGGCGGCACGTTCGTCTACCGAGAGCACCCTCGCGCCGGGAATGGGCTGGCCCGACGCGTCGTCGACCACGGAAACGCGGATTGGGCGGCGGGTTGCGGGCGCTTGGGCGCTCGCGGTGGGCAGCAGAGCGAGCGAGACGAGGGGAAAGATGAGGAACAGCATGAAGTCTCTAGCGGGAGAAACGCCCTGGGCCGTCCCTGGAACCCCAAGAAACTTCGGCGTGTCTGCTGCTCCCCCAACCGCCGTTTCCTAGGCGGGGAATCGGTCGGTAAAGACCACCTCGTCGAGGCTGAGCTGGCCGGGCTTCGGCCACGGCTCCTTCGTCCCCTTGCCGATCGCAACCATGGGGCCCATCGCGTGGTCAGCCGGAAGCCCGATGAGCTTCGCCACCTTCTCCAGGTCGAAGCCGATCATCGGGCACGAGTCGTAGCCCATGGCCTTTGCGCTGAGCATCAGCGTCTGCATCGCCATGCCGATCGAGCGCTGGGCCTCGTCCCGCTGGAGCTCCTCCCGCCCCTCGTGGAACGGCCCCATCCAGTTCACGAGCAGCTCGGCCACTTCGGTCGGCGCGTTGCGCCAGTACCGCTCCGGCTCCTTCTGCCAAGCCTTGATGTCGGCGGTCATGACGATGAGCACAGACGCATCCGTCATCTGGGCCTGATCGTTGCCGACCGCGCGGATCTCTTTGCGAAGTTCCGCGTCCTTCACAACGATGAAGCGCCAGTGCTGAATGTTGAAGCTCGTCGGGCTTTGGATGGCCGCGGTCAGGAGCTTGGTCAGATCCTCGTCGGGCATGGTGTGGTCCGCGTCGAAGGCCTTCATGGACCGGCGAGCGTTGATAGCATCGAAGGTATTCATGGTCGAAGAGTAGCGTCTTCGTTCCGCCTTAGCTCCCTAGCTTCAAGAACAGCTCGTCGAAGAGCTCGTCGAAGAACTTGTCGGCGCCGAGCTTGGAGAGGTGGTTGTCGTCGAAGTAGAGCGACTGTCCCCCCTGGGTCAGGATCGAGT
>CALHGQ010000326.1 GCA_938030175.1 uncultured bacterium | reverse complement strand
GCCATGCTCGCCCGTGGCAACGTCCTCCTGGAGGGGCTCCCAGGCCTCGGGAAGACTGAGCTCGTCAAGGCGCTGGCGAGCCTCGTCGGCCTCGACTTCAAGCGGCTCCAGTTCACCCCCGACCTTCTGCCGGGCGACGTCACGGGCGGACACATGCTCGAGGAAACGGAGCGTGGGCGGACGATGGTGTTCCACCCGGGTCCTGTGTTCACGAACGTGCTGCTCGCTGATGAGATCAACCGCGCGTCACCCAAGACCCAGTCGGCGCTCCTCGAGGCGATGCAGGAACGGCGCGTGACGGTGCTTGGGGAAACGCGTGACCTGCCTGCGCCCTTCGTGGTCCTCGCGACCCAGAACCCGATTGAGCTGGAGGGCACCTACCCGCTGCCCGAGGCCCAGCTGGACCGCTTCCTCTTCAAGCTCGACGTGAAGCACGCGGGGCGCGAAACGCTGGAGCGCATCGTCACTGAGCGCCGCGGTGGACGCGCGCCGGAGCCCAAGGCTGTGCTCGACGCCGAGTCGCTGAACGAGCTGTTTGGAGTGGTGGACGGCGTTTTCTTGCCCGCGGCCGTGGCTTCGTGGTTGGCGCGCCTGTGCGCGGCGTCCCATCCCACGTCGAGCGAAGCTCCGGAGGAAGTCAAGCAGTACGTGCGCTACGGCGCGTCGCCCCGTGCCGCGATCTCGATCGCGGAGAGCGCCCGTGCCCATGCGTTGCTCGGCGGCAAGCCCAACGTCGGTTTCGACGACGTGCGCGCGGTGGCTGCCCATGCCCTCGGGCATAGGCTCGCCCTCGACTACCGCGCGCGCCTCGACGGCAAGACCGGGCGCGACCTTGCGAATGCGGTCCTGGCGTCGGTGCCGGAAATGGAGAACGGTCGTGGGTAGCTCTTCGCGATCCCTGGCCGACGGGATCCGCCGGTATCGTCGGCTCGCAGCGACGCTCTTCTTCGGGCTGTGCGCGTGGTGGGTCCTGACCCCCGGCGCACTCGCCGCAAGACCCGTGCAGCTTGGGACGACGATCAGCCTCGGCGAGCTGCGCGTGGTCGTGACGACGCCGGTTCCCGCTGGGGTCGGCCGCGGGTACGCCCCGGTGAACGTGCGGGTCACCAACGACGGGACTGGGCCTGAGCGTCTAGAGATGGATCTCAACGCCCGCCGCTACAACCAGACGCGCTACCGTCAGAAGTGGAAGCTCGATCTCGCACCGGGCGAGTCGACCTCTTCGGAGCTCTTGGTTTGTGTGGATCGCTCAGGCCTCGGAGGTTCGTACCGCCTCAATCTGAAGAGCGGTCGCGACAAGAGAGACGTTCGCTTGGAATTCTTTCGCAACGGTCTGAGTCCTGTGGCGCGGGTGATCGCGTTCGTTGGGCCCAGTGAGATGTCGGAGGTCGTGCTGGCTGGAAGACGATCAGATCTTCCGATGAGTGGCTCGCCCCATCGGGTGCTCGGTGCAGCCACCGATGCTTCGAGGGTGCGGAGCGGGGGCGCCGCGATCCAGACGGCGCGGCTAGCTTCCCTCTCCTTCGAGGATCTTCCCCGCATGGCTGCGGGCTGGTCGACGATGGACACCGTCTTTGTGGACGTCGATGGGGATCTTCCCTCGGATCCCCGCTGGGAGCGACTCTTGGAATGGGCTCATCAGGGCGGTCAAGTGGCCTTTGTGGGCACGGACCTGGAGCGGCGCCTGCGTGGTGTCCCAGGCCTCACGACGCTGACGCAGGAGCGCTTCAAGTTGAACGTGCCCGAGGGAAGCCTCACGGCTTCCATCAGGGATGGATCCGCGATGGAGCTCTACCGCGCGGGCTTCGGGAGCATTGCCCTCTGCAGGTTCGGACTTTCCGACGTCGAATTCCTCAAGGACCCTGCGCCCACCGGAAGCGACGGCGGCGTCTTCGTGCGAACGCTCCAAGCCTTTGACGCCGTGCGGTGGCATAGGGACGATTGGCCTTCGACGCTGGGCGCGCTCTACGCTTCCAGCACCCGTGACGTCAAGGAGCCCTGGACCTCCGAGTTTTCCGAGGACGGCCTTCCGATTCGGTCTGTGCTCGGGCTCCTCACGCTCTTCGCCATCATCGTGGGCCCTCTCAGCGTGGCCGTCTCCCGCAAGAAGAAGAGGCCCGGACTCCTGCTGGTCGCCGTGCCCCTCGTTTCCCTGGTCGCGACGGTGGTCATCGTTGGCTACGGCCTCTTCCGCCAGGGGTTTGGCACGGAGGGCTACGCACATTCACTCACCATCGTTGACCAGGTGGAGAAGCGAGCGACGTCTGCGTTGAGGCGCGAGCTCGTCATGGGGCGCAGCGGTCAGACCCTTCAACCGCTGCCCAGCTCGACGGTGCTGGTACCCATGCGAGACTACGGCAGCCAAACCCGGATCATGGAGCACGACGGCAACCAGCTGGCGCTCCTCGGGGACTTCCTCCCGGTTCGGACGCGCACGGGCCACGTCGTGCTGTCCACGGGGACAACGCGGGCTCGCCTGGAGTGGACCGCCCCCCAAGGCGACTCGATGGAAGTCACCAACGCGCTCGGCGTCGAACTCAGGATGCTGGAGATCATGTCGCCGGATGGCCGTCTCTTTGCCGCCGAAGGCGGAATCAAGAAGGGGGCGACGGCCACCCTGCGAGAGCGACCTCGAGCAGCGGTGCGAGGCGTCCTGGACTCGGCAGAGTTCGAGCCGATCTTCGCCGGGGCGCAGCTGCACGAAGGCGGCTACTTAGCGCTTGCCTCCGAGGCGGGCCCGGGGGCCGATGACGCGTCGGTTGAAATGGACGAGCTGAAGTTCCTCCACGCGATCGTTGGCTACCTCGACACAGACCCAGCTAAGTGGAGCCGCTAGAGGGCCAGATCCCATGACCAGCGCATTAGAAGTTCGTGGCATCACGAAAGAGTTTGGCGCCACGAAGGCCGTAGACAACGTCTCGTTTTCCCTGGATGCGGGGGAGATCTGCGGGTTCATTGGGCCTAACGGTGCGGGGAAGACGACGACGATGAGGATCGTGTCGACGCTGGAGCTGCCTGATCGCGGCGACGTTTTCGTCGACGGGGTGTCGGTCCTCGGGTCCGCCCGCGAGGTGCGCGCGAAGATCGGGTTTATGCCTGACGCTTACGGGGCTTACAGCGCGACAACCGTCATGGAGTACCTCGACTTCTTCGCCCGCGCCCACGGCCTGCGCGGGCGAGCCCGGGCGCACACCATCGCCAGCGTGATCGACTTCACGGCGCTGCACCCCCTTGCCACCAAGAACATCGACGCCCTGTCCAAGGGCATGAAGCAGCGGCTTTGCCTCGCGAAGACGCTGCTCCACGACCCGAAGCTACTGATCCTCGATGAGCCCGCGGCGGGTCTCGATCCGCGCGCACGCGTGGAGCTGCGCGAGCTCGTGAGCGCGCTAGGGGATAGCGGCAAGGCCGTCCTGCTCTCGTCCCACATCCTCACCGAGCTGGCGGAGGTTTGCGACTCGGTCGCCGTGATCGAAGCCGGCAAGCTCCAGGCCAAGGGGCGCGTCGACGACATGATGCGCGAGACCCGCGCCCACGCGGACGTGGTGTGCCGCGTCCTCGGGGACGCGGAAGCCGCGCTGCGCACGATCGCAGAGATGCCCCACGTCACGGGGGCGCGCCTCGACCAAGGCAACATCACTTTCTCGTTCACGAGCGGAGACCAGGAGCGGGCTCAGCTCTTGGCCGAGCTCGTGCGCCGAGGGGTTCAACCCCTCGACTTTGCCGCCCGCGACACCAACCTTGAAGACGTATTCCTTTCTGTGACGCAGGGGACGCTCCAATGACCATGGACCCAGCAGCCGAGCTCGGCGCCGACGGAGCGCCGGCCTCATCCCCCGCGGCTCCCCCGCGCTCCGGCTTCTTCGGGGACTTCCTCAACCCGGTGCTCGTCAAAGAGATTCGCCAGTCCCAGCGGGGGAAGGTGTTCGCGATCTCTTTGATCGTTACGGTGCTGCTCGCGCTCCTCGCATGCACGATCATGGCCCTGGAGATCACCGATCGCACGGCGCAGCCGGGCCGTGACTTCTTCGCGGCGGTGTACGCCTTCCTGTGTGGCGCCGTTCTTTTGGTGGTGCCGTTCCAAGCCTTCCACGCGATGGGCTCGGAGTGGGATGATCACACCTTCGAGATGCTCGTGCTCTCGAACCTGAAGCCGCGGCAGATCGTCGTCGGAAAGATCCTGGCTGGGTTTGTGCAGGCGCTGCTCTTCTTCGCCGCATTCATGCCGTTCCTCGCCGTCGCTTTCTTGCTGCGGGGGGTCGATGTGCTCGTGCTGGCGGTCATCCTTGGGCTGACGGCCTTCGCGAGCCTTTGGCTGACGACGGTTTCGATCATGTTCTCGACGCTGACCCGCAACCGGTTCTTGCGCGTCATCATGATGGTGATGCTCGGGGGAGCGCTGGTGGGGACCATCGCCGCCGCATCGGGGCTAGGGAACGAGCTCATGCGCCAACCCGATCAGATCACGGACTGGCAGTTCTGGCTGGCGATGCCGCAGCTTCTCGCCGTGGCGACCTTCGGCGGCTTCCTCGCGCTCTTCATCAGCTGCAACGTGCTGTCCCATGCGGAAGAGAATCGTTCGACGAACGTGCGGGTCCTGATCAGCGTGGGGACGCTGCTCTTTCTTATCGCGATGGCCGTGAATGCGACGGTCCCCACGCCGAGGATGCCGAGGGAACCGCTGTTCGGCTTGACGATCTTCGCCATGTTTGGGCTCGCTTTGGCGGGCGTGTTTCTTTGCACCGAGCCCGACAGGCTGGGGCGGCGCGTCGCGCCGACGGTGCCCAAGAGTGGAGTCGCGGCGCTCTTGACGCTGCCATGGTTCCCTGGCCGCGGCCGTGGGGTGCTGTTCTTTTTGCTGCATGTGGCTGCGCTTGTGGTGGGGGCCCTCTGCCTGGCGGCATTTACAGGCGGGCGCGGCATGACCATCGTCGGATCATCGGGGTACGTCGACAACGATCCGATCATGAACGATGGAGGGCTGGGTCTCTTGGTGGCGGCGGTGTACGTGCTGCTATACACCCTGTTGCCCATCGGAATCTGCTCGCTATTCCTCGGGACCAGCGACCGGAGCCGCAAGATCGTTAGGGTCCTCGCGATCCTTAGCCCCGCTTTCTTTATTCTCGCCCCCGCGGTGCTGGGGCTGCTCATTGGCTCTGGCCCCATGCGTGATATGTGGCACGTCGGAAACGGGCCGCTGATGATTGGGGAGTCCTTCGACGGATCCCTCTACGATCCGGAGGCCTTCGTGTTCCTGATCCTTCCGTTGGTGCTGGTTGGGTTGCTGCTCGCGCTGCCGTCTGTCTTTCGGGCGCTCCGTGAGACATCCAGACTTAGCTCGGGCAAAGAGACCGCCGCGGCCGCCCCGTCCACCGAGGCCTAGGACGCAGCTTTGGAACCGTCCGTTCGATCCTCTTCTCGGTCTCTTTTCCTGCCCTCGGAGGAAGCGCTCCGTGAGGGATCGCGCTGGGTGCTCAATCTCGAGCACGTCCCGCGGGGAGGCAATAGCGGTGATCTCCTCGGGCGCGGCGGTGGTTCGTCGATGGAGTTCCACGATCGTCGCCCCTATGCCCCCGGGGATGACGTGCGTCACATCGACTGGCGCGCGCTCGCGAAGACCGACGAGGTCCTCGTGCGCATCCATCGCGAGGAGGTCGCGCCGCGCCTTGATCTCTTCGTCGACGTTTCAAGGTCGATGGCGACGACCGACGCGAAGGCGCAGCGTGCGGTGGACCTCACCGCGGTGCTCGCGCAGTCCGCGCGATCGGGTGGCTATGACGTGCGCCTCGTGACGCTAGGGGACCGCGCGCTCCGAGTGTCTTCAGACGAACTCCTGAAGGTTGGCCTCACCTTCGACTCCCGGCGCCCACTCGGCGACCTGATCCCCGAGGCGAGCGCCGAAGTGCGCCCGAGCTCGGTGCGCATCGTGGTCTCCGACTTCCTGGTGCCTGCCGATCCAGCCCAGCTCGTGCGCCCCTTCGGCCACGGGGCCGGCCGCGTCGGACTCCTGCAGGTCCTCTCGACCGAGGACGCCACGCCCGCGGCATCCGGCGCGCTCCGCCTCATGGACGCGGAACGCGATGAGATCCGCGAGGTCGTGATCGATCGAGCCGCGCTGAAGCGCTACAGCGAACGACTCGCGCGCCTCCAGGCCGGCCTCGCAGACGCTACCCAACGCCACGGCGGCGTATTCAGAACCCTGCCACCCGGCGCGCCACTGGGCGACGCTTTGGCAGCACTCGGCGAGCTGGGTGTGCTTTCCTGACCGGTGCGATTTTCGGACCGCCCAGAATCGGTCGAACAGAAGAGCACTCTCTTCGCAGCGAAGTGAGCCTGACTGAGCCGCAGTGGCCTAGGCCCTTAGCGGTCCAGCCGACCACGGCTCGATCGGCGTGCGGCGTCTAGCGTGCTCGTCAGGGACGGGCGTTCCTCGGCGGCGGGTTCCGGGGCGGCGGCTGGGCCTGCCTCGGGAACGTCGGCGGTGGGCTCGGGAGACTGGGTCGTGCCTTGGGTCTTGGGGGGCCTTGGTGCTCGCTGGGGAAGGCGCGTGCTCTCCCACAGCTGAAGCCTGCGGCCTGCGATCTCCACGAGGAGCAGCAACAGAGCGAGCAGCGCCAGCTCGCGCGTGAAGAGGCGCCAGGCTCGGCTGCCGCGCTCGCCTCGGAAGATCTCGGAGGTGGCGACGTCAAGGACTCCGCCGGAGCGCGCCGCGATTCTTCGCAAGAGCGACTCCCCCGCGCGCGGGTCCGTGGCCCGCTCGTACTCGGGTGAATAGGGGAGCGCGATCGGCGGCAGGGCAATGCCAACGGGAGCGTCGTCCTTCCTCTGCAAGCGGACCGTCGTCAGCGCGATCTCTCCCGAGGTCAGCGGGTAGCTCGCTTCGAAGCGCGTCGGCGACACGCGCTCTAGCGTGATGGTCTTTGGTCCGTTCGCGCCGTCCACGGTGGCATCGAGCTGCTCCCCAAGGTCGACGTCGTCGGCGTCTGGGTCGAACTCGACGGACAGCATGGCGTTGCGCCCTTCACGCCTTACGGACGCGAAGACCCCCTCCGGGGGCTCGACGCCGCTCAGCCAGCGGCTGACCGTGACGAAGAACGAGGAGAAGCCCGGCCACTGGGGAAGCTCGGCTCCAAAGGTCCCGCCCACTTGGCCCGTGAAGGCAGCGACTCGGCCCAAGCCGCGGGCGTGGAACGCAAAGACGGGCGCCTTGTACTCATCGACCGTGACCGCGCCCAGGGACGCGCTGTTGCGCAGGTAGCTCAGGTTGTAGCCACCGATGCGGGGAAAGTTCGCGTCCGTCAGTTCGCCGAGACCCACCAGGTCGCGGCGCCCTTGGACGGTGGTAGCCTCCTCCACGAAAGTGGAGCGCGCGACGGCCTGGGTGTCCATGGCGAAGAGCCGCGGGAGCTCCGTCGCAGAGTCCGTGAAGTACGCTTCGCCACCGCCCGACGCCGCGCACTCCTTGAGGAAGTCCGCGTGCTGGTCGTCCTCCGTGCCGAGGCCGATCACGGAGACCGTGGCGCCCATGTCGCGCAAGAGGTCGATCATGGGCGGGGTGTCTTCTTGTTCCTCGGCGTCCGCGGCGTCCGCAAACAAGATCACGTGTTTGGTCGTCTCGACGGCGTTCTGAAGCTCCTGGGCCGACGCCCTCAGCGCCGTTGCGGTGAAGATGCCGCCCCCCTGGGATCGAATGCCCAGCACCCTCTCTTCGATAGCGTCCAGGTCCGTGAGCTGCGTCTGCGCCTGGATCACGTGGGGCGACGAGTCGACCGCGATGACCGAGGCCGAGTCGTTCGGGGACAGGAGTCGCAGGGCCTCGACCGTGCCCCGGTTGGCGAGGTCCATCTTGGTGCCGCCTTCCGCGGCCGCCGACATCGAGCCCGAGCGGTCGAGGGTGATCGATAATGCGACCGCGAGCTTGCGATGCTCCTGGCGCTGCTCCATGGAGACAGGAAGGAGGTCGTCCAGGGGCGAACGGAAGTAGCCGCCTGATCCGAACGACGCCTGCCCGCCCGTCATCAAGAGGCCGCCGCCGTGGTCTAGCGTCCACGTGCGCAGGAGCTCCATGCGGGAGAGGCCCACCCGTGCCGCCGAGACGTTCTCTAGGATGACGGCGCGGAACGACTCGAGGGCCCGGAGGGACCGGGGCATGCGCTCGGGCGTCACGGCCAGTGCGGGAATGCCGGCGCTGCGAAGAGAGGAGGTGAGCGTGTCCGCTACGCCGTCATGGTTGACGATCATCACCGGCCGCGCGCCCAGGGCACGGGTGGCGGCGACGGCGCTGTCGTTCTCGGGCACGCGGTCCATCCGCTCGTCGGGTGTGCCCTCGCCCTGAGCCGCGAGCTCGACGCGGTATTCACCGATGCCCCCTTGGGTCAGGAGCGTGCGGAAGCGCAACCGCGAGCGTCCGGGCGGAAGCTCCACAGTCCGGGTCTCCGCGATGTTCGCGCCGCGCATCAGGCGCACCGTTCGTACCTGCCGCTCGCTCGCGTGGATCCACGCCGTGATCAGGAATGGCTCGCCCGCGAAGACCTCGGGTGGAACCTCGACCCGTTCGATGGCGGTGTCGGCGGTGCGGCGACGCCCGAGCTCGCGCACGTCGATACGGACACCTCGACTGGCCGCCGCGAGCAGCGCGAGGTCGACCTCGCGCTTCGTGTCCGCATGGCCGTCGGAGACGAGCACGATGGAACCCTGGGCGTTTCCCGGGATCAACGAGAGCGCGGACTCGATGCCGGCGGCGAGGTCGCTGCCGTCCACCTCGACGGCGCTCTCGAAAGCTCCGAAACCCCGGGATGCGTCGGTGATGCCCGTCTCGATCCGCGCTTCTTCGCCGAACGTCACCACGTGCACCTTGTCGCCGCTGGAGCGCGTGTCTAGGGCCAGATCGATGAGCTCAACAGCCGCGGCGTCGGAGCCAGCGGGCATCGAAGCTGAGCGGTCGACCACGAACACGGCGTGGCGCTCGGCCGTTCCCGCTCGCAGGTGCGGCCCGGCTACGGCGAGGGCGACCAGCGCGGCGAGCGCAAGGCGGATCCCCGTGGTGACCGGATGCAGACCGGACCGGGTGCGCCATGCGAGCCAGGCGAGGGGCACGAATAGCACCAGCAGCTCAGGACGAAGAAAGCTCACGCTCATGCCTTGGCCCTCCGGCTCGTTGCGCTCCCAGGCGTCCGTTCGCGCAGGACCCACCAGTTGAGCGCAAAGAGCGCTGCCGCCATGAGCAGCATGGCCGTCTCGAGCCACGACGTCCGCGCGCCCCCCGCCTGGGTGCTGTCCAAAGTGCTCACGTCTAGCTCGGGCTGCGCCAGGCTCGCCCGCGCCAAGAGGTTCGATTCGGCGGAGCTCACGAGGGAAACTCCCACCGTGCGAAATGTCTCGCCTGCGGCCTCGCCCGAGGCGCTTCCACCGGGGGCTCGAAGCGTCCACAGGCCGACTTCCATGAGGCGCGGGGTCGTGAGATCAGCGGAGTTCGTCGGCTCCAGCGTTCGCACAGTACCGCTGGGTGAGACGAGTTCGAGGACGCCATCGGGCGCACCCCGCCACTGGAATCGCTCGCCGATGCTCAGGGTCGTCGCCACCGGACCCGGCAGCGCCCGTCGACGTTCCTCGGCGGCGTTGGCCAAGAGGATCGGCCAGTCAGCCGAGCGTCCGATGTTCGAGAACTCCGGATCGACCAGGAGTCGCCAGTCGCGCCCCCCGTTGTCGCGCAGGGTCTCCGTCACGAGGGGCGTTTCGCCGGCGTAGCCGAGGACGCTTGCGCCCTGTGGGACGGTGGCGGCGGCCGCTTCGTCCATGGACCAAACGACACCGTCCAGGGTGATGCCCTGGAGAAGGGGGTGGGTCGGGTCAAGCAGGAACGGCCCCGTGAGATGGCTCGGCTCGGAGACACCCGCTTGCAACGAGAGGGTCCATCGCTCCCCGGGCTCGCCCGATGGTTCGATCGCCGAGGTCAGGACGAGGTGGGGCGCCCCTTCAAGTGTCGTGGCCACGGCGTCCGGAACGATCTCCGCCCAGCGTTCCGCCGAGGACGCGCTGCGTAGGCCTAGGCTGCGCGCGGCGCCGTCGCTCAACCCCGACGCGAGGCGCAGCCTCTTGCGCGGGGCCGCGCACAGGTAGGCGACGTCGTCGATCGGAAAGCTATCCAGTGTCGAAGCGCCGTCGGCTGGGACGAGGCGCGCCACAGCATCTGCGATGGCCGGGGAGTAGCGGAACTTGACCGTGCGCGTTTCGTTCCCGGCGAGGGTGTACTCGCTACTCTCCGAAGGTGAGTCACCTGCGGCTCCGGGTTGGCTGAGCTCCAGGCGTACCGTGCGCTCCTTTCGTCCGGCGTTTCGAATCGCAAGCGTGATCTCGTCGGCGTCCGCGGTGGCGGCTTCGCGTAACGCAGCCGTGATGCCGACGTTGCTGGATGGCTCCCCAACGGCGATCCAGCGCACTCGGTCGCCGGCATCCTTGCCCACGTCCGAGCTGTCGTCGGTCACGTAGTCGATGGGGCCGAGGGCGCTGAGTTCGGAGGCCAGGAGCAACGCGCTTGTCGGGGAATGATTCCCCTGGGTGGGCCACGGCTGTTCTAGCTTCTCGAGGGCTTCGTCGCGGAAGGCGAAGGGGCCGGCGAGCACGGTGGGCTCGGGGCCGGTCAGGACCACCGTGACGCGTCCGTCCGACTTCAGGCGCTTGATGTTCTGGGAGACGCTCTCGCGTGCGCGGTCACGGGCGCTCGATCCATCCAGGCCTTTCGCGGTCATGGAGGCCGACGAGTCGATGACCACGACGTAGTGGGCCGCGGCGTGGTTGCCAGGGAGACGCAGGCCGGCCAGCGCCAGCGTCAGGCAGAGGGCGCCCAGGAGCTCCGCGAGGAGAGACAGCGTTCTCCGGAGGGGCTGCCGCTGACGACCGCCCTGGGCCTCACTCGCGACGTCCTCCCAAAGGAACGCCGCGCTCACCACCAGCGGGGTGCGGCGGCGGCGGTAGAGGTGGAGGCCGAGGATGGCCGCCAGGCTCAATAGCCCCAGGAGTCCGAGTGGGTTCGCGAACATGCAGGCGTTCTACGGCACCGGCGCTGGGTTCTGGCCGACTATTTTCCACGTAGCGATCAGAACGTAATCCGAACGGGCCCAAATCAGACCCAGATCTCCAGGTGGGGCGTGGGAACTGATAGAAGAGCCCCTCGCAGCTCCCCCCTGCGACCACCATTCGTTCGGATCCGTGTTCACCATGCCCGCACTCTGTCGCTGTCGCTCCTACTTCCCGTTCGTTCAGGCCTCCGTGGGGCTTGCTGTAGCCCTGGCCGTCCTGCTGACGACCACCGTCTCAGCACGGCCCCAGGTACCCGAACCGCAAGTGAGCAGCGGCGTCATCCTCCACCGGATGCACAAGCTCAGCGTCGTGGGCAGCGTCCTTTATATCGCGGCCCATCCGGACGACGAGAACACGCGCCTGATTAGCTATCTGTCCAACGGCAAGAAGGTGCGCACGGGGTAC
>CALHGQ010000325.1 GCA_938030175.1 uncultured bacterium | reverse complement strand
GGGCGCGCTCAAGAGTAGGAGCGCAGAACAGAGTGGGGTCATGGCTAGTGCGTGTGTCGATGCGTAGGGGTCGTGGAGAGCGCCCCTGATCGCCTCTTGGCTGGGAGAGCCAGGCTGTGACGACCGTCCGAAGAATCTTTGAGGGGGGATTTCGCTCGTCCGCTCACGGGCGCTAGTTCGTGGATGGATAGATCGCCTTCGTCTTTGCCCTTCGAAGGAAATCACCCGACTCGGGGTCACAGATCCAAAAGTGAAAGCGAAGAGCCGGCCGTGCGGCGGCAACGGTTGCGCGCCCTATCGACTTCAATCAATCGCCAAGCACCGTCCGTGCTTGAGCACTCCGCCACGGCCGTGGTGCAAGAAAAAGACATGTCCACCTCATCAGCACTTCTCTCTTCCACGTTGGCGTTTGCCCTCTGCGTTTCCGCTGACGCTTCCCCTCAGGGTCAGTACACGTTCACAGACCTCGGGGACCTCGGGGTCGGCGGCACCATCGAGCCGCAGGCCATCAACAACGCAGGCACCGCTGTGGGCCGCGTCCCCTTCGGTTCAGGCCAGCGGCCGTTCATCTGGACATCTTCCCAAGGCATGATCGTGCTCCCAGGTGTGAACCTCTTCGCCACTCCGCTTGGCATCAACGACGACGGGGACGTCGTTGGATTCACCGGAGTATTCCCTCGCGAGGCGTTCCGCTGGAGCAACGGCGCGCTCGACTCACTGGGCTTCCTTCCGGGCGATACCGGTAGTCGCGCCACGGCCATTCTTGGCGACGGAACGGTGGTCGGAAACAGCGGGGACGACTTTGGCTCAACGGCTCTGGCGAACACGGACGTCTTTATCGACTCCGGTGGCGGACTCCAGCTCGCGATTGCGGGGGCCTCGGTCTTTGGTGCGAGTCCGAACGGAATGCTCACGGGTGATCGCGACAACGAGGCTTTTCTTCGGGCAGGCGGGCAATTGATCGAACTCGGGATCCCTGGCGGGTTCGATCGATCGGCCGGTGCGGACGTCAACGACTCCGGGCTTGTGGTCGGAAGGTCCTTCAGCCTGAGCGGCTTTTCCACCCCCGGATCCAGCCAGGCCTACACCTGGAGCGCAGGAGCTCCCTCGGTGATTCCAGTGGCTGACAGCGAAGGTGTGGCCGTCAATGCTCACGGATTGGTCTTGGGCAACTCTGATAGCTTGGGCCCCTTCCTCTTTGATGCGAACACCGGGGCAGTCGTAGCGCTGAACTCGATCCAGAGCATCCCTGGAGGGGCGCAGATCACGGCCGTGACCGACATCAACGACAGAGGGCAGATCCTCGGTCAATACCGACTGGGCCCCCAGGCGCTCCAAAGGGCGTTCATTCTGGACCCCACGCCCATCAGCCAGTCCTTCTGCGTGGCGACGCCCAATTCGCTTGGGCAGACCGCGTCGATCGCAGCCACAGGTTCGCGTTCCGTGGCCGCAAACCAGGTGATCCTCCAAGCTCAAGGCGTTCCGAATGGTGCGGGCATCTTCTTCTTCGGCACCCAGTCCGCCCAGGTTCCGCTCGGGAATGGCAATCGCTGCGTGGGCGGGAGCCTGACGCGGCTCGGCCCCGTGGTCAACACGACGGGCAACGTCGCCACGTTGCGCTTCGACGTCCAGTCCAGCGGAATCCTCGCGGGGCAGACGCGGTTCTTCCAGCTCTGGTACCGAGACGCGGCCGCGGGTGGCGCCTTCTTCAACCTCACCGATGGCGCCAGCATCGACTTCGTTCAGTAGGCAACCGGCTGTACTGGCGTTCCGCTAGCGAGGATGAGTGCCGCGGGCGCGGGTTGGGGCGTCGCGGCACTCGTACGTTCCTACCCGCGACGCCTCCTTCGATAGGCCAGCCCCCTGGGCCTAGCCACGAGCCGCCCTCCTGCGTCCACTCAGCCCATTTCAGCGACTTCGGTTACGCTCTCCCCCACTATGGGAGTTCACAAAATGAGCGTTGACCGCGTGATCGACGCGTCTGCGGAGCGAGTCTTTGCCCACGCCACGAACGTCGAGTCCTGGCCCGATGTCGTCCCAGCCATCGACAAGGTGGAGCTGCTCACGCCGGGCCCGGTCAGGGTCGGCACTCGCTTCCGCGAGACCCGCACGATGATGGGCAAGGCCGCGACCGAAGAGATGGAGTTCCTCGTCCTGGAGGCGCCGCATCAGTACGTCCTGGGCGCGGAGAGCCACGGCTGCCGCTATCGGACGAGCTTTGCGCTCACGCCGGAAGGCGAAAGCACGCGCCTCACGATGACGTTCCAATCGGAGCCCTTGACGAAGACCGCCAAGGTCATGAGCTTTCTGATGAAGCCGTTCATGAAGAAGCTGCTGAACCTGTGCGCGAAAGACCTCGACGCGATCAAGGCTCACATCGAGTCCGACGCGGCCTAACTGTCATTCAGAGCGCTTCTTTTCGGTGGGCGCCGCGGTCGAGGAGTATCATCCCTCGACGATGTCGACGCCTCAAGCGAGCGGGAAGAGCGAAGCGGGAAACGAAGAAGTGAATGGCGCCGCGCGCTCCACCGCGGCGGTCGCGTTCCTCAGTGGCGCGCTGGTGCTTGTAGTCGGCGCTCTGGCTTGGGCTGCGAACGCGCCGTGCCTGGCTCCGCCATTAGGCGTCACGGCGTTTCTTGTGGCTAGGGATCCTCGCAGCGCTGCGAGCTCTCCCCGGAGCATTCTGCTTGGCCACGGGATGGGGCTCGCCGCTGGGTACGCGAGCGCCTACTTGTTCGGCGTGTTCGAGGCCCCGGGGGCGCTCTCCGGTGCTTTCATGCCGGGCCATGCACTGGCGTCAGCCCTAGCGATTGCGTTGACCGTGGCGCTCACCGAGGGGCTGCGCGCCTCGCATCCTCCCGCCGGGGCCACGACGCTGGTGGCGAGCCTTGGGCTCCTTCCGTTCGAGCACGGGGCTGCGGCTTTCATGG
>CALHGQ010000324.1 GCA_938030175.1 uncultured bacterium | reverse complement strand
CGTCCTCCAAGAAGCCGGCGCGGCCTTCGGCAGCGTGATCGGCCCTGACCCAAACGGCAACCTCGACGGATGGATCTGGTTCCTCACCGATGACCGACACGCGGACCCGGGGAAAGGAAGGGGGGGCGGACTGGGCGATGGGCCCAACGCGACCTTCCGCATGGACGGGCTGGTAGCGGGCTCCTATACCGTCTTTACCTACACGGACGATGCGCTGTTCTACGGTCTTCTCACCGATGTGATTCTTGCCGCCGGTGAGACCAAGGAACTTCCGGAGATCAAGCTGCTGCCCGCGGCCCAGCTGAAGCTCACGAATTCGGACCCGCAACTCACGGTTGACTTCCTCCTGAGGGTTGAGGGAGTCGGAGTTCTCAAGCAGCGCCTCATGGCCAGCGAGACGCGGACCGTGGCCATGCCCCCTGGACACCTTGAGGTTCAAGCCAAGCCCCGGGGGGATCGTCAGGAGACAAGGCAAACGGCTGAGCTCGTCGCCGGTGAGGTGACCGAGCTTGGATACTGATCGAGTCTTCGGAGCCCGCTGCGGCAGGGTGGCTCAATGGTGGACTTGATTCGGCGCTGGGCAGCGGCCCTCCGGGCGCACCCAAATTTTGACGACCTTGACCCCATTCGGCCCAGGCGAAATGGCAGCTTGGGGGCATGCTCCAAGCGCCCAAGAAGCCGCTCTTCGCCGCACTGTTCGTCCTGTCGACTCCCCTACTCGGCGCCCAGTCGCTCCTCGTGGAGGTCGGAGCCCAGCGCGGCATCCAGGCTTTCACCCGAGCCCCCGGTTTGTCAGCGGGGCTGGCGGCCGAGGACTTCGACGGCGACGGAGACATTGACCTCTTCGTGCCCAACGGCCTGGGCGCCGTGGACCAGGTCTACGTCAACGACGGACTCGGGCAGTTCACCGAGTCGGCGGCCAGCCTGGGCCTCGCGCACTCCGGCAACCACCGGGCCGGTCTTTGGTTCGACATCGACGGCGACGGCGACCTGGACCTCGCGACCGTTGGGGACTGCTACGAGGACACTCCGTGCACGGGGGCCTCGTCGATTCGACTTCATCGCCAGCGCTCAAACGGCACCTTCGAGGAAGTAACGGCCACCTCCGGGCTCAGCGGTGACCTCTCACTCCATCCGGACACCCACGTTGGCGGGATCGCCGCCGGTGACATCGACAGCGACGGGGACCTCGATCTCTTTGTCGTTTTCTGGGAGGGCCTCGCCCACCTCTACATCAACGACGGCCAGGGACAGTTCACGGACGAGGCCCAGGCACGCGGCCTGAGCATCGAACAAAACCACTGGCAGCCCGTGATGTTCGATTTCAGCGGCGACGGGCACCTTGACATCTTCCAGGCCGTCGACTTCACGGCCAACCGGTTCTGGATCAATCAGGGGAACGCAACGTTCCTCGATGAGGCCCCCGCCCTCGGCATGAACAACGCGTTCAACGAGATGGGCGTCAACCTCGGCGATCCCGACCGCGACGGTGACCTCGACCTGTACATCACCAACATTCACACGAGCTTCGGCTGGCACAACCTGTTCTACGCCCGAGGCCCTGCGCCTCTGCAGTACACGGAGACCTCGGCTTCTCTCGGCGTCCAGGACTCGGGCTGCGGCTGGGGCACCTCGTTCGTGGACCTCGACCTCAACGGCTGGCAGGACCTCTTGGCCACCGACTCGTGCACAGAGGCCAAGGCGCGCGTCTTCTTCAACGACTTGCCCAACACCGGAACGTTCTTGAACGTCTCCCGCCGCGCTGGCATCGACGGACGGAACGGCACGGGCCTCGTCACGTTCGACATGGACGGCGACGGCGACCGGGATGTGGTCCAGGCCGACGAGGGACAGCTGCGCCTCTTCGAGAACCGCCACGTGATCGACCGCTTCCGCCGCTATCTCATCGTGCGTCCGCGCATGACCGGCGGCAACCCCACTGCGATCGGGACGAAGGTCACGATCACCAACGGTCCCTACTCGACGGCGCGTGCGATCCTGGCTGGATCCAGCATCATGAGCCAAGAACCAGCCCAGGCCCACTTTGGCCTCGGCACCACCGACGCCGTCGACGTACTCGTGGAATGGCCCGATGGAACGACGACCACGCTTCTGAACGTGGCCGCGAACCAGGTCATCACAGTGACGCCGGGCTGATTCCTAGCGCTCGAACGCAAACGAGAAGGGAGCGGCGCCGATGGTCGAGAGGTCCGTCTCGAGGGGCGCACCTCCGTTCGTGAGCGTCCAGTTCGTCCCGTCGAAGGTTGCCGAGTAAAGGCCGCCGCCTGAGCCCGAGAACACCGCAAGGACGCGGTCTTGACCGGGGAACGTTCGAAGGAGCGCCGACTCACCGGTGCCTTTGCCGGGCACAGCGAGGTCCGCGCCGAGGACCCAGCCACCGGCGCTGGTCCACGTTGCCCAGTCGAGGGTCGCTGCCTCATCGTCGGGGTAGATGCACACGGCCATGCCGGTGTCTCCGACCCATGCAACCTCGCCGGGAGAGTCGCTCTGCCCCGTGTCGTTAACGTCGAGAATCTGAGCGTCGATCTGGATGGAGTCTTGCCATGCGGTTCCATCCCACGTGGAGAGCCCCAGTCGCTCGGTGCCGTCTCCAAGGTCGTAGAAGCCACCGGCCACGCGGTTGGTACCCGGCTCGGCCGCGAGGTCGCAGTAGTGCGTGATGCCCGGCATGAGGTTGACCTGGGTAGGTGCGGTGAAAGCGACGTCGCCGCTGACTCGCTCCGCGTGGAAGAACGTCTGGGTCCCCTCTTGGCCCCAGGCCACAAGGAAGTCCCCCGAGAGGCTCTCGTAGGCCCCATCGAACGCGCGGCTATGGACGAAGCCAGAGATGGGGTTCGTCTTCAGGTTGGTCTCAAGAACGGTGGTCGTTCCGGTCAACCACTGGGTCCCGTCCCAAACGATCGTCACGAGGTCTGAGTTCGCATCCGCGTAGAGCAGCGTGATCTCATCCGATCCATTCTTCTCGATCAGCTCGGCCCACAGAACGACGCCCGTGTTGGGGTCGGGGTTGGCGCCACCGCCGTCGTTGAGCGGGAGCGGCATCGGGTCGCTCCAAAGCCCGAAGATGCGCGTCCGATAGACGGGCGTCGCCGTGTTGTTGGACGACACGAGGAGCCCGTGCGCCGAGCTCTGCTCGAATCCAAAGTCGAAGCCCCGCTTGTCGGCGTGGACGACGTCGATGTCGCGCTCCGACCACTCGCGGCGCCACTCCTCTCCGGTCCAGGTGACCATTTCTAGGTTCGTCACCGAACCGTCCGTGGACTGAATGACGAGGTACTCTTCGCCGTCCGAAATGATCGACTGCTCGTGGATGGCGTACTGGATCCGCGTTTCGGCGGGTGCCGTAGCCTCCTCTGCCCCCCAGCTGCTAGCGCTATCGTCCCAGCCACGCACGCGCGGTCGGCTCGAAGCGCCTTCACCGTAGAAGAGCCGGCCGTCATCGATCGGAATCTCGGCCAGGGGAGGAACCGTTGGACGGAAGTGGTAGCCCATGTTGACCGTGGCGCCGTCGGTGTCTTCACCGTCGAGCACGTCGTCATCGCGGGTCGTACGGTCCGTGGCCGTGTCGCCGGAAGCCAAGACCTGGGCGGTGGCCGCTGACGAGCCGCTGTCCAGCGTTTGGCTCGGGGCCAGACCATTCACCTGAAGGCGATCATCGAGGCCATCCGCGCCACCGAGCAGGTTGTCGGCGCCGTCCGGATCCTCGAAGAGAGGGTCGACGCTGATGTCCGTCGCGTCCTGGGCTAAGCCCTGCCAGTCCTGTCCTGAGTGACCGAATGAGCAGTTGTTCGTCGACGTGAGCGTCGAGCCGACGCCCGCCTGCTCGAGACCGTCGCTGAGTCCGTCCGCGACGATGTTGTTCGTCGCCGTGACGGTCGAGCCAACGAGGGAGATGACCTGGTCGTCGGCGTTGAGGTAGAACGTGTTGAGGTTGACGTCGGCCGCGCTCGCGCCGTCGACGCGCACGCCGGAGCCACCATTGCCGTAGATCAGGTTGTTCGAGATGCTGGCGCCGGTGGCGCCTGACTCAACCTGCACTGCCGTCCCGGAGTTAGCCGAGACTGCGTTGTCCTCAAGGAGTGCGTCGCTCGCCGACGCCACCCGGACACCCAGAGCATTCCCGTAGATGCGCGATCGCGTGAGCGTCAAGCGGTCGGAGGTGCCGGAGACGTCGACGGCCCCGACGGCGGGATTGCTGGCGCCCGTAAAGGTGAAGCCATCGATCGTGAGGTCCGAAGCGTCGGTGAGGCGAAGCGCGAAGTCTGCACCGGCGGCGTCGATGATGACCTCGCCGGGGTCGTTCGTCAGTGTGCCGAGCGAATCGGCGATCCAGCTGATCGGGTTGCCGGAGGTGCCGCCCGTCGTGATGTCGACGCCAGCGTAGGTACCCGCCCCCACGTAGACGGTATCGCCAGGCTGCGCCGCCATGGCTGCCGCCTCCAGCGTGAGGAACGCCGTAGCGGCGCTCATGCCGTCCTCGGAGTCAGAGCCCCCGGTGCGCACGAACCAGCGACCGGGCACCGGCCAAGCGAACTCGGTCGACGGCGTATCACCGAGGAGCGTAGCGCTTCCACCTGGGTTGACGGTGGCTTCGACGACCTTCACGCCGGCAGTCGTCGAGGTGACGCTCGCGGTGAACACGCCGTCCGCGTCCGTCGTACCCGATGCAGGAGTGATGACGTTGTTGCTTCCGCTCACGGCAAGGGTCACCGCTTGGCCAGCGAACGCGACGCCAGCCTGATCGCGCACCGTCACAACGATGTCCGCGACCGCCATACCGTCCGCGAGGATGCCGAAGTCCGGCGTCACGGTCACAGAGGAAAGTCCCCCGTCGACCGTGATCATGCCGAAGGCCACGAGGGCCTGCTGGGTGATCACGTCGGCGGTGCCACCGGGGTCCACCGTGGCAGTGATCGTCTTCGTCTCTTCCACCGTCGACGTGATCGTGCCCGTGGCCACGCCCATGGAATCCGTGACCGCGGGCTGGGTCAGCGTGTTGCCCGTGCCCGTCGCCGCGAGCTGAACCGCGACTCCTGGGACGCGGTTGCCGTTGGCATCCAGAACCGTCACGGTGATCGTCGAGAGGTCGCTCCCGTCGGCGAGTAGCCCTGAACCGGGATCAGCCGTCACGGTCGAGATCCCCGGGGCGACGTTGGCCGCATCACCAATGAACTCCACCGAGGGTCGATCCGAGAGCACCACCGTCTCACCGTTGCTTACGGTCATCGAGATCGTCTTGACCTCAGCCGTCGTGGAGGACAGCACCGTCTGAAACGTGCCGGACGCATCTGTGACACCGCTCGGCGGAAGCAGCGTGTTGTCGGTGCCGCTCACATTCGGGGTCACGGTCCAGCCCACGAGGGGGCTGCCGTCGCGCCCGACCAGCGTCACCGTGATCGTGGAGCTATCGACGTCGTCGGCCACAACGCCTGTAGCGGTGGAGACAGCCACGGAGGAGGCTGCGTCGTCCACTGCGGAGCTGAATCCGTCGTCGTGGCTGTGGCAGCCCACAATGAGGGCGAGGCTGAAGGCCCCAAGGGCGCGTAGGAAGTGGCTAATGGTCATGACGGATCCATCGACCAATCCAGCAGGGGTCAAAACCGCTTTTCCCCCAAGATGGGGAATTCTCTGAGGTCCCCGCGGGTGGGTACGCGGCCCGTCAGGTCAGCGCTAGTCGCTGATCTTGGCCGGAAGGCCACGGTCGTCCAGCTCCCCTTTCTTCACGCCAAAGAGGGTCTTCGCCTCTTCTGACCAGCGGGGCGCGACGACGCTCGCCACCATGGGAAAGTGCGCTTCACTGCCCAGCGCACGCACGGTTGGCCCAGACCAGGAAGCGCTCGATACGGCTTCAACCAGCGTACTTGGCCTCGAGACAGGCGTTGCGCTCCCCACTGCCGCCCGGCAGCCGTCCGCAAAAGGACCTGGCTCGGCTCCCTCCATCGGCGACCCGACCTGCCCCATGGACAGCGCACAATTCGCGGCCAGCAGAATAGTGCAGGCCCTTCGCAACGCGTGGCGCTTCCTGCCCGCTAGGAGCCTCGACACACGAGGACTGAAAGATGATGAGATCAAGCCGCCCTACCCCACGAGAAGACGATCCAGTGCGTCGAGTGAGCAGGAAGTCTGCCCCACAACGTAGGCGCCCATCGTGCGCGCGACGGTCTGCTGGTACTCGTCGCCGCCGGTCAGGATCACGACGGAGGGCAGCGCCTCTCGCTCGTTCTCTTCCTGGAGGACAGTAAAGACGTCGCCGTTTGACGATCCGAGGTTGGCGATGACCGCGTCGTACTGGCAGTACTGCAGGCTCCAAGCCGCAGAGACGTCGTCCAATGCCACGGTGACCTTGAAGCCAGCCCGCGCGAGCTGCGCTCTCAGCGCAAAGCGCCGATCCTCGTCCTCCTCCACCAGGAGGACTCGCGGTGCTTTGCGAGCCCGAAGCTGGGCTTGCGGCCGTGCTGACGACTTGATGATGGACGAGGAGCCGCTACGGCGGTGGGAGCGGCGCGGGGCCGTTGGGGAGAGCTGCTGGGGAGTGGTTAGATCTTGCATACTCACCCCTTCGACCTCCGCACACGACAGATCGGAGGGCAGCAAAGACCTTGAACACAGGCCTCACACGGCTCGAACCTACGATCCAATTTCGAGACTTTGGGCCCCTAAAGGCCGCCCCAAGGGCAGCTCAGGGCCCGTCGGAGCCGCTAGACATTCTTCAATCCGCAGGCGATGCGGCCCCTAAGTCACCGGGGCCCTGGGCAACGCAGCCCACTGGACGTGGGCGCGCGCTACGCGACTCCACCTATGCGCGACAGGCTCCAGTAGTCACCGGGGCCCTGGGGCAACGCAGCCCACCGGAATTGGACGCGTGCTACGCGGATCTAGCTATGCGCGACAGGCGACCAAGTCACCGGGGTCTTGGGGGCAACGCAGCCCACCGGAATTGTGCGCGTGCTACGCGGATTCAGCTATGCGCGACAGGCGACCAGGAGTCTGTCGCGCATAGATGGATTCGCGTAGTGCGTGCACAATTTCGGTGGGCAAGGCGCTCCCATGGCCCCTCGTGGCAGTAGTCACCGGGGCCCTGGGGCAACGCAGCC
>CALHGQ010000323.1 GCA_938030175.1 uncultured bacterium | reverse complement strand
GCTCAGGCGCCACCACCAGCCGCGGTACTGAGACGTCGGCACTGAGGCGCCAGCAGAGCGGCATGCTGGCTACTTGCCGTCGACCTCGCCGCCGTACCCCAGCGCTCGCAGGTTGGTCTTTGCCTCTTCGGTGAGCTCGTGGGTGATGTAGGGGCTGCTCGGCTGGAAGTAGGTTCCGAGCTGCTTCAGCGCCGCGTCGAGGGATGTCTGGGCAGCTTCCATGAAGAGCTCTCGGTTCGTGGACCGGTTGATCTTGTTGAGCTCGCTCGGGTCGTCGTCCAGGTGGAACATCACCCGGGGATTGGACTCGGCGTAGATGATCTTCCGGTCCTTGGAGACGACGGCCGCCACGTTCTCGCGCGCGGCGAAGATCCATTGATCGTCTGCGCGGGGTGGCCCCACGGCGGAGTAGCCGGCGAGCCGCTCATCGGCGCTCAGTCCGGCGACGTCGAGGATCGTGGGAACGAGATCGACCAACGAGTGGAGGTGGTCCACTCGCTCGCCGCCGCGCGCTCCGTCGGGGAGCCGAATCAGCAGAGGGACGCGCAAGCCCTCTTCGTAGAGGTCGCCGTGCCCGCCGTAGCGAGGAAGGCGTTGGCGCAGCCCCTCCCCGTGGTCGGAGGTCACGATGACGATCGTGTTCTCCAGCATTCCGCGCTTTTCCCACTCGGCGAACCACTCCCCGAGGACCGAGTCCACGTGGCGGATGCCTCCGTCGTAGAGCGCGACCATGGCCTCGTGCTGCTCGGGCGTGGGGTCGGCGGACTTGCCCCACCACGCGCGCGCGTCGATCCCGGCGAGCTTCTGCTTGGCGTCCTTGACGAACACGCTGTCGAACGGCGGCGGAGGCCCGTAGATCGTCGCGTCCTTGCGGCCGAGGGAGCCCGAGTGGATGTCGAACAGGTGGATGAACTGAAACGAAGGGAACCCAGGTCGAGCGAGCTCCATGGTCTCCCGGACGAAGACGTCGGCCTCTTCAACGGACGTCACCCCCTTGTACCGATCGTAGCCCCGAGCAAAGCCGTATCGTTCACCGAGCCAGCTGCAGGAGTAGACCCCTGACGTGGCGTAGCCCTCCGAGTGCAGACGCTCTGCGAGCGTGGGGAAGTCCTCCGTCAGCGCCAGCTGGGGGATGAGGACCCCGTGCTGGCTCGGGAAGAGGCCCGTCAGCATCGACATGTGCGCAATGAGCGTCCACGACATGGTGGTGTAGGCCCGGTCGAAGACGATCGACTCCTCGGCCAGCTTGTCGAGGAACGGGGTGGTGTCCCGCTCGTAACCGTTGAAGCCGCAGTGGTCGTAGCGGAGCGTGTCGAGCGAGATCAAGATCAGGCTCGGCGGCACGACCTCCGCCTCAGGCTCGGGGCTACCCCCGCAACCCCCTAACGTCCAACTGGCCACGGTGAGTGCCAGAAGTGTTCTGAGGCGCTTGGCCTGATGCATGCTGTGGTGGGGTAGGGGAGTGGGAGGGCGTCCACCACGCTGGGGTGCGATCAGTCGAGGGCGTTGACCTGCCGCTCGGTCACGGTGAGGATGCCAAGGACGGAGTTGGCGATGTCGGCACGCTCCTCGTCCGTGCAGGCCTGGACGAACCGGGCCGCGTGCTTCTTGAAGCGTGCGAACTCCTTGTGAAGCGGTGAGGACTGGATCTGCTTGCGCTTCATGCGCTCCTCCACTTCGCGGATCTTGGACTCGAGATCAGCGATCTGCTGATCTTCGGTGCGGCGCGAGGTGGGGCGCGGTCCTTTCGACTTGGCGTCGAGACCGTCTTCTAGTTTGATCGTCATTCGTAGCTTGAGGTGAGGGAGCTTTTTGGCTCTCGGTCCCACCGGCCTCTCCTTGAGGAGTCGGGCCTAGGGAGTCGGAATGGAGCCCTCGGGGGCTCTGGGGGGCCGCCTTGGCCCCAGCTCTTCCCCTAGAAGGCTAGCAGTCGGTGGGGCCTATTCAAGGGATGACGCGACGACTTCTTGATCTGAGATGAGAGTCGCCGTGATCCCGCGCTGGTTCCCGTAGTGTGTCGCCCCTTGGGGCACTCTATTCACTAGGATTTGCGGCTCCCCATGCCAGATGTTCACGCAGATATCGAAAGTGTCCTCTTCCCCGAGGACGTCATCCGCTCCGGACTCGCCCGCGTTGGCGAGGCCGTCACCGAGAGGTTTCGCGGCCGTGACTTCACGGTGGTGTCGATCCTCAAGGGGTCGTGCATCTTCTCGGCCGACCTGATCCGTCAGATTCCGATCCCGTTGGAGTTGGCTTTCGTGTCCGCGTCGTCGTACGGCGACCGAACCACTTCGGGCGATCTAGAGATCAACTTCTTTCCGACCGGGGAGATTGAAGGGCGCAACATTCTGCTGGTCGACGACATCCTCGACACGGGCAAGACCATGAGCTGCCTGCGCGAGGAGTTCCTTCGCCGCGGCGCGAGCGAGGTTGCGACCTGCGTGTTCCTCGACAAGCCGAGCCGTCGCTCGGTCGAGCTGAACGCGGACTTCCGCGTGCTCGAAGTCGAGGACAAGTTCGTCGTGGGCTACGGCCTGGACTTCGCGGGGCGCTACCGCAACCTGCCGTACGTCGGTGTGCTCAAGCCCGAGATCTACGAAAAGGTCCTGAAGCCGACGCCGCCTCCCGCCGCTGAATCTGCGCAGGGCTCCGCTGGTGCGCGCGGCGCCACCGACCGCCCTTGCCCAACGGGCGAAGGCGCTGCTTCCTAGGAGAGATCACGTGGGCGAAATGGACACCTTCGTCATTCCAGACGAACGGGTGGGATTGGAGCTCGACGAGTTCCTGTGCCTGCAGTACCCGGGTCTGTCGAAGGGCTTCCTTCGGCAGGAGATCGGCGCGGGTCGCATCCTGGTGGACGGCGCGCCGACCGTGGCGGGCAAGCGGCTGCGCTCCAGCCAAGTCGTGATGGCGACGATCGACTGGGAGCGCGCTCCCAAACGGCCCGAGAGCCCCGGCATCGAAGTGCCGGTGCTCTTCGAGAACGAATCGCTCCTCGTGGTCGACAAACCGCCGGGGCTTGCGGTTGAGCCGGAGCGTTGGATGCGCGAGCTTGGCTCCTTGGCCGGAGCGCTGCTCCAGCTCGCGGTGGACCGCACCGAGGAAGAGAAGGGGAGCCTCGACTCCGGTCTAGCGTTCCGCCCGCGGCTCGTTCACCGAATCGACAAGGACACGACGGGCCTGGTGCTCGTGGCTAAGAACGTCGAGGCCGAGCGCGTGCTGCGCAGCGCCTTCTCCGACGGCACGATCAAGAAGTCGTACCTCGCGCTGGTCGAAGGGGAACCGTACCTCGATGACGACGAAGACTCGATCATCGACGAGCCGATCGGCCCCGTGCTAAAGAAGAGCGGACGCATGCGCATCGCGCCGGACGGCAAGCCTTCCCAGACGCGCTTCCGCATCGCCGAGCGCTTTGACGGCTACTCCCTTCTGCGTTGCGAGCCGATCACCGGACGAACGCATCAGATTCGAGTGCACATGGCCCACGAAGGCTTCCCCCTCGTGATCGACGCTTTCTACGGCCGGCGCAACGAGTTCAAGCTCTCCGAATTCAAGGCGGGGTACCGACCCAAGCGCGGCATGCCCGAGAAGCCGCTGATGAGCCGCTTGACCCTTCACGCCCACGAGGTCGAACTCGCGCCCGCCCTCGCAGAGTCCCTAGGGCTCCCGCCCGGCGAGCCGTTCCGAATGACGGCCCCTGTGCCAAAAGACCTCGAGCGCCTCCTAAAACAGCTGCGCAAGGTCAGGCCCCCCCGCTGACCAAGACCCACACGAACCGGGGCGAAACTTCGCCCACCCCTTCTGCATAAACAAGAATCGTGAAACTCAAAGTTCGACCCAGTGACTTCAAGGTCACCGAGCGCCTCCGTGAAGGCGTCATTCAAGAGCACGGCGGTCATCGCGTTTACCGCGTGATCAAAGAGAAGCTGACCTCCCTGGAGGCTGCGACCGAGCTGGCCGCCCACACCGGCGTTTCGTCCGGCGATGTGGGGATGGCGGGGCTCAAGGACCGCCAGGGCGTCACCACCCAGTTCATGAGCGTCCCACGGGGCCCGAGCGTCTCGGTGTCCGCGGGTGGCCACTCCCAGTCCCTCGGGATCCAGAGTGTGGGCTTCACCGAGGAGGCGATCACTGCGGACGCGTCGGAGGGCAACGACTTCCAGATCGTTGTCCGTGACCTCTGGGACAAGGGGATCGATCATCTCCGCGGGTCCCTCGACACCGTGCGGGCGACGGGACTTCCCAACTACTTCGACTCCCAGCGCTTCGGCAACATCCGCCATGGCCAGGGGTGGATCGTGCTCGACCTTTTGCAAGGGGACGTGAGCACCGCGCTCAAGAACCTCGTCGCTAGCCCGTCGCCCTTCGAGCCGCCCGCGCGTCGGCGGCTGAAGGAAGCGCTCGCGCGAACCTGGGGCGACTGGAACGGCTGCCGCGCCCTTGCGGGCAAGCTCGGCCGCCACCACTCGGTCTTCGAGCACCTCAAGCGCGACCCCGATGACTTCGAAGGCGCCTTTGATCGCGTTGGCACGCGCGAGCGACTGATCCATCTCTACGCGTTCCAATCGCACCTTTGGAACCGTGCGCTCGGCCTCTGGGTCCAGGACCAGTTCCCTGACCGAATCAGCCTGCGCGGCATCGAAGGGATGCTTCGCTTCCCGGCCCACGAGTTCGAGCTGCCGCCCGAGTGGAAGGGGAGCTTCATGCTCCCCGGCAGCCAACTCCAAGGGGTCACCGACCCGCTGCAGCTGGAGCTCTACGAGCGGACCCTCGAGCGAATCGGTCTCTCGCCCCAAGCGCTCGACATGCCGAACCTGGCGGGCTTCCAGCTCAAGCCCGAGCCGCGGGCGGCGGTGGTGCGGCCCCACGGGCTGCGCGTGCGCCCCGCGGAGGCGGACAACCTTCACCGCGGCGCCCGCATGGTCAAGGTGCAGTTCGGCCTGCCCCGCGGCGCGTACGCGACGATGGTCGTCCAGCGTCTAGTGGGTCAGTCCATCGGCGGCGTGGACGAGCGTCCACCGCGGGAGTTCCAGGGTGCTGACGAGCGCGGCGGCGAAGGTGGCGAGCGCCCGCAGGGCTACTCGCGCCGGGGGGGCGGTCCTCGCGGTGGCATGCGTCGGGGTGGCGGCATGCGAAGGGGAGGCCCACGACGCGGCGCAGGGCGTCCCAGCGAAGATCGGAACTATGGAAACGACGGCGACCGCGGCTATGGGAACGAGGGCGATGGGGGCTACAAGGGCAGTGGCGGCTTCGGCCCGCGACCCTCGGAGTCTGACTGGTCGCCGCGACGCGGTTCATCCCGGCGCGGTCGGGGCGGACCACGTCGAGGCTCCCGTGGGGGCCCCCGAGGCGGCTTTGGCCGGGGCGGTAGTCGAGGACGCGGCAGTCGTCGCAGGTAGTCGAAACCACTTTTGATAGGCTCCCCGGAGTTCCAACGCGCCTTTCCACGTAGCCAGAAAATCTTCCCATGAGAATGCGAACCAGCAACCCCGTCCTGAAAGAGTCCGCCTTCGCCGCACCGCAGGGGGGAGCTGTCTTTGGCAGCGCCATCGAGGAGCAGGAGCGGCTCGATCGCATGACGATTCAGGGGACGCTGACGAAGACAGCGATCCTCCTCGCAGTCGCGGTGGTCGCTGCGTCCTTTACTTGGCAGAAGGCCATGCAACTCGCCGAGGGCATTCAGTCGGGTACGACCCTGACCATGTGGAGCATCGGCGGGATGATCGGCGGGTTCATTCTGTCGCTGATCATCATGCGCAAGCCCACGTGGGCGGCGCGCCTTGCGCTGCCCTACGCGGCGCTGACCGGCCTCTTCCTCGGGGCCGTCTCAGGCATGTACTACATGCGGTTCAGCGGCGAGGAAGCCCTCGCGGGTCTCGGCGGTGGGATCGTCTTCCAAGCGGTTACGCTGACCTTCGCGGTGACGCTGGCGATGCTCGGGCTTTATTCGTTCCGGATCATCAAGGTCACGGACCGCATGCGGTCGATCCTGTTCTCAGCGACGGCCGGCATCATGCTCTTCTACGGGGTGGCCTTCGTCCTTAGCTTCTTCGGGGTGCAAGTGCCGCTGATTCACTCCTCGGGCATGTTCGGGATCGGCTTCTCGGTTCTTGTGGTGGGCCTTGCGGCCTTCAACCTCCTCCTCGACTTCGACATGATCGAGAAGGGCAGCGCCAACGGCGCCGAGAAGCACATGGAGTGGTACGGGGCCGTTGGGCTCATGGTGACCCTCGTTTGGCTCTACATCGAGATCCTGCGCCTCCTGGCAAAGCTCCGTTCCAACGACTGACGGGCGATCCTGGCTAATCTGGGTCCGACGCGGCGCTTCTCGTTCATCACGGGAGGCGCCGTGCCCGTATTATTGGGCCCATGAGCACTGCGTCCCAAAATCCCGCCGAGGAGCCCTCCGTAGGCGTCATCGGCGGCTCCGGCCTGTACGAAATCGACGGCCTCACCGACCTCGAGGAAATCGTCCTCGCCACGCCGTTCGGCGACCCCAGCGACTCCTTTATGGTTGGGCGACTGGACGGGCTGCGGATGGTCTTCCTTCCGCGCCACGGTCGCGGCCACAAGATCTCGCCCTCCGAGATCAACTACCGGGCGAACATCTGGGGGATGAAGCGCCTCGGCGTGGACCGCATCCTCGGCGTCGGGGCTGTCGGCTCCCTTCGAGAGGAGATCCCCCCCGGGGACTTCGTGGCCGTGGACCAGTTCATCGATCGCACGCGCCACCGGGCGGACACCTTCTTTGAAGGGGGCGTCGTCGCCCACGTGATGTTTGGCGATCCCGTGTGCGGTGCGATCCGCGAAGTCCTGCGTGACGCCGCCACGGAGGCCGGCGTCAAGGTCCACGATGGGGGCACCTACGTCTGCATGGAAGGTCCCCAGTTCTCGACGCGCGCTGAGTCCGAAATGTATCGGAGCTTCGGCGCCCACGTGATCGGGATGACGAACCTGCAGGAGGCCAAGCTCGCCCGCGAAGCCGAGATCTGCTACGCCACCCTGGCGATGTCCACGGACTACGACTGCTGGTACGAGGGGCACGATGACGTGACCGTGGACGCGATCCTCGCCGTGATGGCCAAGAACGTCGGGTTCGCGCGGGAGGCCGTGCGCCTCGCGGCGCCCCGCGCGATGGCCCTCGGCGCCTGCGCCTGCCACAAATCCCTAGAGACCGCTATCCTGACATCGAGGGAGGCCATCTCGGACGAGGCGCGGCTGAGATTGGACCTTCTCCTCAACAGACCACTCGGCGGCTCGTAGATCCGCCCAGTGGCCCCTGCACCGCTTCACCCACCGACCCTGCCTGTACCCGCACCGCCCATGAACCCACTCGATCACCGACCCTCCGCTTTGGCAATTCCATCGAGCCTCGCCCTGGCGCTGCTCGGGGCGGCGTGTAGCTCGAGCGGAGGCGCGGACCAAGGTTCCCTCAGCGGGAACCTGGCACGCAGGATCGGCGGTCATATCGGGCCGGCGGTGGCTGACTCGAAGAGCGGCGCCCCCAAGGACGCGTCGGGTCCGCACCGCTTCATCCCTTCGCTCCTCGGGATCTTCGAGTCCGGTGCGGCCATGGCCGTCGCGACCGACATCGACGAACACTACCGCGCCCCCGGCAGCGACGGGTACGAAGCCGCGATGGACAGCGTCCTGGCGGGTCTCTACGGCGCAGGCTTCGGGGCCGAGCCAGGCTTCGAACTCAAGGTCATCGCCAAGCCGATGTCCTCGCCCGCATGGACGCCGCTCTCGGCGGAGATCAACGGCGTCTCCGGTGAAGGTGGTCGCGCGCAGAACGATCCCATCGCGCTCTTCGAAGAGGAGTCGGATCCCTTTCGACTGTTGATGGCGGAGGGCTCGGCCCCGTGCAATCTCCGAGGGGCTGCGGTCTTCGAAATGGACGACGTCCTGCCGGGGACGATCCTGGTCACCGACAAGTCGGTCCGCAACGTCGAACAAGAAGCCGCCGAGAAGGGCGCAGTGGCGGTCGTGTCGTCGTACCAGCTGGCCTACTGCGTCGACCCGACGGGGCGAGCGCGGCACCTCGACGCGATCTATCACGGTTCCGTCAGGCCGGGGTCGACGCTCCCAAGCTTCTACGTTTCTCCGCGCATCAAGGCGAGCATCGAGCGCGCCAGCCAGGGGCGCGGGGAGATTGAGCTCATCGGCCGCGTCAAGACCGAGGTGCGTGACCTACGCACGGCGATCGCGACGATCCGGGGGACGGAGCGCCCCGCTGAGGCGGTCTACGTGGTCTCCGCCGTCAGCGGCGCGGGGGCCAACGACAACGCTGCTGGCGCAGCGGGCATCCTCGAAGCGGCGCGTGGGTTCAAGCGCCTGATTAGCTCTGGCCAGCTGGAGCGCCCACGCCGCACGATTCACTTTGTCTTCGGCAAGGAAGCCGAGGCCGGCGGCACAGCCCTCGACGAAATGGACGACACGCCGGTTGCCGGCGTCGTCGCCGACATGATCAGCGCGAGCTACGAGCAGACCGGAGCCATCTGTCTTCTCGAGCGGGGTTGGGACCCCGGCGCGCTCGTGGCGCTTCACCCAGACTCCCACACGCCGTGGGGGGCGGGGAGCGTGGCCGAAGAGGACATCCTTCCGAATGGGCTTTCCCTCATCCTCCGAGAATCGCTCGTGGACGTGGGCGAGGAGATCGCGGCCGAATCAGGTGCGCCTTGGAGCACGCGCGAGCACCCATGGGAAGGCGGAAGCGACCACGACACCTTCCTCGGCCGCGGCATCCCCGCGGCGCTGGTCTGGCACTTCACGGACTTCGCTTACTCCACCAGTCTGGATCGTATGTCCAATGTGGATCCGGATGAGCTCCGCAGGACGTCCGTTGCCATCGTCGCCGCCGCCGCGGCGGTTGCCGACGCTCGTCCGTCCGACCTCAGCTCGTATCTGGAGTCGCTGGCTATCGAACGCGATGTTCGCTTGAGCGCTGTGACCGCCAGCGATGCTGATCAGGGACTTCGCGTCCTCTGGACGGACTGGTTCGCCGGCGCGGATCAGTGGCTTCGGGCTCTCACGGCCGGGACGCCGCTTCCGGAGTTTGACGGACTTCGTTCACTGGACTCGATCGAAGAAGGGCGGTAGCGCCCCGCCATATCGCTTAAGCTGGCCCCATGCAAAATGATGAGGCCGATCTGGGAATGGGAAGTGTGAGCGGGCCCTCCCGCCGCTCTGTTCTGCGCGGAGCCGCTGCTGCGGCTGCCGGCGCACTGACCGCTGGTTCCGCGGCCTCTGCGCAGAAGAAGGTCGCCCCGCGCGTGCCGCTGCCAGGTCGCCCCAAGGCTAGCTCCCCGGTGCTTGTTGGCTCGGCCAACGCGCTGCGCGGTATGCAGCAGTTCTACGACGACCTGCAGAAGGGGGCCGCGCCCCTCGACGTGGCGATCGAGGTGGTGAAGATCGTGGAGGCTGATCCCAAGGATCGTTCCGTCGGCCTCGGCGGACTCCCCGATGAGAACGGCGACGTGACCCTCGATGCGGCGGTCATGCACGGTCCCACTCACAACTCGGGTGCGGTTGCCTACATCAAGAACATCCTGCACCCGTCCGAGGTCGCGCGCCTCGTCATGGAGCGCACGGATCACTGCCTGATCGTGGGGGACGGTGCCTACCGCTTCGCCCGCGATCACGGTCATCCCCACACGGACCTCATGACCGAGGAGACGCGCAGGATCTGGATGCAGTGGCGGGAGTCCATGAGCGATCGCGACGATCGCTTGGTCCCCGCGGCGCCGCCCCAGAAGCCCCCCGGAAAGCGCAAGAGCCTGAAATCCGGCATGGCCCTTCCGCCGGGGCACGTGGACGTGCACGGGGAAGACGTGGCCATTGAAGACCTGATGTGGAAGAAGCGCATCACGGGCACGATCCACTGCTCCGCTCTCTCGACGGACGGAGAGATCGCCTGCACGACGACGACCTCGGGTCTCGCCTGGAAGATTCCGGGCCGAGTGGGGGATTCGCCGATCGTCGGCGCGGGCCTCTACTGCGATCAAGAGGTCGGCAGCGCTGGCGGCACCGGCCGCGGCGAGTCCGCGATCCTCGCGAACGCGAGCTTTGCGGTGGTCGAGCAGATGCGAGCGGGCGCGCCGCCACGCGATGCGCTCCGCACGGTGCTCCAGCGCGTTCAGCGCCAAGCCGTTCGTATGGCCCAGTGGCAGCCGGGCCTCGTGGGCGCCGACGGCAAGCCGTCGTTCGACCTGCAGCTCTATTGCGTGAACCTGAAAGGGGAGACGGCGGGCATGAGCCTCAAGGGCCGAGGCTCCTACGCGGTCGCGGACGCGGCGGGCGGCCCACGGCACGAGAAGCTCGAAGCGGTTTAGGGGGCCCTCGGCCCCTAGAACGGGGTGGGAGCCGACTTGCCGTAGCCGACGCCCACTAGGGGCGGCGTCTCGGTGCGTCGGAAGCCTCGCAGGATCCAGTAGTAGAGGGCCGCGACAAGCGTGACGCAAAGGCTCCACCATGCAAGCGTGCTGCCCCCGAGCATCTGGTCGAGCCAGGCTTCGGCCACCTGAATCATGTCGCGTCCCGCCTTGTTCGATTCTGCCACTAGGGTGATCAATGCAAGGAAGGACACGCCCTGAATCGCCTGCATGAAGATCTGCACTTGGCCTAGGGATCCTATGCCCCGCCTGGGCTTGCGGGAGCGAAGGTAGAGCTTGGCTATGATGCCCCAAGCGAGCAGGTACAGAACGAGACGGAGGTTGACCACCCTGCGAAACCAGCCGAGGCGGGGGACTTCGACGAACGAGCTGCCGAAGCGGGAGCGATCGACCTCTGACAGCTGGAGGTCAGAGCCAAGTTCAGTGGGCCGATAGCCGGCGCTGGCTATCCCTAGGATGCTCTCCTTCAGCTCTTCGTCCGAGTGGCTGCGTCCGGCGGCCTCGGCCGCACGTCCTACCTGCCAGCGCGCAAAGGCGATGGTATTGGCCATGCCGACACCGTAGGGATTGTGAACCTGCGTAGGCAGCCCGAAGAACCTGAACGGGACCGGCTGGAAGACCTCCCCCCATGGGGCGCGAACTTGCTGGGGCGGGGAGCAGAGCAGCAGGCGGGTGGGGACCTCCAGGTAGACTTGTTCTTCCAAGAAGTCCCACTCTAAGCTCACTTGAGCCCTGGCCGGGCCGACACTGAATCGGGTCTCGCGGCTGAAAGTTGAGTCTAGTACCAAGGACAGCGTCACGACGCAGAGGGACGGGCCGACCAGGAACGGTAGGACGCGGCCGCGGGAGATGGGTAGAGAGTCGGTGCCCTCCAGCGCGTTGGCCATCAGGGGGATGAGCGCTGTTGCCGAGAATAGAGCCGCGGGCAGAAGCACGTAGGCGCTCAATTGGTAAGCCGTAAGGAGTCCTACGAGCGCCACCGTAACGATCCCACTCACCGCGACCCGAGGGCGGAGGACCGTTGCGCGAAGCAGAACGCGGTTGGTGGTTCCAAGCCAAGACATCCAGCTGCCGCTCGATGGGCCGGCTTGCGCTCGCTGGACCCGCTTCGACTTGATCGCCAGAGTTTCGGGTTCGGGGAACGTCAGCCCATCGACCCTTGAGTGGGCCGCAACGATCACTCCAGCCAAGACCAGCAGTGAGTGCCACGGTAGGAAGAGCAGCAGTGCACCGATGGCGAGAGCCGAACTCGTCCCAACAAGGATGAACTCAAAGCGGCCTAGCTTGGGTCTCTTCGGGCGATAGGCGAAGAGCAGAAGCACGAAGGCGGTGTGGCCGGTCAAGGCCAACGGGACGCCAACGGCGAGTCCTAGTGGGGTGATCCCGCGGTTCAACGCACTGAGCCCATTGCCGAAGACCGTACTCCAGTGCGCCAACTGAAGTCCGGCTCCCAAGATGACCGGAACCCCTAGGCAAAGGAAGGTGCGGACACAGCGCTCGAGGACTGCGGTGCGGCGGGTGATCGGAAGGCTGGCTTCTAGTTGGGTTAGGCGGGATCTGCTGAGGAAGGGCTGTGGATGAAACACCAAGCCGACAAAGCCGCAGACGAAGAACGCCAGCGCTGAGAACCCGATCTCTGACTCATTGCCCTGGAGTCCGGCTAGATGGAGACCAAGCTGGGCGGCGCCGTTACCGACCGGAATGAACAGTCCACCGATGGCAGCGCGGCTCAGGGCGGGGAGGAGCGTCCCGGGCGGGGTGAGCTTGAGCTTCATTGCATCTCCCGGGGCTGGACCCGCGACTCGGCGAGTTCAATGAATACGTCCTCGAGGCGCGGCTGCCGGGGGGAGAGGGACGTAGCTGGGCTGGCGGCGGCGGCTTCATGGAGCGACTCGGACTCCGAGGCGCGAAAGAGCGCCCGAAGTTCGCTGCCCGCGGTGCGGGCGGTGATGCACTTGGCGGACTTGCGCAGCTCGTCCACCCCCCCGGGCTCGCCCGTGCCCACGAGCAGCGTCAGGGACTCTTGGAGACTCTCAAGGGGTTCGTCCAGCGCAAGGCGGGACCCCTTCAGGAAGACGACTCGGCTGGCGAGTCGCTCGACGTCGTCTAGCTGGTGCGAGGAGAAGAGGATGGTGCTCCCGGTTTCGCTGAGGTGCTCAAGGGCTACCTCAAGGAACTCCCGGCGTGCGGCGGGGTCGAATCCGCTGGAGGGTTCGTCGAGCAGCAACAGCTCGGGCCGATGGGCGATCGCGCATGCCACTGCGACGCGGCGAGCTTCCCCTTTGCTCATGTCGCGAATCTTTTTCGCGCCCGAGATCTCGAAGCGGGCCTTGAGCTTAGTGCATAGCTCGGGGTCCCAGGTTCGAAAGAGCTCGGCGTGCATGGCGAACACATCTCGGGCGCTTAGGTTGCTGGGAAGCACCTGGGCGTCCGACACGTAGCCAATGCGCCGCTTCACTGCGACGGGGTCGTCCTGGGGCCGCGACCCAAAAACGCGTACCTCGCCGCGGTGGGGGTGGAGCATCCCCAGCACCATGCGGATCATCGTTGTCTTGCCCGCACCGTTCTGACCGAGCAGTCCGACCACTTCGCCGCGGTCGATGCGGAGCCCGATGTCATCGAGCACAAGTTCGGGTTCTCCGAAGTGGCGCTGCACGCCCTCAAACTCAACGACCGGGACCTGGCTCATTCGTGTCATAGATTCTCTCCCTCGATTCGACTGCGAGTCATGCGCGCCTTCTGTTCGCTTCTCAGCTGGCGAGCCTCTTCACGCACGAGCGCGATCAGTTCTTCCAGTCGAAGTCCAGCGACGTCCGCCTCAGCGCTGAGCCGCCTGGCGAGGGGACGAATACGCTCTTTGGCGTTCCGGGTCGAACGCACAGCCCCCTCGCTCACAAAGGTCCCGCGCCCCCGCCGGGTCTCAATGACCCCGTCTGCCTCAAGGACGTCGTACGCCTTCTTGATCGTCAGCGGCGCAACGACAACCGAGCGCGCCAGCTCCCGAAGCGAAGGCAGCTTCTCACCGGGCTCCAAGGCCCCCGAAGCCACCCCCTCCACGATCTGCCGCACAACCTGACGGTAAATCGGTGCGTCATCACCCGGTGCGACATCAAAAACAATCGGCGGAACCACGCTCGGTGTTATATAACACTATAACACCACCCGCAAGCCCCATCCCCCAACCCTGCACCACTGGGAACCAGGTTCAAAACGGTGCAGCTAGCCGCGGACGCACGCCTAAATCACAACCTGCACCGCTCT
>CALHGQ010000322.1 GCA_938030175.1 uncultured bacterium | reverse complement strand
GGATGGGGATCCGGCTCCGGGATTCCCACCGACCTACACGCTTCGGGGCTTTGGTGACCCTTGGGCGGGCCGTGGTGGGGGATGGATGGTCGGCACCTTTGCAGAGGAGCAGCCGCTTGTGTCGTCCGTCCTCGTGTTCGTCGGGCAGCGCCCGGGCGCCCTCGATGGTCCGCTCCAGCTCCTTCGGCAGCCTCAGACGCTGCAGGGCATCGAACAGGGCGCCCTGACCAGTGCGTCCATGGCGAATGGCGTGGTCGCGTACGGGACGCGCTTGTCTCCCGGTGTGGAGGGCGCCTGGGTGGATGACCAACTCATTGCGGAAACTTGGGCGCCGGTCGCAGGAGCACCGGCCTGGACCTGGCGCAGCTTCTCGCGGGTGGAGATTACGACTTCGGGGCGCGTGTTCGTTTTCGGAAGCGCCGACGATCCGTCGGGCGACTCGCGGCGGGCTCTTTGGCTTTGGCCGGAGGAAGAGCTGCTTGTTGTCTCGGGTGGCTCAGCTCCAGCCGCGACGTTTTCAGTGGATCAGTTCTTCCTTGAGCCCGTCCTTAGCCCTGATGGAAGTCGATGGGCCCTCATCGAGCGGATGTCAGCTGGCTCTCTGCGTCTCATCGTGAACGGTGCGCCCTATGAAGTAGAGCCTGGCTATCCCGTCGAAGAAGGGCAGCCAGTTCCGCCGACGATTGCTGGAACCAGTGGCCCATCGACCTGGACCCGGATCTTCGAGACCTCGTACTTCTTCATCAACGACCGCGGAGACGTTGTTTTCCGGTCCCTGATCACCGACGCCGCGGGACAGGAAACATCCCCGTGGATCCGCAACGGGCGGATCTATTCGACGCTTCCCGGCAGTGGCTTTGGAACTGGCATCGACGAAAGGGGCGCGCTCGGGATTCAGCGGACGGTCTCCGACCGCCTGCTCGACTTTGAAGGTCTCACAACCCTCGCGCGCGAGTTCGAAATCGACTTCGATGGAGACGGGACCGCCGACCCGATCGACGATTGGGGCCCCTTTGCTCAGCAAATCATCGAGCCCAACTCAGACGGTGCGACGTTGTTCTCTGGCCGATACCGGAACCTATCCGGCTTTGTCCGCCGTGCCATCTTCCGGGCACGGGACATGCGCATCGACGAACCCCTGTGCGAGGGCACACCCAACTCTACCGGTGCTCCGGGTCAGCTCATCGCGGGAGGCAGCCGTGAGCTGGGGGACAACGAATTGGACCTGCGCCTTTTTGGTCTCCCAACGGGGGTGTCGGGCCTGGTTCTCTTGTCGAAGACGCCAGGGTTCGTGAGCCAGCCGGGGGGGAGTCAGGGGGATCTCTGCCTCGGAGGCAGCATCGGGCGCGCGACGCAGAGGCTCTTCACGATCGGTGATTCAGGTCGTGCCCAGGTGACGTTGGACCTCGCGAGCCTACCCCAGCCCACCGGGAGCGTCGCGGCCACTGCCGGTGAACGTTGGTTCGTGCAAGCGTGGTACCGCGACCTATCCCAGGGAGCTGCCACTTCGAACTTCACCAGCGCTTCAGCGGTGACGTTCCTCTAGGAATCCATCTATGCGCGACCGACTCCTGGGAGCCTGTCGCGCATAGATGGATTCGCGTAGCACGCGCCCAATTCTGATGGGCTGCGTTGCCCCAAGGCCCCGGTGACTACTGCCACGAGGGGGCTGGGAGCGCCTTGCCCAAAGTTCGCTCGCCAGGTTGGCGTAGCGCGCCTTCTTTTTCCCGGGGAGCGGAGGACGTTACTGGCCCGCTGCCTTCCACGCAGCCGCGCCGCCCACGACGGGGAGCGCGATCTCTGTTCCCGCCAGGTCGATGGTCAGCTTTGTGCCGTCCTTCGGCTGGAGGGTGAACTCTGGGTCGGTCGCGAAGATCATCAGGCCGATCTGCTCGCCGACCGGAATGATCTGGTCGTCGGGCATGAGGCGGAAGCTGAGGTCGACGAATTCACCCGGCCTGAGCGGCGCGCTCTCCGTCATCGACTTCGAGTTCTGGGGGTCCGCCCAGCCGCGGGAGATCAGGTTGCGGTTGATGCTCTTGGCGTCTTCCACCCAGGGGAGGGAAACGAGCCAGACCGAGAGGTTCGCTGCCGGGGTGCTGGACTCGACGCGGATCTTCACGTCGTAGTGTCCCGAGAGGTGCACCGGGGCTTCCAGGGTCTTGGTCGCGAACAGGAGGCGCGAGCCGGAGGTCTCCGCCATGGCGTGGGCGCTTCCTTTGGTCGCGCGCGCATCGGAGAACTCCTGGGTGCCTTGGCCGGGCTCTTCGCTGAGTGTTCCGACCCCGCTGCCTTCACCGCTGGGCCGCAGCACGACGAGCTCCGCGTTCGGGTTCGGGTAGTTGGCGTAAGGCGTGGGCTCCGAACGCTTGGCGTCCTCGCGTACGATCCACGCGCGGGGCATGCTCTCGACGTCGTTCTCCACGCCGTAGAGGTAGCGGGAGAACCACTTGTTGACCATGGGCAGGGGCGGGTCGCCGCCGTGACCACCCTGGTGGTAGTAGCACATGGTCGGGAGCCCTTTCTCCTTCAGCGCCTCATAGATGCGGACGCTGTGCTCCGGCATCACGTTCCAGTCGTTGAAGCCGTGGGCCATGAGCACCGCGGCTTTGACCTTGTCGAGCTGGTTGCCGTAGTCGCGGCCGGCCCAGAAGTCGTTGTAGTCGCCGGACTCGCGGTCCATGTTGGGCTCCATCTCCTTCTCCCGCACACGATCGTTGCAGTTCTCGCGACCCGAGGGCTCGCCGCTGTGCACGAAGTCGTAGAGGACGTCGATGTCTTCGCCCATGTATCCGCCAGGGTGACGGACGAGGCCGTTCGAGCGGTAGTAGTGGTAGTACGACGTGTTCGGAGCGACAGGGATGATGGCTTCGAGGCCATCGACGCCCGTCGTGGCGGCCGCGAGGGGCAGGGTGCCATTGAAGGAGGTGCCGATCATGCCGACCTTGCCGGTGCACCAGTCGGCCTTCACCTCTTCGTCCCCGTCCGGGGTCGTGAAGCCCTTGGCGCGGCCGTTGAGCCAGTCGATGACGGCCTTCGGAGCGAGGGACTCGTTCTGCCCGCCGATGGTGGGGCAGCCTTGGCTGTAGCCGGTGCCCGGGGAGGCCGAGTGCACAACGGCAAAGCCGCGCGGAACGAAGGTTCGAATGTAGCCGCGGCCGTTCAGGAGTCGCTTCTCAGGTCGCTCGATCTCCGGGGGGCTCGGTCGTTCGGGGGGAGTCTCGCCGAGCTCGTGGTTGGGGTCCCAGAAGAACGAGGAGTCCGCGCCGCTGACGCCCCAGAAGTAGGGACTCGTCTCGTAGATCACCGGGACCTTGAGTCCCTCCGAGTCGGATTGACCGGGTCGGGTGACGTCGACGTACATGCGATCGAGGGCGCCGTCGCCGTCGGAGTCGAATTCCGTCTCCACCCAGAGCGCGTGCTGGATCCAGTCCGAGCTCTTCTTGAAGGCCGGCACGATCTGGGCCTGGCCGTCCTCAAAGATCGGAGTGGCCTTCGTCGAGACCTCGGCGGGGCTTTGGGGCGCAGCCAAGCTCGCTTGGGCTAGAGCGCCGACAAGGACGGCGCCTCTGATGTACTTCACGGTGGAAAGGCCAGGGGAGACGGAGATGGGA
>CALHGQ010000321.1 GCA_938030175.1 uncultured bacterium | reverse complement strand
CCTAGTCGGAGGGCGTCGCGGGACGGTTGCCCCGCAAGGTGCACGTCTTGGTTGAATCGCTCCGCCTTGACCCTCTCATACGGAACCCCAAGGAACCGCACTCTGATCCGACCCAGAAGCGCCGGCGCTTCCTCGTGCTGTGGTGCACTCCTTGACCCGTGCACAGCAGCCTCAGTTAGCTCCAAGCTAGCCCCACCGAGCGGAGCCACCGCCGCGGCTGGCTCGGGAGCATCGGGTGCCACGAGGCCATCCCCAACCAAAGCCGCGTCAGCGACGCTCGCCGACGGAAACCGCCAAAGCAAGATCAAGAGAGCGACACCAGCCGCACCGACGAACAAGAGCCATCGCGAGCGCATGCCCTGATCCTACCGCGGACATCGAACTCTGTGCCGGACTTCAACTTGGGTGCGGACGGCTAGCGTTCTGAGCCGGCCCCCTTCGTTGTCGAAAGGCTGACTCCCCTTTTGGGCAGTGAACACTCAGGCTGCCAAGCCGCGCCACTCTGAACTGACCGGGCTCTAGCCTTGACCCAAGGGCGACGGACTCCGCTGATTCTAGTCCTGGTCCCAATCTGCCCCCCACCCTGCCGCCAGCTCACAGGCTCGCCACGTGATAGTCGCCGCTCTGTGAAAGCTCCGAGGAAGAGCATTCGCAGACCGTAGCCCGGACCACCGGAACGATCTCGGGCTGATCTCGCCAGTCTGCCGTCAGCGGTCCGTGTAGACCACGGCGGGGGTCTCTGGTGACGCCGGGACGATTTGGATCTTGGTCAGCTGGAGGAGCTGCTGGATCTTCTCCTGGCGCCACGCAATCGCGGAGGGGGAGTTGGCGTCGCCAACGGCCTGGTGCAGAGCGAGGAATTGGTCTGCGCGGCTCTTGGCTTCCAGGATGCGGCGCTTGGCGCTCGACTCGGCCTTTTGGCGCATGCTGCGGGCGTCTCTGCGCGCCTTGCTCAACTTCTCGGCTGCGCTCGTTTCTGCCAGGCTTCGGCCTTGGTCACGCTTGGCCTTGGCGTCCTGCACATCGAGGAAGGCGCGCTCGACGCTCTCAAGGGGACCGCTCTCAAGGAGTTGGAAACGGACGATCTCGACGCCGAGTCCCAGGGCGTCAGCGTCCTCTTGGATGCGGCTCTTGGCGGCGACGGCGATCTTAGCTGCGCCGCCAGTGATGACTTGGGTGACCGGGAGACCGCCGATGATCTCCGTGAGCGCGGACTCGGCGAGCCGACGAAGCGCGAAGGCAGGGGATCGCGGCTCTTGGCTGTTCGGGGCGAGGTCGGTCACGGTCGACACCCCGTACAGGTAGGCGCGCGGGTCGCGGATGGAGTAGAGGACGCTCGCCTTGATCTCGACGATGTTGCTGTCCCCGGTGAGCCACTCTTTCAATGGGCCGGAGGGGGCGCGGCCGAGCTTCTCGTCGATCAACCGGTAGCCGATCGGCATGGGGAGGGATCGCTCCGGGCCAGGGACGCGGCGCACGCGCTCGATGCCGAACGGGAGCTTGAGGTGAAGGCCGGGGAGGAGATCGCGCACCGGGCGGCCGTAGCGTTCGATGACGCCGCGCTCGCCGTTGTCGACGGTGCACACGGATTGCCAGGCGGCCAGTCCGAGGACTAGCGCTGCTCCCGCGAAGACTGCGATCCCTCGAACGTTCACTGGTCGTCCTCGGGCCCAGAGGAGTCGGTTGCGTCGCCCGTTGCGTTCTGGGTCGGATCGTCGAACATGCGGACCAGCCAATGGTCGTTGCTGAAGATTACGTTGGATCCCTTGAAAGCTTCTTCGGCGACTTCCAGCCGGGCGAGTATGTCGAAGAGCTCAGGGGAGACCTTTCTCGACTCCGCGGCGATCCGTTGGGACTCCGCGATGCCGTTGCCTTCAATGGTCATGGCGTCGGCCTGTGCCGTGTCTCGAATCGTCGCTTCTTCGCTTCGAGCCCTCGTTGTGATCTCGTTTGCAATCTCTTGGCCTTCAGACGTGATCTTGCGAGCTTCCCTGTCACGCTCCGTCCGCATGGCACTCTCGACGAAGCGGCGGTTGTCGTAGGGGAAGTTGATGCGCTCGATGCCCGCCATCTCGATCTCGACGCCGTAGCCGTTGGCGTTGCATCGTGCTCTCACCGCCTTGGACACGTCTTCGCGAACCTGGGCCAAGTTTCGCTCGTGGTCAGGGTCGAGGTTGACGAGGTCATCGAAGGGGCCGCTGTTGAGGACTTCCACCAGGGCCGACTGGAGCACCTGGCCGATCTTGTCCTCGGCCCCCGTGCGATCGCGCAAGCTCTTCAGGAACTGCTGCGGGTCGGACACGCGCCACGCGACGAAGGCGTCGACGTCTACGTTCTTTTGGTCGCTGGTCAGGAATTCGTCGGCCTCGGGATCGAGCACATTCGTGCGCATGTCCACGCGGAACAGCGTGTCGACTGGGGCCGGCCATTTGAAGTGCAGCCCTGGCTCTTCGACGAGCCGACGGGGGTCGCCGAAGCGCGCCACGACGGCGACCTCACCGGCTCGAACGGTGAAGCTCGCGAGGTAGAGTCCGAGTGCGACGAGGCCCAACACAAGCCACAGTAACGTGGTCTTCGCGAGGCCGGCTTGCCGCCTGTGCATCCTGGGAACGTTCGTCATGGAATGTCTCTCTTTCATCGTTCGCCTCCGTCAAAGGGCCGGTTTCCCATGTTGGCTCGGCTTGGCTCTTCGACGGAGAACGGCCGGTTGCGGATCTCCACGTGGGGCGACGCGGCGAAGTAGCGGCTCGCCCTGGAGTTTCCGGATTGGGTGAGCGCGCGCCGCTGGGCGTTGAGGGTCATGAACTGCTGAATAAGGCCGTGATGGTCTTGATCGACTCCGGCGAGAGAGCGGAAGGCGTTGGCTGCGGCGGTCTTCAGCGTGACGGCCCTAGCAGCCGCGCTCGTTGCCTTCTGGTACGTCTCAGCCGCGATGATGCGGGCTTCGCTGAGCATCTCGATCCGCCGCGCCTCCTTCTCGATGCGCATGGTCTCGACTTCGATGAGCGCGCTTGCCACGTCGCGGTACTTCGAGTGCACTGCGGGGGGCGCGTGGACGCTCTGCAGCTCGACGCTGACGAGCTCGGCGCCAACGCCGGACGCAGCGATGGCGGCTGCCATGCGTTCCTTGATCGGCCCCCGGAACGACTCCCCGTCGTCCACGAGGATGTTCTCGATCGTGCGTCGCGCCGCGACTTGGCGAACGGACTCCTGGGCGAGGCGCTTGACCATCTCCTCGGGCTCGGTCTGGCCGTAGGTCCACTTCTCCGCATCGTTGATTCGGTACTGAATCGCGTAGCCCACGGACACGATCCAGCCTTCGCCGGTGAGCATCTCAGACTCCGCGCGGATCTTCTTGACCTCGTCGCGGGCGGCCTTCAGCGCCACAGCGTCGGTGGAGTCGTCCGAGAGGTCGATGCTCTCGATGCCGAACTCGAGGCTGTGGACGGCGCTCGTGGAAACGTGCACGGCACGGCCGACGGGCCACGGTGCATGGAATAGAGGCCCGGGGGTCGTTCGGCTCTGGGCCACGCGTCCGAACTGTTCGATGAACACCGTCTCACCGGGGCCCGCGGTCGTCACAGCCGTTGAGGCGTACGCGATGAGCGCGAGGGCGCCCGCCACGACCTTGACCGGGAGGGCCGTTGGGTCGAATCCGATGGGGGAGCCCACCTTGCGCAGCCATGCGCCAAAGCGGCGACCGAGGCTGAGGCGCCACGCCGAGCGCACCAGGAGCACGCCAAGGATGATGCCCGCGATCGTCGAGATCACGCCGTGCTCCATCATCGCCGGGTCCACGTCCATGGCCGTGGGGTCGAGCCCGAAGATCGGGTAGAGGCGGTTCACGAGCGTGCCAATGCCGAGGGACATCAGGGCGATGCTCAACAGGTAGATCACCAGCGTGCGCTTCCCGAGGAGGTCCTTCACCACGAGCATCGTCGCGACGTTCGTGGCGGGGCCCGCGAGCAGGAAGACGAGCGCTGCGCCCGGTTCGAGTCCCTTCGCCATCATCGCCGCTGCGATGGGCGTCGAGGCGGTGGCGCACACGTAGAGGGGAACGCCCGCCACGAGCATCGTCATCATCGCCGTCCAGCCGCTCAGCCCTGCGCCCGAGAAGAAGCCGTCAGGAACGGCTACGACGATGAGGCCGGATATGGCAAAGCCGACCAGGAACCAGGGGGTGAGGTCGTCGAGGAGCGTGCCAAAGGCGTACCGGAAGGCTCGCTGGAGGAGGTTACCCTCGGTGGGGACGTCGTGGCTGTGATCGTGATCCCCGTGATGATGGGGGTCGTGCCCATGATCGTGGCCGTGATCGTCCTCGGCTCCCGCATCAGCGGCGGGCTTACTCGCGGCCATGTGGGCGCAGCAGCCGTGGTCGTCCTCGGGCTCGTCGGCATCGGGTTCTTGGGCCACCTCTGGCTCGTCGAGCGGGCCCGTCTTGCCGAGGCCGAAGAGATTCACCGCGATGCCCGCGGCGAACGCCGTCATGAACGCGGCGACCGGCCGGACGACGGTCATCAACGGATCCATCAGCGCCCAGGTCGCGCCGATGGAATCGACGCCGGTCTCGGGCGTGGAGATAAGGAAGGAGGTGGTCGCTCCCTTGCTGGCGCCGGAGCGGCGCAGCTGGGTGGCGGTCGGAATGACCGAGCACGAGCACAGGGGAACCGGCACGCCGATGATTGCCGCGGTGCCCACGGACTTCACGTCGTCGCCGCCCAGGCGCCGCGCGATCCACTGGGCCGGAATGACGATGGCCAGGATCCCGGCGATCACAAAGCCCACGAGGAGGTAGGGCCCCGACTCAGCGAGGACCATCCAGAGGGCCGCTAGCCACTCGGCGAGGTACTGCCCGAACTCACCCATTGATTCCTTAGACGCCTCCGATGGAGTGGACGTACCACATGCAAACGATGCCGAAGATCAGCAGCCCTACCTTCAATGGGCCATCTTCGCGGCGATGGAAGACCTCGGGTAGGAGCTCGCAGAGGCAGACGTAAAGAAACGTGCCTGCGGCGAGGGAAGTCAGGATCGAGGTTCCGCCGTTCCCAAGGAGCCCGCTGATCTGGCTGCCCGCCAGGAGGCCAACGGGCGTCACCAGGGAGAACATGATCACCATGACCACCACGTTCGCGCGCTTGGCGCCGGTCATCGAGAAGACGGAGGCCAGGGCGAAGGACTCGAAGCCCTTGTGGGCCAGGATCGCGAGGAGCATGACCCCCGCAATGTCCGCACGGCTCTCGACGGCGGCCAGGGCGACGCCCGCCGTGAGCGCGTGCACGGTGAGTCCCACGAGAGCCGCCCAGCCCACGGCGGAGTGGCGGTCCTCCTCGCTGTGGGGTGGTGCGTGTGCGTGGCCGTGGCTATGGGGCGGGCCGGGGATGAAGACCGCTTCGATCAGGAACACGCCGAGCAGTCCGATCATGACCCAGAGCCAGGGGCCGATGTCGCCGTGGGCGTGCCCCGCGTGGGGATCGGCTTCGCCGTGGCTGTCGTGGGCACCATGGTCATGCCCGGCGTGGGGGTCGAGGGCCTCGCCCTTCGCGGCGAGCTCGGCCGCCCGCGCCGCAAACTCCGCGGCGTGATCGCCCATCGCCGCGGGGGAAACCACGGCGTGGTTGTGGGCATCATCGCCAGCTCCAGCCGCGGCGACGCTGGGGAGCAAGTGCAGGAACACGGCCCCCAGGAAAATGCCCGCGGAAAACGCCAGCGCAATGTGATGCTGCCGGTCGCCCCACTTGAAGTAGAGGGGAATCAGACCGCCAGCAATGCCGACAAGGAGGATCGAGAAGAATTCGAACATGGCTTCCAGTGAAGCCTACGACACAGCCCTGGGCGCGTGAGGAGAGCTTCCTAGGTTCCGCGCCGGAGGACCACTGTCTTGACCGTGCTGATCAGGATCGAGAGGTCAAACAGCACGCTGTAGTTCTTGATATAGAACAGGTCGTACTGGAGCTTGTGGAGCGCGTCCTGCTCGGTGTTGCCGTAGGGGTAGTTGATCTGGGCCCAGCCTGTGACACCTGGCTTCACGATGTGACGCAGCTGGAAGTAGGGGATGCGGGCAGCGAGCTGGTCCACGAAGTGCTGGCGCTCGGGGCGCGGTCCCACAATGGACATCGAGCCTGCCAGCACGTTGAAGAGCTGGGGGAGCTCGTCGAGGCGCGTCTTGCGCATGATCTTGCCCCACTTCGTGATGCGCGGATCGTCCTCGCTGGCCCAAACCGGTCCCGAGAGCTTCTCGGCGTCGGCGCGCATCGAGCGGAACTTCATCAGGATGAAGGGCTTGCCGTCCTGGCCCACGCGCTCCTGGGTGAAGAGCACCGGGCCTGGGGAGGTCATGCGCACCGCGATGGCGGTGAAGAGCATGATCGGCCACAGCAGGAAGAGCATAATGATCGAGAGGATCAGGTCCGTCACGCGCTTCAGGAGCGCAGCCCACGGGTGGCGGCGGAAGCCCTCGTTGAAGATGAGGTACGAGGGGCGCATGGCGGCCACGGCGATGCGGCCTGTGACCTGCTCGTAGATCTCTTCCCGCTCGCGCACCTCGATGCCGGCGAGCTTGGCCTCCAAGAGATCCTTGATGGGCAGGGTCATGCGGCGATCCTCGAGGGCCACGACGACCATCTCGACCGAGAGCTTCTTGATCAGCTCGATCAGGGTCTCCTCCCCGAGGGCCTCCTCCGGCTCGCCGCCCCGGCTGCGCATCGCGGCGCCGGTGTTCTCGATCTGCCTTCCGAGCAGGGTGATCTGGTTGAGGACGAGTCGATTCGTTGTCTCCGAGGCAGCTTCCTCGGCGGCGGTCACGAGGTCCGGGCCGGGTTCCATGCGGCGGCGCCCAATGGTGGACTCGGGCTCGGGCACGAGGCCGATGGCCACGAAGCCCGCCTCGGGGTGCTCGATGATCTGGTTCGCGAGGGCGTGGGCCGGACCCCGCGAGCCGAGGATCATGACGCGCACGTCGAGGTCAGCGCGGCGCACGAGCCAATGGAACGCGAAGCGCGCGATGTAGAGCAGGCCGTAGCCGACGGCCAGCGTGCTACCGACGTGCTGGATCGTTTGGGTGAGCGTGAGCCCGGGGAACGATAGGAAGCCCGTCGGCGTCACGAGTCGAGAAGCACCCGCCACCACGAGGCAAAGGCCGATGCCGGCGCCTGCGGATTCGACGAAGCGGGAGGCTCGCTCGTAGCGGGAGGCCGAAATCTGGAACTCGTAGAGCCGGTTGAGGCCGAGGCACAGGAGGCCCACCAGCGTGAGTGCGATCGCCGCGATCAGGCACTTCACGAGGGCGTCGTCCACGAGCAGGCTCTGACCGCTCAGGATCCGAGCGACCCCTTGGGCCCCCGTGTCCGAGGTTGCGGGGTCCTCAAGCAGCTTCCAAAGATGCTGGGACATCCCCGCGCACATGGCTGCCCCGAGGAGCAAGAGCTCCATTGCGACAAGCAGGAAGGTGCGGACGGGGAAGTAGTGCTGGAGAACGCGGAGCATCGATCCGTCGGCGCTGCGGACGGCTGGGCTGGGCCACTGGGGCGTGGCGGTGGGGGAGTCGGCGGCGCAAGGGTACGGCTTGGCCCCCTGCGGTCCATGGCAATTCTTCGGGTGCCTGACTCTGATGCCTTAGCAGGATCGCCCGTCACTCGGGATTGAGCCTTCGGAAGGCCCCCGGTCGCGTGAATCGCGAGGGGACCCGGAAAGAAATGCAGGCTGTGGCTCCCCTGGGTGGGGAATGGGCTCTCGGCGCCCCCCGTGGGTCCGTCGGAGGACGCGGATCGGGTGAAAACGCAGCAGGCGGACACCCGGGGTCTCGGGAATCCGCCTGCGGCTTGGCTGCCCGGAGGGGCTTACGCTCGTGCCTCCTTCGCTGGGGGGCACGCCCTGAAAGGGCTACTGTCCGCCGAGGATGGCGCGGAGCTCGTCGGCTGCCTGCTTGCTCATGCCGCTGGCCTCCGCCTGGGCGATCAGCGCCAGGGCCCGGTCCAGGTCGCCACCCGAGGGCGCGGATCCTGAGCGGAGAGTCGGCGGAGCTGCCTCCGCGACGGCGTCGGTCATGGCCTCGACGTCGTCGAAGGTGCCGATGTACTCCGGGATGTCGTCGATGGACATGCCCTTCTTCTTGAGGATGTCCTCGATGGCTGCCTGGAGCTGGATGTCCTCGGTGAAGTCGCCCAGCGGGAAGGCGTTGCCGCGGGTGTCCTGCACGCGGCGACGGACCTCGATGCGCAGAAGGAAGCGCAGGTCGTCCCGTGTGAGCGTGGTGTTCACCGATTTGTAGAGCTCATCGAAGCCCGGGTAGGACTCGGGCTTGTCGAAGTCGCAGAACGCAAGGGACTTGAAGAGCTCTTCGTTGGCGTCAAAGCGCTCTGCCACCCACTTGCGCAGCTCGCGGGTGTCCTGGATCCGGCGCATCTCGCGCAGGCGCCAGAGCTCGCGGCGCTTGGCCTCGATCTCGATGTCGGGGGAGAGGCCGCCGAGGGACTTGATGTTGCCCTCTTCGTCCAGCTCGCGGTGGATGGAGCGACCGAGGGGCAAGCGGTAGCGCTCGATGGTCAGCTTGATGCGGGGGGCGAAGTCGAATTCACCGTCCCCGTCCCAGTCCTTGGTGATGTTCTCCCAGTTGTCGCGGCGGCGGTTCCTGTTCTCGTCGACGTAGAGGTCGTCCTGTTCGTTGGGCATGCGCAGGAGGTTCTGCACCGAGCCCTTGCCGAACGAGCGCTGGCCGATGAGCGTCGCCCGGCCGTAATCCTGGAGCGCGCCCGAGACGATCTCTGAGGCCGAGGCGGAGAAGCGGTTGATCAAGACGGCGACCGGGATGTCCGCGGGCACGACGTCGGGGAGCTTGGTCTTGAAGACCTTGCTCTCTGCGATGCGGCTCTCCGTGCGGACCACGATTTGGTCCTTCGGCAGGAACAGGTCCGACACCTTGGCGGCCTCATCGAGGAGCCCGCCCGTGTTGTTGCGCAGATCGAGGATCACGCCGTTGAGTTTGCCGCTAGCGGACTCTTCGGTGAGGTCCGTCAGGGCGCTGTTGATATCCACGGCGGCGCCGCGGGTGAAGGACTGCAGCTCCACGAGGCCGATGTCTCCGGGCAGCAATTCCTTGTGCACCGACGGGATGCTGATCTGGGCTCGCTTGATCTCGACGATCATGTCCTCGGTCGGACGATCGACCAGGGTCGGGTCCATGTCGCGGCGCCAGATGTAGAGCTTGACGTTCGTGCCAGGCTTGCCCTTCAGGCGTTTGATGACCTCGTTGGTCTCTTCACCGATCGTCGGCCAGTCGTCGATACGAACGATCTTGTCGTCCGTCGAAAGGCCGGCGTCGTAGGCGGGGCCGGAGTAGATCGGGCGCGTGATGGTGAAGATGCCGTCGTCCGGATCGTTCTGGACGTAGGCACCGATGCCGCCGTACTCACCCTCGAGGTTCTGCTCAAACTTCTCGTACTCCTTGGAAGTGAAGAAGGAAGAGTGCCGGTCGAGGCTGCTGAGCATGCCCTGGAGGGCTGCCTCGAGCAGGGTCTCACGGGTCGCCTGGTTGCCATCGAGGTGGTAGTTCTGGATGACGCCGATCATCGTTTCCACGCGCTCAAGATCCTGGGGCATGCTGGCCCCGGGCCGGCGGCTCCCCGCGTCGTCTTCACGCAACTGGCGGAGGCTTGACTCGAAGAATCGAGTGCCCCGGAGTTGCTCCAGGTAGGCCCGTGCGAGGCGTCCGTTCTGGCCGGGGAGTTCGCTCAGGCGATCGAGCTCGTCTTCGACGCCGTCGACGTCTTCGATCGAGCCGATCTCCGCGAAGCCGAGGGCGCCGATGGCCCGCAGGTTCGGGTCGGATGAGCTGAGGAAGGAGCGGAGCACGCGGCGTGCCGCCGAGATCTGCGCTCCCGTGCCGAGCTTGTTGACGGCCACCGCCGCCGCGACGCGCAGCGAGCTATCGGCGCTCCCGTCGTCAGCGCTGGAGAGAAGTGAGCGCGCCACGTCCTTGCGGGTGTCGCGATCTGAAATCTCACGGGCCATGCCGCCGAGGAGTTCGGTGGCTGCGCCGACGAGGTCCCTGTCGTTGTCGCCAAGGACGTCTGCGACGCGGGTGGCGATCTTCGCGTGGTCCACGTTCTCGCCGGTGAGGCGTACCGTGGCGAGGAAGAGGATCTCCCGCGACTTCAGCGAGTCTTGACCCAGCTTCTCATCCACAACAGCATCGAACGTCGCGCCGAACTCGTCTCCAACGAGGCCCGCGACGCGGCTCGCCTCGGTCCAGAGCTCGGCGGCATTCATCCGCTGGATCGCGCCCAAACGCTCGTCGAGGATCTCCGTCACCTCCTGTTTGGAGGCCAGTGAGCCTTCGCCATCCTGGACGGCGGGGGTCACGGGTGATGCTGTGGCACGTACCTCGAGGGGAACCAGTGAGGCCGAGCTGGCGGCCAGGATTCCAACGAGGCAGGGGGCTGCGGCGGCTGCCAGCAGGGCGGGGTGGACGCTTCGGATCATTCGAATGTGCGGGCGGATTGAATGTGGGGGCCACGGGCACATCCATCTGGGATGCGCCCCGGTGTCACTTCGCTATCGGCTGACGAGGCCGTGGCGGATAGGAGTAGCCGTCTTTTAGTCCGGACTCTACGCTTCCAAGCCGTCATAGATGGAGCGAGCTCGTTCCCTGACGCAACTCAAACGGCTTTGAACACCATGAACGGCCCTGATCATCGCGGCGAGCCTGATCCTGAATTGCATGGCGATTCGGGAGGGGCTGTGGGCGGCGACCCCGATTCTGAGGCCCTGTCACACATCCAGACCGGCACAGACGGACGTGCGCAGGCCGTCATGGTGGATGTCAGCGGCAAGCCAGAAACCCAGCGGACCGCCACGGCGCGAGCCCTAGTGGATTTTCCCGAAGGGCTCCTTCAAACGGTGCTCGCGTCTGGTGGTCCTAAGGGGCCCATTCAGGAGGTCGCCCGGGTCGCGGGCGTCCTCGGGGCCAAGCGGACGGGGGACCTGATCCCCATGTGCCACCCGCTGGGGCTGGAGGTGGTGGAGATCGACTTCAGCGAAACCGGGCCGGATCAGCTCGAAATTCGCTGCCGAACGGTCTGTTTTGGCCGAACAGGGGTCGAAATGGAGGCAATGGTGGGGGCCTCGATGGCGGCCCTGACGGTCTACGACATGACCAAAGCGCTCGCCAAGGGGATCCGGGTCGGCGCCGTGGAGCTGCTCGAAAAGACGGGCGGCAAGAGCGGCGTTTGGCGCCGGGACTAAGGCCTCAAAGGGCCTCGCAGCGGCTCTCTCCAGGCGCACCCTTGCAAATCAAGGCGGAATGGGGGGCAGAACCCGACCCCATGCGGCGCTATCGTGGGGGGCATGGATCTGAAACTCATTCGCAACCTCGTCCGAATTATGGAGCGAGGCGAAGTCGACGAACTGGAAATCGAGGACGACAAGGCTGGTCTTCGGGTTCACCTCCGTCGCGGCCCCTCGGGCAGCTACGCGGCTCCCTCCGTCATGATGATGCCGGGCGCCTCGGCGAGCCCGGGTGACTCAGGCGGCGCGCCTGCGCCTGCCTTCTCATCCGATGGGGGCGGCGCTGCGACAGAAGCTCCTGTTCGAGCCGCCGGAGTCGAGGAAATCACCTCGCCCATGATCGGCACGTTCTACTCCGCTTCCTCACCGGACGCTGACGACTTCACGGGGGTCGGCGAGCGGATCAACGACGACTCGGTCATTTGCATCATCGAGGCCATGAAGGTCATGAACGAGATCAAGGCGGAGTGCTCCGGCGAGATCGTTGAGGTGCTTGTCGAGAACGGTGAACCCGTCGAGTTCGGTCAGCCGCTCTTCCTCGTCAAGACGCGCTGATGCCCCTCAGTAACGACGATGCGTCGCGCCGCAGGGCGCGAGCTCTCCTCCGCACCCTCACCGGATCTCCCATCAGTGGCCCCCTTTCCGACTCCCAGTCCAAGCAGGAGTCGCACACGGAATGTTCAGAAGAATCCTGATCGCGAACCGCGGGGAGATCGCGCAGCGCATCATCCGCGCCTGTCGCGAGCTCGGCGTGGAGACGGTCGCCGTCTACAGCCAAGCCGACGCGGATGCGCTGCACCTGCGAATGGCCGACGAGACGATCTGTATCGGCCCAGCCGCCAGTCACGCGAGCTACCTCGATATCCCCTCGATCATCTCGGCTGCGGAGATCGCGGACGTGGAAGCCATCCACCCGGGATACGGGTTCTTGGCCGAGAACGCGCATTTCGCGGAGGTTTGCCGGTCCTGCAAGATCGAGTTCATCGGCCCCGACTCACAGACGATCGCGGACCTCGGCAACAAGTCGCGCGCCCGTGAAATGGCCATCGCCGCGAAGGTCCCTGTCGTCCCCGGTTCCGATGGACCGGTCCGCGATGAGGCCACGGCCGCCAAGGTGGCGCAAGAGATCGGCTACCCCGTGATGATCAAGGCGTCCTCGGGCGGCGGCGGGCGCGGCATGCGCATCGCTAGCAACGAGCCCAGCCTGCTCCACGGCATGCGCGCGGCCCAGGCCGAGGCCAAGGCCGCGTTCGGGGACGACACCGTCTACCTCGAGAAGTTCGTCGAGAAGGGACGTCACGTCGAGGTCCAGATCCTCGGCGATCGCCAGGGCAACGTCATTCACCTGGGGGAGCGCGATTGCTCGACCCAGCGCCGGCACCAGAAGCTCATCGAGGAGTCGCCTTCACCGATCCTCACCTCGAAGCAGCGGGACAAGATGTGTGCGGCCGCCGTGCGCCTCGCGAAGTCTGCTGGCTACCACAACGCGGGCACCGTCGAATTCCTCGTGGACAACACGGGCGCCTTCTACTTCATCGAGGTGAACGCCCGGATCCAGGTGGAGCACACCGTGACCGAGATGGTCACCGGCGTCGACCTGATCCAGGAGCAGATCCGGATCGCCTCGGGCGAGCAGCTGCGCTACCGCCAGAAGGACATCCAGTTCCGCGGGCATGCGATCGAGTGCCGCATCAATGCGGAAGATCCTTCCATGGACTTCCAGCCGTCCCCTGGACTCATTTCCATGTTCGTAGCCCCTGGGGGGCCCGGGGTGCGCGTCGACAGTCATTGCTACAGCGGCTACCGGATTCCGCCGAACTACGACTCTATGATCGGCAAGCTCCTCGTCCACCGCGCGACGAGGGACGAGGCGATCAAGTCCATGATGCGTGCGCTCGATGAGTTCGTCATTCACGGGCCCAAAACCACCATCCCCCTCCTGCGCGAAGTCCTCGAGCAGGCCGAATTCCAAAAGTCCGAGCACGACACCAAGTTCGTCGAGAGGTTCCTCGCCACAGGCACCTCACGCACCGCGGGCTCTGCCGCGCTCACGGCCGACGCTACGCGCTAGCCGCCTGACCCACCCGCCCAGTCCATGAACCAGTCACATCCGATGCCCCTTGCGACCCAGGTCCATCGCGGCCACCGCAGCCGGTTGGCCACGCTCTGCTTCGGGGTTGCGCTGGCGGGCGTCCTCTCTGGCTGCTTCCGCGACACCCAACGCTACCCCGGAATCCTGAAGCCGATCCAGAGCCCGCTGCCCGACGGTGTCAAGGACACCTATCTGCGGGGCCCGGAAGAGGCGTACGTCATCCGGCACAGCGATCCGGTCTCCATTCGTAC
>CALHGQ010000320.1 GCA_938030175.1 uncultured bacterium | reverse complement strand
AGTGGTGAGGGATCGTTGACCGCGCGTTTTGAACCAGGTTCAGGATGCGCGCCGAGATCGATCGGCTGAAGGCCGGCTAGCTCGTCCGTTGAGCATTCTTTAACGCTTCGCGCGCATTGGGAACCAGGTTCCCGATGCGCGCGAGTGGTGAGGGATCGTTGACCGCGCGTTTGGAACCAGGTTCAGGATGCGCGCTGAGATCGACCGGCTGAAGGCTGGCTAGCTCGTCCGTTGAGTATTCTTTAACGCTTCGCGCGCATTGGGAACCTGGTTCCCGATGCGCGGGAAGGGGGGGGAGGGGGCTATTTTAGGCCTACGTTGGCTTGGATTGTGAAGGGGACTTGGCGTTGCCTTGGGTTGTGCCAGGTCTCGACTTCGATGGCGACGGTCTTGCCGAGGTCGACCTTGCTAGCGAGGGTCAGGTTGGTTGTGCCGTTGAAGGTCATGGTTGAGCTGCGGCGGAGCTCGGTGCGCATGCCGTTCTTGAGGATGGCGGTGTAGCGGACGATGGCGTCGATGTTGGCCTTGGTCTGGACGGTGAGTTCCATGTCGTCGCCCCAGCCCGCCTTTTCGTAGCTTTGGATCGTCATCTGGATCGGACCTGCTTGAAGGCCGTGTCCTTCCGCGACCGGGACGGTCTCGCTGGTGTAGGTCTTCTTCTCGTGGGCGATCGTGACGTCGATGCTGCCGGAGGCCTCGATGGAGGTTGCCTTGGGGCTGGGGCCCTCCTTGCTCTCGAGGGTCAGCACGAGGCGCTTGCCGTTCTGAACGATGCGCTCGCCGAACGCGAACGGGCCGAAGTGCGAGTTCTCTTCGAGGAGCGACTTGCCCGTGTTGTCGGCGAAGGTCTTGGCTGTGGAGGTATCGCGGTTGAAGCCGATGATGCCACCCTCGGGGCTATCGACGACGAGGGCGAGCCTCGTCTGGGCGAACGTCCCTTGGAAGGCGAGGGCTGGCATGCCGTTCTCTTCTTCATCGTCAACGGACGTATTCACCATGATCCCCGCCGCGCTGGCGGTGGGGATCGAGCCTGCGGCGGCCTGCAGGGGCTTCGCGGAGCCGGTAATGACCACGGCAGCGAGGGTCAGCGTCGGCAGGAGGATGATCGTGGCGGTTCGGAGAGCGTTCATCCGTCGTGCTTCGGCAAGATCTTCCTAAAGCTTGAGGAAGTCGGGGCAGGCAGCGCCCTGGGACCCGAGAATGGGGGCATGCTCCGAATTCTCAGCGCTGTCAGCCTCCTGGCGGCCCCTCCGCACGCCCTCCCCGGAACTCCCCTGGCTTCCCCGGTCCAGGACAAGGCCGCCTCCCAGCGCGCGCCCTTAGCCACGCCCACCGAGGTCCTCGCCGCGTGCGTGGTGGAGAAGCCCACCGAGCTCTTCAAGGTCCTCTGGGTCGTCGACGGTGACACCATCCACATCGAACGAGAGGGTGAGCGTGAGAAGCTGCGCCTGCTCTCCATCGACACGGAGGAAAAGTACAACAAGGGCAACACGAGCGAGACGAAACCATGGACTCGCTACGGAGAACAAGCCACGGGCTGGGCCCAAGGATTTCTCATGCCACGGAGCCCGGCCGACGGAGAGATCCGCGTTGGCCTGCGCTTCCCCGGCGGCGTCGAGTCCTACGACCCTTACGGTCGACTCCTGTGTCACGTGGTGACCGCCGAGGGCATCGACTTCAACCTGCTCATGGTGCGCACCGGCCTCAGTCCGTACTTCAACAAATACGGCAACAGCCGCATCGACCACGATCGCTTTGTCGCGGCCCAAAAAGCAGCTCAAGCAGAAGAGCGCGGCGTGTGGGACAGCCGCACCAACGCGGGCGGCAAGAAGCGACCCTATGCAAAGCTGATGCCCTGGTGGCAGGCCCGCGCGGATGCGGTCCAGGCCCACAGGGACTTGGTGGCCAAGGATCCCCTGCGGTACGTCACGGCCGACGAGCCCGACGCTCTGGCGGCGGCCATCGAAAACGGGCCGCGTGAGGTGACCGTGCTCGCTCTCGTCGACAAGTTCTACGAGGAGGACGACGGCTCCCGCACGGTGCTCCTGCGCGGCGGCGACAAGCGTCGCTCGGTGCGCGTGCGTATCCCCAAGGAGCTCCGCAGCGCCATGGAGAAGCACGACCTCGACCACTCCCACGAGGACTTTCGCCAGAACTACTGGCTGATCGACGGCACCCTCCAGAACGGGTCGCGGGGCTTCGACCTCGTGGGCGCCGCGGTCGAAGATTGGCGCCTAGCCGGCCCGGATCCACGCTGAGCCTCCCCGCGCCGGAAGTTTCTGCGGTTTCCGCCAAGGATCTGGAACGCCGTCCGTTGGCCGTGTGATGCCGCTTTTTCGTCGCACTGCTTCACCCAAGAGCTCCCTTGCCCAACAGGGGAGTCAGCAGGGGAGCCAACAGGGGAGCCAGACAGGGAGCCAGCCGGGTAACCAGCGGAGCGCCCTCGTGGCCGCGCTCCTGGAGGGCAACGAACAGGCCCTCATCGGCTTTGCCACCAGGCTGCTCCGGGGAGATCGAGAGCGCGCCCAGGACGCCGTCCAGGAGGTCTTTCTGCGACTGTGCCGCCTCGAGGACTTCCATGGAGTGGATCGGGCGTGGCTGTTCACGGCGACTCGGCATCGTTGCATTGACCTTGCGCGGAAGGAGAGCCGGATGGAGAGCACGAACGACTGGGAGGGGGCTACGCTTGAGGGATCGACGCGCGCCCCCGATCTCGCACTGCAGGAGGCCGAGGCCCGGGAGGGCTTGGCCGCGGCCGTCGATAGGCTGCCGGAGAACCAGCGCGAAGCGCTGAGGCTCAAGTTCGACTCGGGGCTCAGCTACGCTGAAATCGCAACGGTCCTGGGCAGCACCGAAGGCACGGTGGGTTACTGGCTTCATGCGGCGGTCAAGAGCCTGCGCGGACGCCTGGCGGATTCGGAAGGACTGGACGCTACGGCGATCGAAGGAGGTGCCCTGTGAGCCACGAATGGAAAGACGACCCGCGGCTCCTTAGCTATCTCTTGGATGAGCTCTCCGTGGAGGAGCGTGGCCTGATCGACGCAGCGCTGGCGGAGGGCGATGAGGCCCTTGCGGCAGAGCTCGCAGGACTCGAGGCCTTCCTCCCTCAGCTTCGAGGGGCCGTTGCGTCTCGTTCGGTTCAAGGGGCAGAGCTGAGTGAAGGGGCTCGTACGGCTATCCATGAGGCGGCGGCCGAGGCCCAAGCCTCCCCGGGGCCACGGATGGGCTTGGCCGTGAAGGTGTTGGCCGCGGCGGCAATCGTCATGATCATTGTGGGTGTTCTGCGCCCCCGCCCCTGGTCAACGTCTGACAGCGCTGCACCCAGTGCTCTCGGGTATGAGATCGGAGGTCCGGTCAGTGAGTGGCGACCGACCATCGAGGTGGCGCATACCGGAAAGATGATCATCACGAAGGGGTCGCCGGCATCTAACGAGGCCGCTCTTCGCGCCCTCGGCTATAGCGGGAATGATGGCCCGACGTCGGGTGCGAACCTCCGAAGTATCGGTTACCTGGGTGATCACGATGTCGTGATCGAGTCCGTTAGGCCGTCGATCGAAGACAACCCGTTCGTTCCCACCGAGGAAGATAGGCTCTCCACCTTCTCCATCGACGTGGACACGGCAAGCTACGCCCTCGCCCGTGCGAAGATCGAACAAGGGAGCTTCCCTCAACCTGACGAGGTCCGGGCCGAGGAGTTCATCAACTACTTCAGCTACGGCGACGCGCCCCCCGCCCAAGGCAGCGCGCACCCGGTGGCGATCACCGCCGACGTCGGCGCAGCTCCATGGATGCCGGAGCACCGGCTGGTGCGCATCGGCCTAGCCGCGGAACGGATCGAGTTCGAAGAGCGGGCACCGGCCAACCTCGTGTTCCTTGTGGACGTCTCGGGCTCCATGTCGAACTCGAGGAAGCTGCCGCTCGTGGTGAAGGCGCTAGCCCTGTTGACGGAGTCCCTCGCCCCAGACGATCGCATTGCGATTGTCGTGTACGCCCGATCGGAAGGACTTGTCCTCGACTCGACGCCGATCGCTGCGAGGGAAGCCATTCTGCAGGCGCTAGAGTCCCTCAACGCAGGCGGTTCCACGAACGGCGGGGCGGGGATCCAGCTGGCCTACAGCGTGGCGCGCGAGCACTTCGTAGAGGAGGGCGTCAACCGAGTCGTCCTCTGCACGGACGGGGACTTCAACGTCGGCATGACTTCCGACGAGGCCCTCGAAGACTTAATCGCGACAGAATCGGCCGGGGGCGTGGACCTGACGCTGCTCGGGTTCGGCGGAGGCCGCTACCGAGACGGGATGATGGAGAAGCTCTCCAACCGCGGTAACGGCAACTTCGCCTTCATCGACTCGATGCAAGAGGCGCAGAAGGTGCTCGCGCGCGAAGTCGCGGGGACGCTCGTAACCGTGGCGCGGGACACGAAGATCCAGGTGGAATGGAACTCGGATCTCGTGCAGTCGGTGCGTCAGATCGGCTATGAGAATCGACAGCTTGAGCACGCGGACTTCGCCAACGACGCGATCGATGCGGGTGAGATGGGGGCCGGGCACGTAGTGACGGCGCTCTTCGAGGTGGTACCGCAGCCTGGGGCGCTCCTGGCAGGTGGCGCGGACCTCGGCGAGGTACGCGTGCGCTACAAGCGCCCCAATAGCGATGCCAGCGAACTGATGACCACGGCGATTCGCGATGGGGGAGCCACGTTCGGTGAAGCGCCCGAAGCGCTTCGCTTCAGCGCCGCGGCGGCCGCCTTTGCGATGGTCTTGCGGGGAAGCCCGTACGTCGGGGACACCGGTCTCCGTGACGTGCGAGGCTGGGCGTTGGAAGCCACCGGCTCGGATCCAGGGGCCCTCCGCGCCGGCTTCATCGATCTGCTGCAGCAGGCGATCAAGCTCAAGCCGAGGTGACGGGTTAGGGGAGCGTAAGGCGCCGCGGCAGGTGGGACTCGATGAACTGAGTTGGGGGATCTTCCGCTGGCCCCCTACACTCTATAAGCGACGTGGGCTACTCCCTACCCTGCGCGGTACCCACCAGCCCAACCGGCCGACGCCCCCCAAACTTCCCTGGCCCCACTCGTGAATATGCTCCAGCGGTCCGTCCGAAGCACCCTTTCCTCATTCGTCGTCTTCGCCGCGGTGATTTCGATGTGGCTCGTGCCAGAGGCGAGCGCTGCGAGTCCGGCTCCTTTCCAAAAGCTGGCGCGCAAGTCGATCGAGTGCCCGTCGGAGGGCTTCAAATTCCGGCCGCTCGGCGGGTACGACCCCATTCCCGTCGACACCAACTCCGGCGGCTTCGATGTGCTGCGGCTCTCGAAAGGCGCGGAGACCATGACCGTTCTCTCCGTCGCCAACAAGGAGGCGAAGAAGGTCGAGAAGGGCAAGTCGGTGGCGAAGAAGGCTCGCCCGAGCGCCGAGTCGGTGATCATGGGGATCGGGTACATCGGCCTCACCAAGAAGAAGTTCAAAGCGGCCGAGGTGGACGAGACCTTGGAGATCGAGGGATTGGATGTGCACCATCTCCTCGTCAACTGGACGCGTGACAAGACCGAGAAGAGGGGGCTTGATATCTGGATCTACCCGATGGATCACGCGGATATCTACATCGTCTACTTCCTCACGGACGAGATCGACAAGAAGGCCGCGAAGGTCATTCGGAACTCAGCCAGGTCGTTCGAGCTCATCGATCGGGTCGCCGAGGTTGAAGTCGACATCTCTGCGCGCACGTACGCGTCGCAGATCGCGTGGGCCGAACAGGAAGCCGCCAAGACACCTGGCTGGCGCGTCATCGGGACGCCATCCGAACGCTTCGTGATCTTGACGAGCTCCTCCAAGAAGGCCTTCATCGACAACGTGATCGAGCGCCTCGAGGTCAGCCGCGATGTCTTCGAGGCCGACTTCGCTCCACCTGAAGGGTTCAACGCGGTCTCGGTCGTGCGGATCTGCGCCGATCAAGAGCAGTTCAGATCCTTTGGCAACGTGCCCGATGGCGTCGCCGGCTACTTCAGCCCCAGATCCGTAGAGCTCGTCCTCTACGACAACGTCGAGGAGGATCGCAATGCCACCTACGCCGTCATCAGCCACGAGGCGTTCCATCAGTACTGCCACTTCCTGTTCAATCAGTCAGAGGCGCATCGCTGGTTCGATGAGGGGCAAGGGGACTACTACGGCGGCATGAAGGTCAAGGGCGGCCGCGGCAAGATCACCCCCAAGATGCCCGCCGGCCTCGACCGCTTGGGCATCGCCCGCGAGCTCGTGCGGACGGACACCTACACGCCGCTGGAAGACCACCTGAACTTCAACCACAAGCAGTGGAGCAACAGCAACGGAAAGACCGGCGTCGGCGCCTACGCCCAGTCCTGGTCCATCATCTACATGCTCCGCCAAGGTGCGCTGCGCAAGGTCAGTCGCAAAGTCTGGAAGGACGAGTACGCCGAGATCATCCCAAACTACGTCTCTTCGCTGACCAAAGGCTTCGAAGATGCCTACGAATCGATCCGCAAAGAGCGGATCGCCAAGGCCAAGAAGAAGGGCAAGGAGCTCGATCCTTCGGAGCTCAGGGTCAATCGATTCGACCTCGACCCGCGCGAGAAGAAGAAAATCTGGAAGGCAGCCATCGCTGCCTCCTGGGGCCAGATCAACCTCGAAGAGTTCGAGGAGAACTGGAAGCTCTACGTGAAGAAGTTCGTGAAGTAGCGGACGCGGCGGCCGGTCCGGCCGCCTGCGCTTACTTCCGGTTCTGGTACATCAGCGCCATGGAGGCGAGTGCTGCCACGGACAGCGCTGCGATCCAGGCGTCGGTGCTCGAGCCGGGCTTCGGCTTGGGCTCCGGCTTGCGGACTTCCGTCTCCATTGTGGGCATCTCATCGCCGTTGAAGGCAGGAGCGTAGGCGTAGTCGTAGGTCTGCCGCTTTTCGTACATGGCGATCTGCCGCTCGTACGCCTCGTCCTGGTCGATGAGCTTCGGCTCGTAGGTGCTGCGCCGGAGCGCGCCCTTGTTCGCCATGAGGTTGTTGTCTCCTTCGAACAGCCCGACGATCTTCAGCGGGTCGCCGGGGTGAGACTGCTCTCGGTTACGCTCTTCTAGCAGGCGATCTGCGTCCGCCGTGCCCACCTTGGGCATTTGAACCTGGCGGCCCTGGGCCGCCGCGATCCCTGGAACGGAGAGCACTAAGCAACTGAGGAGTAGGGAACGTTGAAGGCGGCTCACGGTGTCACCACTGCGCGGTGAGGGTCCTCTTCGATGCGACGCCACTGAAGGGTGCGTAGCGGAGCCAGGATCTGCGGAAGCATGGCGCCCACGAAGCCGTTGGCCCCGCCGATGAGGCGGGAGTCGTAGTTCATGATGGCCTTCGGCGTGCCGTAGACGATGCTCTCGTTCCTGGCGACCATCGAGCCGTTCAGGACGGCGTCCTGGCTGCCGAACACGACCCAGGCGAAGGCATGGTTCGTGTAGAAGGTCGCGTCGAGGTGATTCGCGTAGAGCGAAGCCACGTCAGAATAGCGCGTCAAGCCGCCGGAGGGCATGTTGCCCTCCCAGGCCGAAGGATCGAGCGGGTCTGTGAACGCGAAGTCGTCGACGGTGATCGTGTCGTCGTAGACGCCGTCGCCGTCGATGTCCTCTCCGGTGCCGGGGATCGCGTCCCCGACGGAGAAGCCCGGCGGGATCAGTCCTGCGGCCGCATCGGCCGCGGTGTAGTTCTCGACCGTGAAGATGCCGTCGCC
>CALHGQ010000319.1 GCA_938030175.1 uncultured bacterium | reverse complement strand
CCAGGTCACATGTGCCACTCCGGCTCCCGTCGACTCGAGGCTCTCTCGCACCGAAGGTCCCCGGACTTCCGCGGACCCACTACAGCTACGGTGGTGGGTGGATGCTGCGCCCACCGGTACGCCCTACTTCTTAGCCGTCGGCTTCGAACCCGGCTCTCGGCCACTGGGGGCGACGGCCGAGCTGTGTATCGGCGGTGCCGTGTCGGTCGTGCCGATTTCCACCATCGGGGGACTCACCGGGAAGGACTCAGCGTCCATATCGATCGACCCGATCGCCGCTGGCCTTCCGCCGGGCGGCACGCTTTACGCCCAAGCTTGGCGCCCCTACCCATTGACGCCCGGAGGCCTCACCTCGAACGGGCTCGCGATCCAATTCGCGCCATAGCCCGGTCGAGCAGTACGGTACCGTACTGCTCACCGCTATCGGAACGTCACAGACCGCGCCGCTGAGAAGTTCGACGTCGGCAGTGGATTGGCATCACGATGCCACAGCTGGAACACGTAAGTGTCGCCGGCCTGGATGGTCTGCGGGCCCATTTGGGGCGTGGGGATCTCGGTCGTGTCGAGATCGACCACATAGTGGCCGGTGGACGACGAGGTACCCGCCAGCTGTACGAAGCGTGAGATCTGCCCGCTCAGGCAGAGGTTGCCCTGGGAGCCCGCGGGATTGGCGACGAAGCCAGTCGACGTCGAGGCGAGCAGGAGGCACGTCGCTTGACTTGGAAGCTCGCTGACGCTGACGCGAAGATCCATCATGCTGGCCAGGCGATTCCCCGTCAGCACAAGCTCGGATCCTTGGCCTGTAGAGTTGGGCTGGCCGCTGCAAACCGTCTCCCCGAAAGGAAGCTCGAAGGCGTAGGCAGCTCCCGTCGGGAATCCGCTGACGCGCACGAATGGGCCGCCGACCAATGCGCCGTCGCCGTGTATCGCGGCGGACACGCCGAAAAGGTCCCCCACCATCACGGGGTTGGCATAGAGCCGCGTCGTTTCCACCCACTCGCCCGCCTGTCGCTCGAAGACATAGGCAGCACCGAGCAGCTGATCGAAGGCTGTTGGGGTAATGCCGCGGGGACTGGAGGGAGCCCCGACGATAATCCGGCCGCCTTGAATGTCAACGGACCGGCCGAACCCCGTGTTCTGCCTACAGCCGCAAGCAGAGAACGCTCGCACAAAGGCATCGCTTGCATGGAGAACGTCCTCCCGTATCCATTGCCCCGCTACGTGCCTGAAGACGTAGACGACTCCAAACTTCGTGGGGTTGGTCGTCTGCGGGTTTCCGATCGCAAGCAGATCACCTTCGAGCGCAACCCCGCTACCGAATGCATCGCTGGTGTTCAGGTTCGGTTCGATGAATTCCTGTAGGAAATGAAAACGACCGCCCGCGTCTCTCTCGTAAATCGAAGCATAGGCGCCGTCTCGCGCAACGATCAAAAATCCATTGTCGTAGTCGAGAGCCGTTCCGCCTAGAACAGCCGGGAGTTGCACGGGTAGCGGATACTTCTCCGTGAACTCCCATCCAGACGCGCCCCGTTCGTAGAGATAGAGACTCCCCGAGGTCCCCGGAGTCGAATAATCAGCTGGGCGCGACACGACCACGGCGTCATGATCGATCACGGCGACAGCCCACCCAAAACCTGAGACGGCAGACGGGTCAGGGCAGTCAAGAACACCGCTAAGGGCGAACGCGTCACCGACGCGATCATAGACATAGGCCCGACCGATGGGTCCCGAAGGGGTCTGCTCCCCGAACTGCGTGGTGCAGGTGACGACTAGTCCGTCACCGATGTCTACGTCTCGGCCGACGCTGGACGCCACGGACGTCTCAGGTGCGAGCCGGAAATCAAGATGCATCCCCTCTTGATCCCTGAGAACGACCGCGACCGCGCCGCTGCCCAGCGCACCTTGACTTGCGCCGACCTCGCCAATCACGCCAAAGTCTTCACTCATGGCAACAGACAGCGCGAATTGCGCCGACTGCAACGACTCGGCCCGGAACCAGGCCGAAGGTTCGATCGACTGTGTCGCTGCAACCGGGGCTCCGATCACAAGTAAGACCGTGAACAGGCTGAGGCTACTGCAGAGTCGTTTCATGGGGAGTCCTGAGCGAACGGAGCGAATGGCCAGAGGAACATGGCACCCGGGGACTCGCCCGCCCCACGCCCAACGCAACTTGATCGGATCGGAAGTCGGCTTGCCTGGGTGCGTCTACCACGCGGGCGGCTAGTAAGTCCTGGCGACCAGGCTTGCCCCTCTTTGGAACAGAGCCCGGAACCCCTGTCCGCGGTAGCGAGTGAGTTGGACGTAGGTTTCCCCCTGGGAGCCCATGGGTCCCAGATCCATCGCTCCGCTTCCGTCGACCAAGACGAGCGAGGCCCGGCCGTTCACCGAGCCGACCACGGCGTCCAGACCGCGCACCCCGTGAACGTGCTGGCCCAAGGACCAGAACCCGCAGAGGATCCTGAGGGTCCTGCCCGTGCGCATGTTGAAGACGCGGCCGGCCGCATCCACCCATCGGTCGTGGGCGCCGTCGGTGGCGGGCCCCGCGTGGTGGGAGAATGGGAATTGGCTCACGACGCGGGCACCCAGGCCTTGGGCTTGGACCGGGTAGAACCACCAAGGTCCATTGGACGCACCACCGGGCACCGACTTGACGATGGCGTACTGGCCACGGTGGGACAGGCTGATGAAGTCGTGCGCGCCCCACGTGACTGGTCGGACCCCGGGACGCTTGCTTGATGTGCCCAGGTCCCAGAGGAACAGCTCGGCCGCGGTCGAGTTCGCGGAGACCCGACCCATGAACAACCCAATCGTGTCGTCGTTGCTCAGGATGAGCCCTTCCGATGGCCCAGCGATCACGTCGACGTAGCCAAGCTGGGCCGGGGTGAAGAGCGTGGTCTCTTGGAACCCGCCCATGACCCGCTGGACGCGGAAACTCCCGTCGCTATGAACGTAGTAGACCTTGTCGCTCTCGGTGTTGGCCCACTGAGCGTTCGAAGCTCCTCCTCCCGTCCCATGGAATCCCACCTGTTGCCCCGTGGAGAGGTCAAGAACCGCGCCGCTCTGGGTCAGAAACGCAGTGTTGTCCGCGTTGATCGCTCCCTTGGTCGGATGCTCCAACCCGCCGACTCCACCCGAGAAAGACGAATCGGTGAACGACAGTTGGCTATCGGGCGCCAGCGGACATGGATCAAGCCGCAGCGTGCGAAAGCTCGGATCGGTAAACGGGTTGGCCCCCTGTATCGACGAAACTGAGTGCTGTGCAGCAGCGGCCGCCCCCAGCACGATGACCGATCCAGCGAGAGCTCGAACCGTCCGCCCTGGTCGTTTCAACTTCTCCATAGCTTCCACCGTAGAGGATCCTTCTCAAATCCGCTCGTGTCGATCTCGCGACGGACTTCGCAACTTATCGACGCGAGACACGCAGCCCAATGATGGGTCGTTCATACCAGCCGTTCGGTCAACGCTCCGGGGCCGCGGCAAAG
>CALHGQ010000318.1 GCA_938030175.1 uncultured bacterium | reverse complement strand
TACAGACGCTGGTCGACGCGCCCCTGGCGACCATCGAGCCCTACGTTTCCCACCGCCCCGAAGACCTCGGTCTCTTGGTGCGCGTAGGCCGGCAAGTACGCGCTGCGGTCGAGAGTGTCCCCGAGCAAGACCTGGACGTGGGTCTGTGCCACGGCGACGCCCACGGCTACAACGCGCACCGGCACGAAGGCGTGATCACCCACTACGACTTCGAAGAGTGCGGTTTAGGGCACCGCGCCTACGACATCGCCACGTTCAAGTGGGGGGCGCGGCTGGACGGCGAGGAGGAAAAGCTTTGGCCCGCCTTCAAGGAGGGCTATGAGTCCGTCAGAGAGATCGGGGCCCAGGACCTTGGGCTGATTGAGCACTTCATACTGATCCGGCACATTTGGCTGGTCGGATTCCACATGAGGAACGCTGGAGACTTCGGCGGCGACTTACTCAGCGACGGCTACATCGACCGGCAGTGGAAGAGGCTGCGGGAACTCAAAGGTGCCTGCGAGGGGGGCTAGCCTCGTTCACAGTGTCGAACCGCAGTCCGTTCGTGGAGCTGGACTTGGCCTGGGGCGCCGGGGCTATCTCGGAACCTGGCGTGGGCGTAGCGAGTCTCGCCTCGGCAGACTTACGTCGCCCCCTCACGACCGGAGGGAGTGGGCTTAGAGGCTTGCTGACGCCTTGGATCGACATTTGCTGGCCGAAGTTTGGTGACCGATTACCGCTTCGGGGGTCAACCTAGAAGCGGATGAGGCGCCCCAGGCCTCATCGCTCCACGTCTCTCGCGACTTCCCGGACCCCTATCCCAGCATGAATGACCGCTCCACCCACCTTGCCAGCCTCGCCGTTGGCTCCTTTCTGTTCGCCTTCGCCCCGACGGCTCTCGCCCAGGTCGAGGACATTGGCGCGGACGACGTCAAACGCTTCTTCATCTCTAGTACAGGCGAGGCGGGGGCTGGCCAGCGACTTGGGCCTAACGGTCAGGAGGTCTTTCGCTGGTTCGCGGATGGAACCCTCGAAGCACTGGTGACGCCGGCGGGTGTTCCCGGCGCGCCGCAAGCCGTGAGTGACGACGGCAGCATCGTGTGCGGCCGAGCGATCGGCCCCGCCGATCTCAAGCGGACGATTCGCTGGGATGCAGCAGGGGTCCCCACGGATATCTCGATTCCCGGCACGCTCGTGAGCCTTCCGATCGCCATGAGCCGTGACGGCGCGACGATCGCGCTCAACAACCAGTACTCGAACGGGCTCAAGCTCGCAGCGATGTGGACGGCCGCTGCCGGGAGAGAGGTGATCGTACCGACCCTCGGGTACGAGGAATCTGAGATCCTCCTTCTCAGTCAAGACGGGTCGACCGGCTTCGGGCGCTTCACTCTTTCGACGAGCACAGCGGTCGACTACTTCCTCTGGTCCAGCACCTCTGGGGTGTCCATGCTTCCTGATTTCCCAAGCGTGTATCTATTCCCCAACGGCATCAGCGCCGACGGCAGCGTCATCGTCGGTCTGATTAAGACCACCGCTGGCGAGGGCATCTTCCGGTGGAGGGCCGTGGGAGGATTCGAGACCTTTACGCCGCCCTTCACCTTGGACTACACGCGTGTGAGCGCGGACGGCAGCACCATCTATGGCGCCAACAGTTTCGCGCTCCTCTTCAATGGCCAGTCTTTCAGGTGGACAGAGGCTGGCGGGTTCGTGACGTTCTCGAATCCCGAACAGGTCTCGCTGACGGGCAGTAGCGCGGACGGCTCTACGATCGTGGGCAACATCGGGCTCCTCCCATACAACCCGTCGCGGGCCTTTCGAGACAGCACGGCCACAGGCTTTGGGTTCCTCGATTCGTTCCCCGGCGACACCAGCGTCACTTCGATTAGCCTCGACGGTTCGATCGCCGGTGGACTTCGAATCACCGCCAACGGCGTGCGCGGCGTCATTTGGCGGACGGACGGCAGCTTGGGCGAGTCCTACTGCGGACCCGGGGTCACCAACAGCGCGGGGTTGTCGGGTGAGATGTCCCTCGCTGGCAGCGCGATCTCCGAACACGGATCGCTGACACTTCAGGCGAGCGGCCTTCCGCCGTTCTCGTTCGGCTTCTTCATCGCTTCCAACTCGGACGGCTTCGCTTCTATGCCGGGCGGCTCCCAGGGAAATCTCTGCCTTGGGGGAGCGATCGGTCGTTTCGCGGATCCAGGCCAGATTGCCAACTCGGGGGCCGCGGGAACGATCTCCCTCGAGATCGACCCACGCACCCTTCCTGGGCCCAACGGCCCGATCCTCCCGATGTTCGGCGAGCGGTGGTACTTCCAAGGATGGCACCGGGACGCGAACCCTTCGATCACCTCGAATTTCACCGACGGTGTGACGGTCCAGATCTTCTGAGGGGCCGTTGACGCAAAGAGCTAGGCCCCCTGGAGACGTGCTCCGGAGGGCCTAGGTAGGCACCGCCTACAGACGGCCTGCGATGAAGTCACTGATCAGGGCGGGCGTCGTCGTGTCGAAACCGACAACGTCCATGCTCAGCGGGTCGCTTGGGTCAGCGATAGAGAAGGGGCTACCCGCGAGGGCAACCACCACCAGTCGCGCAGGGATGCCCGTGGCCGCGCGGTAGCGCTGGAGGGCAACCTTCGGGTGGACGTCTCCGAACCACGTCTCGTTGTCCGTGAGGATCACGAAGGCGTCGACCGGCACACGGCGCTTCAGGGCCCAGAGCATCGGAAGCGCGCAGTCCGTCGCACCGAACGCCATACCTCGGGTCTTCGAGAGCGCACCACCGACCGTGTCCTCCGGATAGACCGGCAGGTCAACGAAGCGATCCGAGAAGCCCTTGATGAGAGCACCCTTCTCCGTTGCAGCGGTCACCACCGCCATTGCGATAGCGCCCTCTGCGCAGGAGAGAGTCTGGGAACCGGCACATCGCGCTCCGCCCATCGAGCCTGAGACGTCGACGCCCAAGAGGACGCGTTGCCCACTCGGGTTCACGTTGGTGAACGCCTTGTGGAACGCCGTGTCCAAAGCACGAACGATCGACGGCAGCACGGGCCAGATGAGGCTTCCGCGAACTCCTCGACCCGACGCATAGGTACGCTGGGCCACGAGCAACGCCATGGGATGCAGTCGCGCGCGCCGGATGGCACGAACGTCCGTCAGTCGGGCGACGATGTCGCGCTCGACCCGCGAACCGGCCTTGAGGACACGCGCGGCCGACAAGCGTCCGAGGAAGCGCACCAGCGCACCGAGGGGCATGTTCTCCGCGAGAGCCTTCAGGACCGACTGACACGTCAGCGCCTCGGAAGGCAACATCTCGTGGGTCAGACCATGCTCGCGCACCAACGCGGGCAGCTCCGACGTCGGCACAACCTGTGCCGCTGCGAAACCTTGCACGATGGGGGGGAGCACCGTTCCTTCCGGAGCCGAACGGCCGGCGGCCCAGGCGAAGAGCGCGTTGCGCTCGTCGTCCTTGGGGTGCGCCAAACGCAACGCGTCGCGATGGGTCCAGCCAGAACGCTGACGGTACTTCACGACCTGGTAGGCCAGCTTGTCGACGGGCTTGGTCACGTACCAGTCCGTCACGGCGCCCCGGAGTGAGCGGCCGAAGCCGCGCAGCCCCTTGACGGCGGTCAAGAACTCGAAGAGGTGCGTGCCCGTGCGGACGACTTCCGTAAAGGCCGCTCGCGCGGGCTGAACGGCCGTCGGCTCGCAGAAGGCCAAAGCCAAGGCGAATAGCGCGGCGCGGTTGGACGGCGCACGCCCACCGGTCGAGATCGAGGCGATCAAGGCCACGGTACGCTCAGGGTCTAGCGCGAGGCAGTCGAGGACGACGTGCGCGGACTCTAACGTCAGCCGCTGCTCGGAGACGTAGTAGGTTCCGCCGTCGCAGCCGAGGACGAGGAAGCGCTCGAGGCGCTGCCAATCATCGATCTCGTAGACGAATCCACCGGCGTGGTTCTCGACCTGGGCCTCGCCGGGGAGCGGCATGGTCTGGGGGCGTTGGAAGAGGTTTCGGATCAGGTGTCGCATGGTCGGCTCGTGCTCCTCCTAGAGCGTTCAAGCAAGGCAGACCGAACTTCGGTCTGCAACGTCGAAGAGAGCCAGGCACGTGCGACGGGCAAGGTCGAACCCATCGGGGATGTCAACTGAAGATAACCCGGTGGTTGCGGCCCGCCGCACGGCTGGCGGAAGGGTGCCCGACGGCACCCCTTGTCCCCTCCGGGCGCTGGCGTCGTTCGCCAAGCCCGGTGCGGACGATCGAGGTAAGCGAGCGCTGTGCCAAGGCGGCGAGGGCATGTGGGGTATTCGGCCGAAAGTGCTGCTCAGCAGGGGCTTAGGGGCGCCGGCGCCCCTAAGCCCCTGCTGAGCAGCACTTTCGGCCGAATACCCCACATGCCCTCGCCG
>CALHGQ010000317.1 GCA_938030175.1 uncultured bacterium | reverse complement strand
CCGGCTGGGGGGGGGGGGAGCTGGGTGTGGGGAGTGCGGTGGGACTAGAGCGGAGGGCAGCAAAACCTATTCCAAGAAGGTGACAGCCCAGCGCCGCGGACCAATTTCGGCACGGTTCTTGGACTGTTGTCTCGCCTGGATGTGCCGTTAGCACTCAGCAGGGCCCGTAGAGTAGGGTGGAATGCCAGTGGAGGCAAAGGGCTCCAGCTGATCGAGCGAAATTCATCTCGCCATGGACCCTAGCCAATCCAAGAAGTGCGGTTTCGCACCACCTCCGGGTGATGCGCCCCGAGATCGCTCATTGGGCGAGGGGACCCGCTCCGGGGCTTGGCCGGGGACGCTCGGGGCCCTGGTTCCCAGCCTCTTGCTGCTAGCGCTGGTCGTCGTTCATGGGCCCCAGGCAGGGAGCCTGGACGATGCCTTTGTGGTTTGGGCGGACGCCCGCGACCTCGCTTTTGGCATGTGGCAGCCTGTTTTGATGAGCGAAATGGGCGAGAGGGCAGCTGTCGAAGGCTCGACGAGCCTGCTCGACGTCGGTCTGAAGGCTCTCGTGTTGAGGCTTTCCCCCTCGATCGATCCGCTGCGAGCCGCCGGCTGGATGGGGCTGGCGTGGTTGCTGGCGCTGCTTTGGGTGGTCGTGGCGGCGGCCCGGCGATGGAGCGGGTCTGGGCCCCTGGCGGCGGCGGTGGCCTGCCTTGTGACGGTCTCACCGGGTCTCGTGGAGTCGGCGGGCTATCTCTTGGAGGGGCCGCTCTTCGCGCTGCTTCTGACCCTGGCGCTCGTGGCGGCCGTGGATGCGCGGCCTGGGAGGTGCGCGGCTTGGGGACTGCTGCTTGCCGCCGCACGGCCTGAAGGTTTGCTGGTCGCACCGCTCCTCGTGACGTGGGCCGGTGGGCGCCTCCGATTTCGCGCGGCTTCCCTTGGTGCCGAGTCCGCTCCGCGGGCCAGGATTCCCTGGGGATGGGTGGGGGTCGGTCTCCTCTGCTCCGCTGTCGTCACCGCCTTGCGCTGGTGGAGGTTCAGTGAGCTGCTTCCGAACACGTACTACGCGAAGGCCTCCGATTCTGCGGTGCGCGAAGCCCTCGACGGGGCGAACTACGTGCTCGCCGTCCTTTGGGGCTCACCAGGGCCAGCGATCGCCTCGGTGGGAACGGGCCTAGCTCTGATTTGGACCGCAGTCTGGAGTGGGCGGCGACTGCGAGGACCCATGGTTGGAACCCAGGGCGGTGGCTCCAGGGACGCCGGGCGCGGCTTGCTTGCCGTGAGCCTTCTCTACGGCGCTGGGGTCATCGTCTCCGGGGGCGACAGCTACGAGGGCGCTCGCCTGTTCATGCCCATCGCCTTGCCGCTTTGGCTGGGTCTCGCGGTCAGCTTCGGCGCCGGGTCTCCGCGTCCTAGGGGGCCGCTAACGTGGGCCGCACTGTTGGTTCCCTTTCTCGCGCTCGTGCCGTCGGCCGTGCGGGGGATCCCGATCGACGCGCTGAAGCAGCCGTCCCTCCTGTGGTCGTACACCGGGCGGGCGCTCGCGCAGGGGCCCGTGGGCTTGGAGGCCTACGCCGGCGACGCGGAGGTGTTCCAGGCCGTCGCGCTCGCCCTTGGGCCACAGGGTGTTTTTGCCCACGTCCACACCCAGCGCTTCCGATGGTTCGAGCCGTCGACGCCCGTGCTCGACCTGACGGGGCTGACGGACTGGCGCATCGCGCGCTTGCCCGAGGACGGACCGGTTCGTTTCGGTCGTTTTGCGCTGTCGGAGGCCCTCCGTCTTGGGGTGGGTGCGATCCACCTCGACCCGCAACGGGCTCGGCCGTCGTCGATCGTCGATGCCCCTAGCCTTGAGGAGGCCCTCGCTGATCCTGCGGTGGCTGGTCGCTACATCGGAGAGCCGTTCGTGGATCCCAAGCTGGCCGCTGAGCTAGCCCGCGACTACGTGGGGGCGAGCTTTGTACTGCCGTTTGGCCAAGGCTTCTTCAACTTGGCCGTGCACCATAGCCGTGCCGACGCGTTTCGGGAGCAGGGCTTCCGCGTCAGCTCGCGCCGCTGAGGGCACGTCACTCGCCCGGGTCTTCGTCCGTGCCGATCGTCCGCTTCGCCCAGCTGAGGGTTTCGTGGAGTCGCGGCGTCGACACGAACTGCGGCTCTTTCGCCAGGACCAAGGCCCTCTCGAGCGTTGACCTTGCGAGGGTCATGTTGTTGCGTTGAAGCGAGTAGCCGATCGCTTGTAGCGCGAGGCTCAACGGATGCTCGCCCACCATGCCGGTGACGGCTTGGAACTTCTGGATCTTCGCATAGACGCTGATGACGTCCCGCGTGCGGACCATCAGAATGAGCTGGGCCTCCAGGAGGAACCCGTCTTCGGGGTTCATCTCAAGGGCTAGCTCGACGGCCTCCCGCGCGGCGACGTAGGACGCCCCGTCGAGTCCGTCGCGTCGACAGATGGAGTCGGCGCCCTTGCCGAGTTCCTCCGACAGCGCCCACAGGAGGCCGTTTCGAGCGATGTCGTTGGTGTTGGAGATCCTGGAGCGAACGATCTTGAAGCGTTCGCACCGGAGCTCGAGGGCCTTGGCAATGTTGCCGAGCTGGGCGCTTCGGTTGGCGGCTGTCTTGAGCGTCTCGATGTACGCCGCGGAGTTCTTGCCGTAGGTCGCCCGGGCGAGGTCCACCTCGTGCTCGAACGATTTGATCGCCTCGGATCGGCCCACGACGAGGGGGGCGTCTAGCGCGGCGTCGTTGAGCGCACGGACGGCGCTGAACTGAAGGTCCTGGGGGACATCGCTGATGGTCTCTAGCTTGGCGAGGACGGCTTTTGCTGAACGAGCCGCAGCGGCTGTGTCGTTGACGCTGCGCTGCCAACGGCTGAGTTCGATGCGCTTTCGAGGCACGATGAGGCTGGTGTCAGGGAACGCATCGTCGTACGTATCCATGAGCGTTCGCCAAGTCGCTGCGGCGAGCTTCGTGTCCCCGCTGCGGGTACGCACTTGGACCAGCGCTTCTAGCGCCTCGATGCGCAGTCGCAGGTCCTCGCTACCGGCAGTTCGCGCGATCTCATCCGCCGTCGAGGCGACGGATTCTGCGCGCTCCAGGTCGTCCTCGTTGAGGAGGAGCTGCACCAGTTGGATGCGCGCGCCGTTGAAGGCTGGGGTGCCCGGCGGGAACCGAAGCGAGTCTGCTTCCACGGCCGCCGCCAGTTCGCGGGCGGCTTCCGCGCGTTCGCCTGCTGCTGCTAACTGGAGCCCGAGGGAGGCGCGGGTGAGGTCCGTCACCCCGGCGCTCTCGCCGTGGATGCGGGTGGCAGCCTTGAGGGCTCTGCGCTGGGCGTCGAGGGACCCGGCGATCGCGCCCTGTCGACTGAGGCTGTCCGAAAGGGTGGCGAGTGCGTCCACGAGGATCGGAGCATCCGCTGAGAAGGCCCGGGCCACCTGGCGCTCGATTTCCTCGGCGGTGGTGCCGACCTCCCCCGTCGCCGTCGCGTTGTTGGCGACCTGGAGCACCCTTTGGAGCACGATGCCCTGGTCGCGCTTGGAGCGCAGGGTGTCGATGGAGACTCCGATCCCCGCGAGCGCCGCGACGAGAACGGCGGCCGCCGCGCCCACCGCGACCCGGTGACGCCGCACGAACTTCGCAGTGCGCCGGATGGTGCTGGGTGGACGGGCCTCGATCGGCCGGTTCTCCAGGGCCCGCTGGATGTCCCTCGCGAGCGCAGCCGCTGACTCGTAGCGTTCGTCGGGTTGGCTCTCCAGCGCGCAAAGCGTGATGTGATCCAGGTCGCCACGAACCGCGGACCGGAGCTCTGCCGAAGACACTCCACGGGCGGCGGAGACCTCCTGCAGCTTGTCGCCGAGCGTGCTGATGCGCTGGGAGGGCGGCGCCGCTTCGAAGTCGCGCAGGAACGCAGCCAGGTCGTGGGAACTCGCCCTCAGGTCGTCCGTCGAGAGCGGCGTGACGCCCGCTAGCAGCTCGTAGAGAATCACACCGAGGGAGTAGACGTCGGCGCGGATGTCGATGTCCGCGCTGCCCGTGGCCTGCTCTGGGCTCATGTAGATCGGCGTACCGATGATCTGCCCAAGCTCTGTGAACATGGAGGCGTCCGCGACCTCCTCTCCCGTGGCCTTAGCGATGCCGAAGTCGATGACCTTGGGGAACGGCTTTCCTTCTTGGAGCGATGCGAGCACGTTGGAGGGCTTCAGGTCCCGGTGGATGATGCCGCGCTGGTGGGCGTGCTGCACCGCCTGGCAGAGCTCGACGAAGACCTCGCAGCGTTGGCGGATGGTGAGCCGCTCGTCGTCGCAGAAGAGCGTCAGGTCGCGGCCGGACGCCAAGTCCATCACGAAGTACGGGCGACCGGACTCCGTGGCACCCGCGTCTAGCACCCGCGCGATGGAGGGGTGGTCGAGGACCGCGAGGGCCTGCCGCTCCGCTTCGAAACGGGCGATGACCTGGCGGGTGTCCATGCCGAGCTTGATGACCTTCAACGCCACTTCGCGGCGAACGGGCTCGGTTTGCTTGGCCCGAAAGACCGAGCCAAAGCCGCCCTCGCCCAGTAGCTCGACGAGCTCGTAGGGGCCTAGGTGCGTGCCGATCTGTGCATCGATGAGCGCTTCGTTGCCCGGGACGAGCGGCTCGTTGATCCCGACCAGCGCGCTCTTCTCAAGAAAGGCACCGGAGGTGGTGTGTGCCGCGAGGAGTTCGTTGACCTCGGCTAGAAGGCTTTCATCGCCGCCGGCGGCATGGCGGAGCCACTGCTCACGAGGGTTGCCAGCAGGACGCTCGAGGGCGCCAGCGAAGAGCGCCTCGATGGCCTTGACGGGGTACTTGCTCCCCTGGTTTTTCTCCTTCGATTCCGACAAGGTGATGTCTACCGAGGGCGCGCGGCCCTACTTAGCCGCCTCGTTAGAAGGGGCCTGTGAGTCGCCCTCTTGGCTTGATTTGTCCTGGGCTGATTCGCGGTCGGGCGCGTTCGCGCGGAGCTCCTTGAAGAGCCAAGCCTTGGCGAAGGCCCACGAACGGTCCGCCGTTGCCCTGGAAACCCCGAGCACGTCGGCGGCCTCCACGATGGACAGGCCCCCAAAGAACCTCAGCTCGACGAGCTTGGCCCGCTCGGCGGAGATTTCCCGCAGGCGACCGAGTGCCTCATCGAGCTCGAGCACGTCCACCGATTCAGGCAGGGCGACTAGCTGGTCGGGTTCAATCTCCGCCCGACCAAAGGCGCCCCCGTGCCGGAGGCTGCGCCTGCGCCTCGCGCGCTCAATCAGAATGCGGCGCATGGCCTCGGCCGCGGCTCCGAGGAAGTGAGAGCGGTTTTGGAAGTCGAGAACGTGCTCGCCGTCCTCATCCTGGCTCGTGATCCGCATCCAGGCCTCGTGGACGAGGGCGGTGGCCTGCAGGGTCTGGCCCCGCTCCCGGGCGATCTTGGAGGCCGCCAGCCGCCGAAGCTCACCATAGACCGCTTCGATCAACTCGTCGCTGGCGTCGTCTTCCCCCTTGCGGAGGGCGTTGAGAAGGCGGGTGACATCGTTCATGGGAGGCAGAGTCACAGCGTACGAAAGAAGCGGCCCCCTATTCACAGGGGGCCGCTCTTTCTCAACCTCGGGTCTTGTTCCCGTGGGGGAAGGGTCTTTCGTCCCTATTCGAGCGTGACGCGGAGGCCACGGCTGAAGTTAGAGGTGGCGCCAGCGCCGTTCGTGTCCCTGTGCCAAAGCTGGAAACGCCAGGTTTCACCGGCGACGCCGACAACGGCACCGTTGGGCTGGGGGATCGAGCTGACGTCGATTTGGAGGTCGACCTCGCCAGCGGTTCCGCTGCTCAGGATGTTGCCGGCATAGCGCCCGGTGCTGTTTCCAACGCAGAGGTTGCCGTCGCTGCCCCCGACGCCCACGACGTAGGCTTCGAAGGGTGAGACCACGTAGTAGCCGAGAACGTTGTTCGGGAGGCCCGAGGTGGTCAACGTGATGTCGTTCGCCGTGACTTCCGGCGTGCCGAGCGCCAAGGTCTCAGAGAAGCCGCCGGTGCTGTTGTTCGCGGCGACGCAGTACGGCTCGCCGAAGCGGCGGTCGGACTCGGGGGTGTTGGTGCTAAAGGCACCCGACGCGCCCGTCTGGAAGAGGTGGAAGCGATCCATCTTGAATCCGTTCGACCGACCTGAGAACTCAATCGTGTGAACGCCGGGCGTCAGCATGTAGCTGGCAGCGGGCTGGCTCCCTTCGTCGAATCGTGCCTCCCAGGTCCAGTTCCCGACGCTGCTCGGGAAGTTGGAGAAGACCTTGATCCACGGGTCGTTGTCCATGCGGATCCAGACGTCGTTCTCCTCGGTTGGGTCCGGGTTTTCGTGGCGGTTGCGGAGGTTGAGGAACCACTCGCCCCCGGTCTCTACTTCGAAGTCGAAGCTGAAGAGTCCCTGGGCGCCAGGTGAGTTGAAGAGGTCCGGTCCATCCCAGCGGATGTAGCTGTCGCCGGTAAAGCCCGGCGTCGCGGTCGAAACCGTCCAGGCCCCCGTCAGATCGGCGGACTCGAACTCGATGGCAACGATGCCGTTGTCGTCCAGCCAAACCTCGTTTTGGAGGGCCTGGACCGACGACATCGCGACGGATGCGAGGGCGACCGCCACGGACCAGCGGCGGATGGGAGAGTGGGCGTTGCGGGCCATTGAGCGGATCGGAGTGGGCATAGCGGTGGATGTCGGGTTGAAGCGTTCGACGTCAAAATATGACCCGTGCGAGGCGATCGCGCCGGTCAGGTGCCGAGATTCGATCACGGCGCCGTGAGGGTGTCTTCAGTTGAGGCACAGCTCGGAAAGGATTGCAGGGCTAGGGCGTAAAAGAAGTCCAAAACGGGTCCAAGGGCCCTCGGTCCGGTTCGCGGCGACCCCACGTGGACTCAGCGAAATGGGAACGGGAAGCACCGTCTGTGCGGGCGCCGACCTAAGATCCGGCCAAGCAAGGCCGAAGGCGGCGTGTACGGCGACATGGGCAAGAAGAAGACGAAGCGCATCCAGCTTGGCGGGCAAGACCCGGCGGGAAATGGGGGCTCGGCGGCAGGGTCGAGTGGTTCGGGACTGACCCATAGTCCGTTCGCGAGCTTGCGCGGGACTCTGGGTCCAGCAACGTCCGCACCCGAGCTGGGGCATGGACCTGAGGGGTCGTCCTCTTCTTCAGCGCCCTCGGCAGAGCCCTCTTCAGGGCCCTCGTCAGAGGCCTCTTCCGGCGCCGCGCCGGCACCACCCAAGCCGTCGGGCGGAACGGTCATCGTGCGCCATGAGCGCAAAGGGCACGGCGGGAAGACGGTGACCGTCGCGGATCTCAGCCGAACGGACTGGGCCCCAGGCCACGATTTAGATCAGCTGGCCAAGGCCCTCCGCAAGGCCCTTGGCGCGGGCGCGCGCGCAGGGGACGGATGCATCACCGTCCAAGGGGACCAGGTCGAGCGCGTGGCCACGTTCTTCAGGGAAACGTACGGCGCAAACGTCACCCTCGGAACCCGGTGATGGACTCCGAGATCCCCGCCGCTGGCGCGACGGCGTCCACGTCAGAGGCGCGGACTGCCTCCGAATGGTGCCGCGCTTACATCCTCGCCGAACATATCGAAGAGAAGCTCGCCCCCTCTTCCCGTCCGGCCGAGTCGTCCATCGAGCCAGGCCCAGAAGAGGCGCTGCGACTTCCGGGCCCCGGGCGTGCGCAGGGCCTGCGCGTGATCGAGCGTGCTGAGAAGATCCCGAAGCCCGGAGCACTCGTCGAAGCCTCCGCGGTCGCCAAGTTGCTGCACGTCTTTCTGCACCACGAGATTCAAGCGGCTGAGCTCTGCGCCTGGGCCTACCTGGCCTTCCCTGCCGCGGAGCCAGAGTTCCGCTCGGGCCTCCTGCGGATCCTGGACGACGAAGTGCGCCATGCCGCGATGTACGCCCAGCGCGTGGCGGAGCTGGGCTCGAGCTACGGGGACTTCCCCGTGCGGGATTGGTTCTGGACGCGCACCCTCGGCGCCGAGACGCCACTGCAGTACGTCGCCCTGATGGGGCTCGGCTTTGAGGGCGGCAACCTGGAGCACGCTGGCCGCTTCGAAGCGCTGCTGGCGAAGGCTGGCGACGCCCGCTCTTCGGAGATGGTGGCCCAGGTCGGCCAGGAAGAGGTGAGTCACGTTCGCTTCGCGGCGCGCTGGTTCTCCGAGTGGACGCAGGGGGATCGGGGATCAAGCCCGGACTTCGAGCGCTGGCGCGCCGAGCTGCCGCCGCCGCTGACGCCCGAGGTCCTGCGCGGCAAGCCCCTCGACCGCGCCCGTCGCTCCCGCGCGGGCCTGTCGGAAGAGTTCCTTGATCAGCTGGAAGCGTTCGTGGATCCCGATCGTCCGATGCGCAGCGGGACGGGCGCCGCTCCGGAGCGCAAGGCATGACGGGCTCGCGCCTCTGGCTGCTCAACTTTGAAGCCGAGGCCGAGCTCGCTGGGGCCCCCGGCCCGACGCCCCGCGACATCGTTGCCCCCAGCTGGATGGGGGGCCGTGACCGCGTCTTGGGGGAGTCGCCCACGGATCCTCACGCGGTCGGCGTGGCGTGGTGCCCAACACCGGGGGCCCTGGCCCGTCTCACCGACGAGGGCGTGCAGCATCTCCCGCCGACGCCTGGCCTCGCCGTCCTGAAGGCGGCCAACGCGCGGGAGACCTTTGCGGATCTGCACCCCTTGGGTTCGCTCGGCGCCGTGGTGGCGGAAACATCGGTGGAGGTGGAGCGTGCGGTCGCGCGAGCGGCTCCCGCGCGTCACTCGGGCCGTAAGCCCGCTTGGCTTCTGCGCCGATCCTTGAGCGCGGCGGGCCAGGGGCGATTGATCGTAGAGGTCTGGTCCGACGACGTAGCGACCTGGGTGAATCGTGCGTTGCGCCTAGGGCCGCTCCACGTCATGCCCCTGGTGGACATCGACGGGGAGTTCTCAGGCCACGCATTCCTGCATCGCAGCGGCGAGGTCGAGCTTGGGCACCACGTCGACCAGGTCGTGCGCGGAGCGGCGTGGTCGAGCGCCACGCGCCGTGAACAGGCCGTGCCGGAACTCCGTCGCGCGCTCGATGCGGTCATCAAACGCTTGCAAGGGATGGGCTACTTCGGACCGCTCGGAGTGGACGGTTTTGTCTGGCTGGACGGCGCCGGCGCCAAGCACGTGGCGGCTGGCACGGACGTCAACGCGCGCTACACGATGTCGATGGGCGCTGCGTTCGACACGGTGCCCTAGCTCCGGGGCGCCCAGATGGCGCGCCGTTCAAGCGGCGCGATCCATTGAGGAGCGGTGCCCCGGTAGGCGTTGCCAGACGGTGTGTCGCCCAAAGGCCGCTCAGCCGAGATGCTCCTCGAGGGTCTCTTCGAGGCGCCGAATTTCAGCGGCGGTGTGCTCACTGTTGACCGCAATACGCACGGTCCCCTTCTGTGTGGCGTGCGGGTACTGAATCGCTGGCGCAAAGATGCCTGCCACGTGGAGGGCTGCGCTGACGCGCTCGGCTTCCTGTGCCGTATCGAACTGCAGGATGAGCACCGGGAAGAAGGTGCCCGCTTCCACGGCGGCGCCAATGCGGCGGGCCGATCGGTGCAGCTGGCCCGTGTTAGCGCGCAGTCGCGTCAGGCGATCCGGCTCGGTGTCGAGGATCTCAAGGCTGGCGAGGGCCGCCGCCGCGAGGGGGGGCGAGAGCGCCGTCGTGCCGACAAAGCTTGGCGCGTGCCTGCGAACGCTGGCCACGTGCTGCGCGCTCCCCGCGATGAAGCCGCCCGCGGAGCCCAGGGCCTTCGCCAGGGATCCCGTCAGGATCAGGCGCTCATCTTCGAGTCCAAAGAGCTCGGCGGTGCCGCGACCCGTGGCGCCGAGGACGCCGGTGCCGTGGCAGTCGTCCACGACGAGCAGGCCGCCGGACGGTAGGTAGCGCAGGAGCTCGTTGACGGGGGCGAGGCGCCCCTCCATCGCGAAGATGCCGTCCGTCAGCACGATGGGGGAGCTGTCCTTAAATCGATCGAGCAATGCCGTTGCGTGGGTCACGTCGCCTTTGCCGTAGTCGAAGCTCTGGATCTCTGCGACACGCGCGGCGTCCTTCAGGCTCGGGTGCGCCGCGGAATCGAGTAGCGCCACGCCGGCGGCGGTCTTGAGCGCCGTAACCAACGCGAGGTCGGCGAGGTAGCCGTCACTCAGGACCAACGCTGCTTCGACCCCGAGGAACTCGGCGAGGCGAACCTCCAGGCGCTCATGCAGGTCCAAGTTGCCGGAGGTCCCGCGCGAGGCGAGGCCCGACACCCCGTAGGTGTCGATCGCTTCCTTGGCGGCCGCTTGCACCCGGTCGTCGTGGGCGAGGCCGAGGTAGCCGCAGCCGTGGAAGGCGAGCAGCTCGATGCCATCCTGGCGCACGGTCGTGGCGCTGGTGCTTTCGAGGGCCGGGCGCGAGCGTTTCACTGGGCCTGCTCCGGGATCTTCGGACCGAACACGTACCCGACGCCACCGTTCGCAAACCACACGCGCTCCATGTCGGCGCGCTGGTAGACACGTGGGACATCCAGCGCGAGTCGCGCCGCGGGGTCGTTCACGTGCACGGCGCCAGCGGGCCCGAGGCCGGTGACCACGAGAAGATGCCCGGCCGTCTTCTTGTAGGGGGCGCCAGCCAGCTCACCCTCCTTGGCCTTGATGCTCGCGACGACCGGCAGGCCTCGATCGAGGTAGCCGGCAACGCTCGCCCAGGAGGAAACTCGAACCAGACGACCGGGCACGCCGAGGGCGGCTGGGCCTTGGACCGCGCGGTTCCAGTTGCCGTAGATATCGTAGTGGGGGTCGAGCAGCGACTCCGCCATCTCGCGGGTCGGGATGTTCGCGCCGTGGTAGGCCGCCACCATCGAGACGGATGTCGGGCTGCAGATCCGTCCGCCGATGTCGTCGCCGACAGCACGCTGGGAACGCGGCGCCACTTTCAAGAGCGAATTCCCCGGCCACGCTTCCTCGCTGGCCGCGCGGAGCGCCGCGTCCAGTCCCGTCGTGTCGGACAGGACGATGCTGGCGGCGACTGTCTCTGGGTCGAGTGTTCCGCCGACGCTGGTGAAGCTGAGCTGGGCGGCGTCGTGGGGAACCAAAAGCTGCAGGACATCGACGGCGACCTTGCCGTTGCTGAACTGGGTGGGCGTCCCCTCGGCCCGGGTAGGGGTGCCCCAGTCGCCGATCCGCAGCCAGGGGGACCAGATCCCCTCGGCACCGGGCTCCGGCCGACGCACTCGTATCTCGACGCTGAACGGCTGGTCCGACGTCACACTCCACGATGGAAGCGCCTCGTTGAACGTGCTTTCGTCGCAGATGATGCCGCTGACGAGGGAGTCGCCGTTCGGGCTGAGCCCCACGGAGAAACTCCGGTGCAGCGGGTCACTCACGGACTCCGGTAGATGCTGCGCGGCGGCGTTGACCACGCCTGCCGGTGAGTCCTGCCCTCCACCCAGTGATTCGGCACCCAGTGATTCGGAGGACGAGGGGGAGCCCGCGCAACCTGCGAGGGCAGCCAGCATGAGCGCCCAGGGGAAACGCCGGCGCCCAGCCGATCCATGGGGGTCCAGGGCGACCAGAGCCAGACTTGGAGCGGGATAGGATGGGGCAGCCATGCCGGAAGTTATACGCTGGTCGCGATGGTCGTCGCAGTGACAGTCGAGAACAGCGGGCTGGTTTCCGCGTCGGGCGCTGTCCCGTCCCTGGCCGTTTGGGCGACCCTAGCCCTTGGACTCGGGGCGATGATCGCCGCTCTCGTTCATCGCTGGGTGCCCCGCCTCGCGCTGCGGGTGCCTGCGTTGCTGGTGGGGCTACTGGTGACTACGTGGGCTGCATTTGCGTCGTCAGGGGTGGAGGATCTCCAGCGCTGCCTCGGCATGACGGCGCTTGGCGTCCTAGGCATGGCATGCGTCCCAGCGTCCCCCGGGCGCCTCCCCGTGGGGCTGGCACGGGCCGCAGCGCTACTGGTCCTCGCCTGGGTCCTTGACGGCGCAGCGGCTGCCTGGGGTCTTTTCATGGAAACTCCGCCCTGGTCACCGGAGGTGGCCGCGCGTCTTCTCGACGTCTCCCCGCGCTCGTTTGTGATGGAGATCGCAGGTTTCGACTGGATGCGCAGCGAAACGGTCTATGAGCCGGTAGGAACGGACAGGATTCCTCCCATGCTGCGTGTGCCTTACCGCCCCGTAGTTGCGGCTACCCCCCTGATTGTGTTGGGATCTCTGGGCCTCTGCCTCCGTCTCCTCCTCCTTGCCAAACGGTCGTCGGCTCATTCCTGACGCGCTCTCCACCCGATTCGGGCCCCCTCATGTCTTCGCGCCAGTTCTTCTGCAAGTTCCCCCAAGCGCTGATCTCCGAGCCTTTGATCTCCCACACGCTTGGGGTCAAGTTCGGGGTCGTGCCTAACATCCGTGGCGCCACCATCTCTGCCACCGCGGCCCACGTGGTGGTCGAGATCGAAGGCGGCGAGACGGAGATTGCTGATTCCGTGGCCTACCTCTCCGAGCGTGGGGTGGAGGTCAAAGAGCTCATGGACGGCGAGGAGCCGCCCCAGCTTTGAGCGCCTGGAGCGCCAAGCCGTGGCTGTGGGCGGGGCTGGCGGCCTGTTCTCTGGCTGCGAGTTGCTCGGCCGTGGATCCGTTCGGCAAGAGTAGTGCCGTCCTCCTGCCCGAGCAGGGTGCGGTCGTGTCCGAACACCCACTCGCGACGAAGGCTGGGCTCATCGCCCTCGAAGCCGGAGGGAACGCCGCGGACGCGGCTGTGGCCACTGCCCTTGCCCTAGCCGTGGTCTATCCCCAGGCCGGCAACCTCGGCGGCGGCGGGTTCGCGCTGTGGTCCTCCCCGGGCGAGCTTCCCGAGTCCCTTGACTTCCGTGAGATGGCTCCCGCGGCCTACACCGCCGAGCTCTACCTCGATCAGGACGGGGACGTGGTGCGCTCGCGATCCCTTGCGACGCCGCTGGCGGTGGGGGTGCCGGGGTCGCCCCTGGGACTCTTCGAGCTCTATCGCAAACACGGCTCCAAGCGCCTCAGCTTCGCACGGCTGTGTGAGAGCGCGATTCGGTTGGCCGAGGACGGCTTCACCGTGGACCCGTGGCTTGCGGCGACGCTGAAGCGCTCGGACATTGCGGTGTTGCTGCGCGCTGACCCCGGTGGCGCGGCGCTCTTTTATCCCAACGGGGAAGCGCTCAAGGCTGGTGATCGGCTGGTTCAGCCGGCGCTGGCGAAGACCCTTCGCATCTACGCCGCGTCTGGGCCCGAGGGCTTCTACAAAGGGGCCGTGTCCCGCGCGATCCTCGCGGATCTTGCGGATGCCGACGAGCGCGTCGGCCGCGTCGCCGGCAGCGCTCTGCTCTCGGCGGATGATCTCCGTGGGTACAAGACCCACTGGCGCAAGCCCCTCGTCGGTTCCTTCCGCGGTTACCAGGTCATAGGCATGGGCCCACCAAGCTCTGGCGGCGTGGCGCTCCTGCAGGTGCTTGGGATGCTCGACGGTCTGCCCCTCGACGCCGAACGGCTCGATACATTGGAGCGCATCGAGCTCGGGCTGGATCCTGCCCCGAGCACCGGCCGGCTGGGCCATGTCCGTGGGGGCGACTCCGCCTTCGCGGAGACTCCTGCGCCTGCGGGCCTCAGCGCCCGGGGCGTGCACTGGTGGATTGAGGCCATGCGGCGCGCGTTTGCAGACCGCGCGGCCCACCTTGGCGATCCGGACCAGATGACGGTGTCGGTGGGTCAGCTCTTGGATCCGCGCTGGGTGGCTGAGCGCCGCGTCTCCATCGGAGGGCGGGCGGACACCGCGGTGGGAGCGTGGGCCCCCAGCATCCCGGATGGCTCCGATGAAACGACTCACCTCTCTGTGGTCGATCGCGACGGCAACGCCGTATCGCTGACGACGACCCTGAATGGTTCGTTTGGCAGCGGGATCTACGTGGACGGCGCGGGCTTCCTCCTCAACAACGAACTGGATGACTTCTCGATCCAGGCGGGCACCCCCAACGCTTACGGCCTCGTGGGCGCACAGGCGAACCAGCTCAACCCTGGGCTCCGACCGCTGTCTTCGATGTGTCCGGTCATCGTGCGGAACGACGCCGGGGCCGTCGAGGTTGTGCTCGGGAGCCCCGGCGGGCCTCGCATCATCACGGCCGTCATCCAAGTGCTGCTGCGAGTGCTCGTGTACGAGCAGTCGCTCGTGGAGGCCGTTCGCGCGCCACGGATTCACCAGCAGTGGCGTCCGATGGAGACGCGGGTCGAGCAGGGTTGGGATGCGACCCTATTGCGCTGGCTTGAAGAGATCCATGGCCAGCCGATGCTGCCGGCGGACGAGAGAGTCTTCGGCTCCGTGCAGGCGGTTCGAGTTCACCGCGACGGCCGCATCGAGGCCTACAGCGATCCGAGGCGTGGAGGCTCAGGCGGGCTTGAGGGCGGCGAGGTCTCTCCGCCGGCGCTCGTTCGATAGCGCTGCGTCGCGCAGTCTTTCTCTATGCAGCGCGGGGCGCCGTCGATCACTCGATGGCGCCCCGCGCTTTGCCAATGTCCGCTCTCCTGGTCAGTCGATATCAGGGAGTTCCACGTCGTCGAACTCGCCCGCTTCCTTAGCGGCCTCGGCGGCCTTCTTGGCTGCTTTCTCGGCGGCCTCCTTCGAGACCTCGGTCTTGTCGTACTTCGCCCAGTGCTCTGGGTCCTCCAAGACCTTGGCCCAGCCTTCGTGGAGGACCTTGATGAGGCGCTTGTTGTAGTACAGGTCAACCACCTTCATTTCGCCGGTCGCGCTGTTCTGGGCCGTGCGCCAGTCGAAGCCAGCCGTCGTATCGCTGCCCCGTGCCTTGCTCATGGCAAGCGTTGCACGGAAGCCCATGCGATTCTGCTCGGAGTCTTCGGGGTCCAGCTTGATGAGTTCGTTGAGGATCGCAGGCCATGCGTTCTTGCCCGCCTCGATGAGCTTCTTCTCAGCGCGCCCACCGGCGGCGCCGGAGAACGGGTCGAAGTACTCAGCGGCTTTCTCAGTGAGCATGGCCCACTCCTCGTCGGTGGCTTCCGGCGGCTTGCCGAAGGGCTCGAGGACCGAAAGGTCGAGGAGGGCTGCCTTCTCGGCGGCCTTCTTTGCCTCGGCTTCCTCTTTGGCGGCCTTCTTGGCCGCTGCTGAGTCTGCGTCTTCTTCAGGTGCCGCCGGGGTTGCCTCTGGGGCGGCCTCGGCAGGAGCGGGTGCTGCGTCGTCCGTGGTCGCGTCGCCGCCGTCGGCCGTGGGGGCGCCGTCGGCGGTGACATCACCAGCGAGGCTGGCGGTGTCGACGTCCGTGCTTGCGGCGGCAGTGTCGGCTCCATCGGTCTCGGCCGCCTCGGCGGTCTTGCTGTCGAACAGCCCGCCGAAGTAGGCGCCCGCGCCACCGAGCAGCAAAGCGCCCGCGGCGATCACCGGGATCGGAGACTTCTTCTTGGGCTCGGGACGGCTGCGGCGACCGCGGGTCGTGCCGCCGTTGTCGTCACCCTCCTCGGCTGCCGCACCGCGGCGGCCTTTGGCTGCGGCGCCCCGCTTCGAACCGGAGCGCGCGCTGCTGCGCGACGGACGCGACGATGCGCCTGCCCGGGGCTCGCGCTTCGCGGAGCCTACTTTCTCAGCGGCCTTCTCGACTGTCTTCTCGGCCGATGCCGCTGCCTTGGCGGGAGCAGCCGCGGCGCGCTTGAGGGGCGACGCCTTCTTGGGAGCAGCTTTCGCGGCAGGTTTGGCCGCGGCTTTGGGCGCAGCCTTGGGCTTCGACGCGGGCGCCTTCGCGCCGCCGGCGGCCTGGGCTGCCGCCTCTGCCTTCTTGCGTGCGGCGATTTGCTCGCGCATGGTCATGCCGGACTTCTTGCCGGAGGAAGATCCGCCTGGTGTCTTGCGCGGGATGGGTTTCGGCTTGTTGTCGCTCATGGAACTGGGGTCGCCCGGCTGCCGGACGGAAGTGGTGGATGAGCGCGCAGGTGCCGCTCGGGGTCTTGTGATCTTGTGGCGTCGACGGGGGGTCAGTTGCCGTCGGCCTTTTTCTTGAGCTCGGCCTCACGCTCCGCGAGTGCCCTGTTGTACTCGCGGGCTTCTTCAGGGGTCTCGGGCTTGAAGTCGGGATCGTCCAGAAGCGGGTCCGAGACGATCTCATCGTCCGCGTCCGCCTTGAAGCGCTTGTACTTGCGGTCGTACCAGCCGTACCACTGCTTGATCCCGGACTCGATGCGCTCCTGGCTCTCACCCATCTGGGTGGCCACGGCGAAGGTCGTGCGGTAGCCCGTGATGTCGGAGAGGACCTCATGGAGGAAGTTCAGCCGGATGCGGTCCTCCAGGTTTTCGTCATCGTTCGACGACATGGTCTCGACGACCGATGCCATCTTGGTGAGGAGCGGCGCGATGGCGGGCCTGCCCGCCAAAAGGAGCTCCTCCGTGATTCCGTTGCGGACGCTTGGCCGAGCATCGATGTCACCGACGAGGTCGTCGACGAGCTTCGTCAGCTGGGCCGCACGCTCGGCGGGCACGTCGTCGTCGAAGGGGATCGCGCGGATGGTGGATTCGTAGACCTTCGAGCCGTCCGAGAGGATCTTCTTCTCGGCCTTGACGCGGCGTCCGCGGCGGCTGATGGCAGCCTCTTCAGCGGTCACCCAGCGCTCGACGTGAACCCACTTCCATTGGTCGGCCGGGCCGTCGATGCCCGCCGGGTTCTTGAGCGTCCACTGGGTCCAGCGGTCGGCGAGGTCCTCGCCGGCTTCGCGGCACACGACCTTGAGACGGACTACGGCGATCGGGCCTTCGCTGAAGACGACGCTGCCGTCGAATGGCTCCCAGTCGCGGACCGGGCCTTCGTCGTCCAGGTTAGCGGTGACGGTGGCCATGAGCTCGTCCTGGAAGGTCAGGCGGGCCGCTTCGTCGAGGGTGCCCCAAGCTGGGCGCTCGACCTCGGCTGCTTCTTCTTCGGGGGCCTCCTCGGAAGGCTCTTCCTCGCCGCCGCCCATTTCGACGCCCTTGGGCTTCGGAGCCAGCACGTCACCCGCCACGTCAGCGATGGGGACGTAGCCGTAGGCTGCCTCGAGGTCGATCGTCGTGCTGAGCTTCACCTCATTCGCGGCGTAGGCCGCCTGGTGCAGTCCACGGGCGAAGGTCGCGGCCGGTCCTTCCCAGCTGATGGGGTCGATGTAGACCGGGACTTCCTTCTTGACGACTTCTTCGGTCTCGGGCTCGACGACCGCGGCCTCCGAGCTGCCCCGGTTGGCCATGATCGCGATGACGAACACGCCCACCGCGATGCCGCCAGCCATGATGTACTTCGACGTGTGGTCCTCGCCGCGCTTGGCGCCGCGGGCCCCTGCGGGCCGAGCCACGTAGACGTGGGCGCACGAAGGGCACTTGACCTTGGCTCCCTCCTTGCTGTCCGGGATCTTGGCCTGGCTGCCGCAGGAGGTGCACTTGATGATCATGAAGGGTCGGGCCAATGAAGGCCGCGTCGGTGGGGGGGGCCGGGCCCCGGGGATTAGGAGTGGCTCGGTATGAGGCTTGACCCGCGGGGTGGTGGGGCCGTGAAACGTAGCGCCCTAAGGGGTCTCCCGCAACTTCTCAGGCGCGGGTGATCGCGTCTCGGGGCCCAAGGGGGGAAGATGTCGCCCCATGAGTCAGACCGAGTTCCAGCTGTCGTGTCCCTTCGAGCCCATGGGGCACCAGCCCCAAGCCATCCAGAAGCTCGTCGACGGCCTCGCGGCCGGCGAGGCCCACCAGTGCCTCCTGGGGATTACGGGTAGCGGGAAAACCTTCACGATGGCCTCCACGATCGCCCGGTCGGGGCGTCCTGCCCTGGTGCTGTCGCCGAATAAGACGCTGGCGGCCCAGCTGTACTCAGAGTTCAAGGAACTGTTTCCGAACAATGCCGTCGAGTACTTCGTCAGCTACTACGACTACTACCAGCCCGAGGCGTACGTCGCTTCGACGGACACGTTCATCGAGAAGGATGCGAGTCGGAACGAGAACATCGAGCGGCTGCGGAACTCGGCGACGCGCTCCTTGCTCGATCGCAAGGATGTGATCCTGGTCGCATCGGTCAGCTGCATCTACGGTCTCGGCAGCCCCTCGAACTACAGCCGCATGGCCGTCAACTTGACGGTCGGGCAAGAGGTCGAGCGGGACGACCTGCTGCGTCAGCTGACCCAGATGCAGTACGCGCGCAACAACCTCGACTTTCGACGCGGCACCTTCCGTGTCCGGGGCGACGTCGTCGAGATCTTTCCCTCCTACGAGGACGACGAGGTGATCCGCGTCGAGTTCTTTGGGGACGAAGTCGAGAACATCACGCGGGTCAATCCGCTGGTCGGCGAGATCCTCGGGGACGAGAAAGCGGTGACGATCTATCCCCAGAACCACTACGTCGCGCCGCAGGATCGGCTCAACACGGCCATCCCGAAGATCGAAGAGGAGCTGAAGCTGCGCCTAGAGACGCTCAAGGGGCAGAATAAGCTGCTGGAGGCTCAGCGACTCGAGCAGCGCACGCGGCACGACCTGGAGCTGCTGCGCACCGTCGGCGTTTGCAACGGCATCGAGAACTACAGCCGCTTCATGGACGGTCGCAGTGAAGGGCAGCCGCCGTTCACCCTGCTGCACTACTTTCCCGATGACTTCGTGATCTATATCGACGAGAGTCACGTGTCGGTGCCCCAGGTGGGCGCCATGTTCAAAGGGGATCGTTCGCGCAAGGAAACGCTGGTGGAGCATGGCTTCCGGTTGCCGAGCGCGCTCGACAACCGCCCGCTCAAGTGGGAGGAGTTCGACGCGCTCGTGAAGCAGCGCGTGTACGTCTCGGCGACGCCTTCGAAGTACGAGAAAAAGGTCGCCGCAGATCACATGGTGGAGCAGATCGTTCGGCCGACGGGACTCTTGGATCCTCAGATTGAAGTGCGCCCAGCCCGGACCCAGGTAGACGACCTTCTCGCCGAAGTTCGCAAGACGATCGAGGCGGGCTTCCGTGTGCTGGTGACGACCCTCACCAAGCGCATGAGCGAGGACCTCACGAACTACTACGCGGACATAGGGCTCAAGGTGAAGTACCTGCACTCGGAGATCGACGCGCTCGAGCGCTCGGCGATCCTGCGCGATCTGCGCCTCGGTGAGTTTGACGTGCTGATCGGCATCAACCTGCTGCGCGAAGGCCTCGACCTGCCCGAGGTGGCGCTCGTCGCGATCCTGGACGCCGACAAAGAGGGCTTTCTGCGGAACGAAACGAGCCTCGTTCAGACGTGCGGACGCGCGGCCCGGAACGCTGAGGGGCGGGTCATTTTCTACGGGGAGAAGGTCACCGCATCGATGCAGGCGGCCATGGACGAGGTCGAGCGGCGTCGCGCGGTCCAGATCGAGTACAACGCTGAGCGCGGCATCGAGCCGAAGACCATCATCAAGCCCATCCGGGACGGCATCGAGGCCATGTACGAGATGGACTACGTGGGGACGCCGGAGATTCCTGACCCCGGCGTGGCGACCGAGGCCGAGGACGATCCGCGCACGTGGCCCATCGCGCGTCTGCGAGGGGAAATCCATCGGACACGGGCCGACATGCTCCTGGCGGCCAATGAGCTGCGCTTCGAGGAGGCCACCCAGCTACGCGACAGGCTGAAGGTGCTTGAGAAGGCAGAGCTCGGTCGCTGAGCGGCGGCCGAGCTAGGCTCTCGGATTCGCTAGTTCGTCCAGACGACGGAGTAGCCGTTGGTGTAGTTCGACGTCAGCCCCGTGCCACTCGTGTCGCGGTGCCAGAGCTGGAAGTTGGACTCCATGCCCGCCACGGCGGCG
>CALHGQ010000316.1 GCA_938030175.1 uncultured bacterium | reverse complement strand
AGGCGGCGCTACGGCTAGCGGGTGAGGAACTCGATGGGGATCTGAGAGACCGCGTCGATGGACTACATCGGGCTTGTCGTGACCGGGCAGAGCAGCTCCGTCTGCGAGCTGAGGAACTCCGTAACGAAGCTCAAGGTCTCTCGCTGTCCAGCGATCTATCGACCCAGGACGAGCGATTGAACGAGGCGCATCGGATGTTGTTGGTGGCCGATCGACTGAGCCCGCAAGAAGAGAACGCCAGGACGGCACAGGGCTATCTCAGCCCACGTGTCTTCGTGCAGAGCGACCGAGCAAACGTCCGCCTGAGCATTCAGTCGATTGATCCCGTAAGCGGAGTCATCTCGATGCCAGAGATGCACGGCGCAGTCAGCCACGAGGGCATACCGATTGGTCGTGGCCTCTACCGGTTCCTGCTGTCTTGTCCGGGGGAGGCCACGTTGGAGTTCACGCGCCTCGTGTTGCACCGCGGGCAGGAGCTGCGGCTAACGCCGCGGTTTCGGTCGGTGGAAGAGATCGTAGGAAACATGCAGCTCATCAGCGCCGCGTCGGTGACTCTTGAGGGGCTCGACGAGCGCCCCGTGCAGCCCATGCAGATCGATGGCTTCTGGATAGACAGCTGCGAGGTTTCCATTGGCGACTTCCGCCGATTCATGGCAGACACAGGTCACCCAGGACCTCAGCAATGGAGGGTCCCTTCGCTCGCTGAGCCGTTCAGGGAAGTCTTCATGCGGCTCGAGGGGGCCGATGGGGTTCCAGAGGGACCATTTGATGATCTCCCCATAAGCGGTGTCAGTTGGGCGGAGGCTGTTGCTTACGCCGAATGGGCTGGGAAGAGGCTCCCGACTGTCTTTGAGTGGGACCTAGCGGCTCGAGGGATAGAGCGGCGGGCATACCCCTGGACGACCGCGAAGTCCTTGGCTCCAGGTTCGGTTTTTAGCTTTGCGAACCTGGCGGACGCCACCAAGCCTCGGAGCTCGCCAGGTAACGAGAGCCCGACCTCCTATTTCCTCCGACGCGTTCGGCCAGTACTCGATCTTCCACAAGGCCGCACCCCCCAAGGGTTGTACAACATGCTTGGCAACGTCAAAGAGCTGACGGAGACCCCACGGGTTGGTTGGTCGATCGCTAAACCGGGCGTGGGGCGGCTGCCCGCTCCAGACTTCAGCACCTTCCATATTCGCGGTGCATCATTCGAGACGCCGCACATCGTTCAGAACCAGCTCGTCACCCTCTCGATGAGTGACGGCAAGCTCGTCAATTCGGCCAACCTCGCAGTGGGGTTCCGCTGTGCCCGTAGCACTAACCACCGATAACCAATGAGAGTTTCTCGTGTAGTACCGATTGTCATCATTCTTGCGCTTGTTGCGGCACTTCTCTACCTGCTTCAACAGCCGCGACTGAAGAGAGAGGATTTGCTACTCCTTCCTGATATTCTCGACGACAGGGTCTTCCTTAGTTGGGGTAATCAAGGAGAACTCGGAGAGAGCCTTCAGAAGTCGTATGAGTTCGCGCAACAGACAGAGATTCAGAAGCACTTGCCGGGTTGGAAGACCCTTGTCAAGGAGTTCGAATTCAGCTTCGGATTCTTCAACTCGGTTAGTGACAACCTGGAGCAGGTCATCCATGACGAGTCCGGAGGAAAGCTCACGATCTACCCACCGCTAAAGCCTGGGGGCGGAGAGTCCAAGGACTCCGCCGATCCGATCGATGTGAGCTACGTGCGCATACGAGAGGTCGAGTACTGCGTCTACGGCGCGACGCTTTACAAAACCGCCGGGACCACTGACAGGAGTGATGACAGTTCTTGGGAGTTGAAGGCAGTCATCGGAGAGGACCCAACGACTACCCGATTCCGAATTCAGGCTATCCAGCGCATTTCCAGTTAGCGCATGTGGGGACGGGATCGACCGACAGCCGATTCCGACCCCCTTTCTTCTGAGGCCTCGACAGCAGCACGGGCGAGGCACTCGGGGTCGACGAGCTTGGCCAGTACTCAGTCTTGCTGCGCGGAACCGATCGCCCCATGGAAACCCAGCTCAAGGAAGGCGGAACCACCTAGAGAAACATCATCGCGTTAGAGCCTGGAATCTGGTGAGTTGCCTTGCGCCCGAGCAGTGACCGCGCGGACCCAGTCGAAGTGACGATCTCCGCAACCGGGACCGCGTCGGCACAGCTCATCGCGGAACGAAAATAGTCGCCTGCGGGAAGTACGCCTTAGCGACCTCGGCCACGCCTTGCGCTTGGCTGCCTCTTCCGCGGCGACGATTCTCTCCTCAAGCATCTCTTCCACGGTCGTTCTCGGCGTTAGCGGGCGGCGCCTACAGCAACCCGCTACTGATCTCGATTAGCAGCGGGCCCTGACACTCTGCTCAGTCGATCGACGTCACGCGCATGCGGAACGTCGCCGTCTTTCCGGCAAGCGGGTGGTTGGCGTCTAGGATGACTGCCTCTTCGTTGACCTCGACCACGACGGCTTCGATCTCTTCTTCGACGTCCTCGTCTTCGGGGTCGCCGACGCCCACTGTGATCTCCTGTCCTTTCTCTAAGTCGAGATCGTCGGGAAAGTCCTCGCGCGGCACTGTCACGATAGCCTGGACGTCGTAGGCGCCGAATGCCTCGCCTTCGGGGGTCTCGATGCTCACTTCGCTATCGAGTGATGCGCCCACGAGTCCTTCCTCTACTGAGGGCGGGAGCGCACCGTCGCCGATCACAACGCTGAGATCGTTCTCTGGGTCGCTGGTTTCGATCACGATGCCCTCTGCGTTGAGGACTTCGAGCTTGAGGCTAACGGTGGATCCGTGACTGACTGTCTGGTTCGACATGGGAGGTACTGCTCTGGGCCCTGTTGGCCGCGGGAGGGTGGGGGACGATGCTGGCATGGGAGCCGGCCTGGATTTCATGCCGCGGGGCAAGGTAGGTGTAGCCCGCGAGGGCTGATTCGTAGCGCTGCCAGAAGAGCGCAGACTCCTCAAAGGTCAGTCGCCCCGCTTGAAGCGCTTCTTCCACGTGGCCGCGGAGCTGGCGAAGGAGATCTTCTTCGCCGTAGTCCACGTACTTCAACACTTCGCTGACGCGGTCGCCGCGCAGCACATGGACGAGCTTGGGCGCGCCATTCTCGGCGAGATCGACGTGCACGACGTTCGTGTCGCCGAACAGGTTGTGCATGTCGCCGAGGATCTCCTGATAGGCGCCAACGAGGAAGAAGCCCATGAAGTAGTCCTCGTCGGGTCGCTGCTCGTGCACCTCAAGCGTGTTCTTGGTACCGCGCAGATCGATGAAGCGCTGGATCTTGCCGTCGGAGTCGCAGGTGAGGTCCGCGATCACCGTGCGCCGATTCGGTTCTTCGTCGAGGCGATGGATGGGCAGTACCGGGAACATCTGCCCGATGGCCCATGCGTCGGGCAACGATTGGAAGACCGACATGTTCAGGAAGAGCGTGTCGGCCAGCGCCTTCTCCAGGTCCTCCACGTCGTCCGGGACGTAGTCACTCCTGCGCGCTTCCCGGAGGACCGCGTTGCAGGCGCGCCAGTAGTGCTCTTCCACCTGGGCGCGTTCGTCGAGGCGTAGCTGACCCGTGTTGAAGAGGAGCATCGCCTGCTCGCGCAGGTCGCCCGCGTCGTGGTAGGTCTCCAGGTAGTTCTTTGGGGTAATGTTGCCCTTCAGCTCTGCCATGGAGAGGACGACCTCCGGGGAGCCTTCGGTGACCTCCAGAAGGCCCGGATCGTCCTGCTCATCGAACGTGGTGACGCCGATCGCCTCGG
>CALHGQ010000315.1 GCA_938030175.1 uncultured bacterium | reverse complement strand
AGTCGTCCGTCAGGCCCCCACTGAGAGGGCGCTGACCCGGCAGTCCCTCCCTCGGGGACGGCGCGATGGGTGGACTCGACCCTATGCGGCACGACGCCTATACTGGGCGACATGTCCATTGCAGCTGCGTCACTCCTCGCCGTCTTTGCCGTCGGCGACACGCCCCTTCCCCCGAGCCACACCGGCCTCCTTTACGTCTCGGGATTCTCCTCGAGCAACGTGGTCGAACTGGCGCCGGATGGAACGCTCCTGCGTACGTTCGGAACGAGCAGCACGGTGCAACCCCGTGGCGTCGCTGTCGATGACCTCGGAAACGTGATCGTGGTCTGCCAGGCGACGGATCGAATCCAGATCTTCGACCTGAATGGGCTGCTCATCCAAGAGATCACGCACACAGACCTCACGAGCGGCACGGGCATCTCGCGGGCGGCGAACGGCAACTGGCTCGTCGCCAACTTCTTCCCCGGCGCGATCCTTGAGTTCACCAGCGACTGGCAACACCTGAGCACCACCACGAACGCCGCGATGGGCGCCGTGAACTGTGTTGCCGTGGAACCCGACGGCAGCCTCTCCGTGACAGACGCCTTCAACGCCTCGGTTCACCTCTTCAGCGCCACGCGCGAGTACGTCGCGGAGGTCGACCACCCGACGCTCATCTCCCCCATGTCCATCGCAAGGGACTCAACCGGCGCCCACTACGTGTCGAACGGCGGCGGGCTCGTCTCAAAGTTCGACGCGACGTGGAACTTCATGATGAGCTTCGGGCAGGGCCTCGTCTCCCAGCCCCAGGGCATCGTGATCGACGAGCATGACGTGCTCACGGTCACGAACTTCTCCTCTAGCTCGGTCCACCGGTTCGACACCCAGGGCAACCCGCTCGGGTCATTCACGCTCCTCGGCGCGCAGGTTGGGCGAAACGCGGCCTGGCAGACGAGCCCCTTTGCGTTGGCGATGGCGGGCAGCGCGCGGGATGCGAGCGGAGCCCCGGAGCGGAGCTTGCTCGTCAACGGCAGCAGCGGCGACGCGCTTGGACGCATGACGCTCAGCCCCTCCGAGGCGCTGAGCATCGAGCTCGACCTCCCCCATGGCGCGACCGCGGGCGCCGGGGCTGTCGTGTACTCCTGGATTGGCGAGCCGACCACCGACACGACGCGCGACCTGCCCTTCGGCATGGGCCTTCTCTCCCAACCGGCCCCCTTCGTGGGCGGCAGCCCCTCGATCCTCACCAACTCGGTGGGGCGCGAGGACTACTTTGGAGTCAGTGCGGCCCCACCGGTTTTTGCACCGGGCACGGTGCTCGATCTTCCGGGAGGCGCGCGCCGACCGATCACGCTCACCGTTCAGGCCTTGGTGCAGCGCGCGGACGCTCTGCCAGTCACCACCAACGCCGTGGTGATCCACATTCAGTAGCGGCGGCAGTCCTGCCGCTACTCGTCGCCGCCGTAGCCGAGGGCCTTGAGTCCTTCCTCGACGCTTCGCTTCTCTTTCTTGCGAATGAGGCCCTCCACCTTCGGCATCGCGACGGCTCCGATCATCTCTTCGTAGCGCACGACTAGATCGTCGACGACCCCGGCATTCGAGGGCGCGACGTTCTTTCGTGCGCCCGGATCGACCGCTAGATCGTAGAGCTGTGGCTCGCGCCCCTCGCCGCCGACGAAGTGCCACCGGTCGGTTGCCACGCCGACCCAGCGCCTCCAGCCGCCAACGCGGCCGAGCTGTTGAATGGCGAGTCCGTCGCCGCCTGGGAGCGGGTCAAAGAGGCTGTTCCGCGGGTCACCTTGGAGCCGCGTCCCGAGGGCATCGAGGATCGTCGCGCTGACGTCGAGATGCTGAACCGCGGTCGCCACACGAGTTCCCGGCACGGAGCCCGAGCCGCTCGGGAAGCGAATCAGGAGCGGGACGTGGATGTTGCTCCTGTGCAGACTGAACCCGTGGGTGAACCAAGCGCTCTCTTCGCCCAAGGACTCGCCGTGGTCGGAAGTGAAGACCACGAGTGCCTCTTCCAGGAGCCCGCGCTCCGACAGACCATCCAAGAGGGCGCCGATCCACTCGTCCACGTAGGCCACTTCCGCTTCATAACGGTCCACGTAGACCTCGGCCCGCGCCTCCTCCCCAAGGACTTGGTAGGCGGGGATCTCGTCGGGTCCAACTTCGCGATCCCCGAACGACAACAAGGTTGCGTCCGCGTGCTCCTGGGCAAAGCGCTCCACGTACTCCTCCGGCGGCGTGTACGGCCCGTGGGGATCGATGAAGTGGGTCAGGAGAAAGAAGTCATCGCGGCCTGCGGCCACGGTCTCATCCACCCAGCGGAGCGCGGCCGCCGTCGTATCCGGTGCCACGCGTTCACGCAGCCTGCGGTTGGCCTCCTTGGAGTCCATCTCGTCATCGTAGTGGTCGAATCCCTGCGCGATCCCGCGGGTCGCCAACGCGTCGTGCTTGGGTTCGCGCAGCACGAAGTTGGAGACCACCGCCCCCGTTGCGAGCCCAGAGCGCTGGGCCACCTCCGCGAGCGTCGTGACGGACTCAGCCAGGTGGTAGCGATTGCCCCCGCCCACGCCGATCTCATCGACCGGACGCCCGGTGAGTAGGGCGGCCATCGAGGGCATCGTCATCGAGGACTGGGCGTACGCGTTCTCATAGACGCTGCCGGACGCGGCGAAGGCATCGAGACAAGGGCTCGTCCCGCGCGTGTTCCCGTAGCACCCGAGCCGGTCGGCCCGGAGCGTGTCGCACACGACGAGGATCACCCGTTTCGCCTTGGCCCCCTGGTTCTCGTCGCCCCCCTTAGGGCGACACCCGAGCACCAGCGAAGCGGCCAACAAAGCCGCCAGCACGGCCCTCCCCCAAAGCATCGGACAAAGGCAGCGAAGGCTGATCGGGCTCATGGGGATAGAGGACATCGGAGCGATACGGGACGGCAACTGTTTCCGCCGATCCTCGGGCCCAGCGGCAGACCGAATGGATCCTCTCGGGGGCCGAGGACTGGCGGAAGCAGCGGCGGCGGAGGACGGCTGTCCCGGGTCAAACTTGCGTGCGAATGTCAGGGAGTCGAGTTCACGCGCTACAGCGACCGCGCAGGTTTCGGATTCAATACGGGTCGCGCCACCTTCAACCCATCCACGGTGGGCTCGAGTCCTGCAGCCACACTCCGACGCTGATCCCCTCCCGCACGTTCCCATGAGCTCTCAAGTTTCTCACCTCCTCGCTTTGTTGGCACTTTGCTGGCTGAGCGGCTGCTCCCCCAACGCCCCGGCCAGCAGCAGCGCCTCCGGTGCGGAGCCCATGGCTCTGGTCCTGCCGCCAAGGCGCGCCGTCCAAGAGGACAGCGCAGCCCTGCCCGGCTTCACGCTTGTGTCGCCGCTCAGCTCGAAGCGAACTCACCTGATCGACATGACGGGCAAGGAGGTGCACCACTGGGACAGCACTGAGAAGTCCGGTGAGTCGTACTACCTCACGGCCCGTGGGACGCTCCTGCGCTGCCGCGAGGTTGAGGCTCACCCCACGTTCCAAGACGCGGGCGGCCACGGCGGCGGCGTGTTCGAGTACGGGGCGAACGGCGAGCTCCTGTGGGAGTTCCTCTGGGACAACGAGCAAGGACTCCAGCACCACGACATCGAGGAGCTGCCGAATGGCAACGTGCTCTTCGTCGCGTGGGACAGAGGCACTCGCGAAGACGCGTTGGCGGCGGGCAGGGATCCCGAGCTCCTCGAGGGCGCGGAGTGGTGGTCGGGGGCGATCTACGAGGTCAAGCCGACGCGGCCCAAGGGCGGCGAGATCGTTTGGTCCTGGCACTCGCGCGATCACCTCGTTCAAAACTACGATCGCGAGCTCGCCGGCTACGGCGACCCGTCGCTGAACCCGGGCCGCATCGATATCAACGGCGATCGGGACCCGAAGCCACCGACGAAAGAAGAGAAGGACGAGCTCGACGCGCAGATGCAGGCCGCGGGCTACGCGGGCGGCGACGACACCGAGCCCGACAAGGGTCCAGAGGAAGAGGAAGAAGAGGTCGCCGACGCGGACGACCCCGACGAGGAAGACCTCACCCCAGAGGAAGCCGCTGCGAAAGCGGAGAAGGAAGCAGCCGATAAGGCTCGCAGGGATCGGGTCCGCGACGCGGATTGGACCCACTTCAACGCGGTGGCCTACAACGCGGACCTCGATCAGATCGCGATCAGCTGCCGCCGGTTCGACGAGATCTGGATCATCGACCACAACACCACGGAGGAAGAAGCGAAGGGCCCCGCCGGGGATCTCCTCTACCGATTCGGCAACGCGTACGCCTACGGCATGGGCCAGTGGAGCGAGCGCCGGTTCCTCGGCCAGCACAACGTGCAGTGGATCCCCGAAGGCTACATCGGCGAGGGCAACCTCCTCGTCTTCAACAACGGCGCGCCGCCCCGCAACTGGTCCTCGATCGTCGAGTGGTGGGCCCCGCGGGACGAGAACGGCCGGTACGCACGGATGGAAGGCCAGCCCTTTGGTCCCTCCCAGTACGAGTGGAGCTACCAAGCCGACGACGTTCATTCGTTCGAAGCCCGGTTCATCTCAGGGGTCCAGCGACTCCCTAACGGCAACACGTTGATCTGCGACGGCCCGCAGGGTCGCGTCTTTGAGGTCACGCAGCAGGGCGAGATCGTCTGGGACTGGCAGAACGACCTTGAGCCCTTTGAGCCCGTTGAAGGGGACATGGAGACGGAGAGGTTCCGGCACTCACTGTTCCGAGCCCTGCGCTACGCGGTGGACAGCCCTGAGATCCAAGCGCTGCGCGACGCGGGTGCATCGATCCCCCTCTCTGCAGGCGAAGCTCCGCCCATCGAGGAACCCAGCGAGGAATCCAGCGAGGACGACTAAGCCGCGTGGGCTGGACCCAAACCGTGTGGATCCAGCCC
>CALHGQ010000314.1 GCA_938030175.1 uncultured bacterium | reverse complement strand
TCGGGCGGTAGCAACTCATGGCCCCGCGACTCCGAATACGGAGGAGGATACGGGCATCGTGGCCGGCTGTTTCCGACTTTTTGGGTCCCGGACCGCTCGTGGGGGCTACCGCTGCCCTGCCATGTAGGAAGGGTCGTCATTGACCCCGATCGGAAGGGAGGAGAAATGCGACTGAACAACCACGGGCAGCGATGTCGTGCTTCAGTTGGGTATCAGCCCTCGATGTTCGCTCCGCACGTGGCGCCCAAAATCGCGATCTATGCCTATCATGGGAGAGAGCCGTTCCCACCTTCCCGCGTGAACGGCGTCTTCACCTCTTCCCCAAAATAGGTATGCGATCCACGCTCGTTCTCGCCGCAGCAGCGGCCCTTAGTGCGCTCTTGCCCAGCGCTTCCCTCGCCATGCCCGCCCAGTCCGGCGCGCCGATCCCGTACGGACAGGCGGAGGCCCTGGTGATCCCCTTTACGCCCTGCCCGACCCCGATGGGGTTTGCCGGCGACTGGGTCTACCGCGAGATCTTCGCGTTCGACGTGACACCGCTCGGTGGCTGGACGGCGTCCGTTCGCATGGTCACCGACGACCTCGTTTCCGAATCGACTTACCGAATCGTGGGCCAGCGTGATGGCCAGCTCGATGGCCCGGTCGAGATCTTCGAGCTACCGGTAGGCCCGACGGACCCCGCAGAGGACATCCCCTACGATGCGGCGCTCACCGGAAACTCGATCGCGTTTCTCTACGGAGACGCCAGCGCGCCTTTGGACCAGTCTCAGGTCCTTCGGCTCGGCAACCAGGAGATCCTTCGACAGGGGGACCCCGTCCAGGGTGCAAGCCTCCCCCTCACCTGGACCTTCCTCAGGCGATTCGACCTGGGCACCAACGGCCACTTCATCATGGAGGGTGAGGCCTACAGCGCCAGCCTCGACCGAACCAGTTTCGTCGTCGCCGACGTGACCGCCGGCACGGTTCTCCTTGACGGGTTCGACTTCTTCCCCGGGATCCCTAGGCGCCTCCAGAGTTATCGGGCATTCAGCACTAGCCCAGACGGTGCCCATTGGAGCGCGAGCGTACAGACGCGCTTGGACGAAGAATGGTTCATCATCATGGACGGCGCGGCCTACGAGTGGGGGCCTGGTTTCGTCGCAAGGGAGGGAACCCTCGTACCAGAAGTGATCGGAGCAGATCCGGGATCTATCTGGGTCGACTTCAATACTCCGCGGGTGAACGACGCGGGCGACATCGCCTTCCTCGGATCGTATGGGACGCCGAGCGGAGCCGGCGCCACCCAGGTGATCCGCAACGGCCGGCCTGTGGTCCGCGTCTTCGAGGCGTTCGACCTGATTGAGATCGACCAGACCGGCGCAGCGCTCTGCTACCGCACGAACTCTTCCTTCGATCAGATCTCCCTCGATGGAAACCCCATCCTTCCTCCCCAGCTCACCATCGACGTAGATCGAGATGGCATAGCTGAGCCGTTCGCGAACACCACCTTCTTGTTGCAGTCAACGATCTCCACGGACAGTGGGCCGATGTACATGAAGGCCTACGCCGTAACACAGCCGTCTAGCTCGGATCGAGTCACGCTCCTCCGCATGCGCGACCACAGCATCGACTCCGGGCTCTGTGACGGCGAGCTCAACTCGACGGGGCAAGCTGCGGAGCTCTTGGTCACGGGCAGCCCCCTCGCCACAGACAACGACACTCGCGTGCTGGCGATGGATCTGCCAGCGGCTTCCTCCGGGTACCTCTTGGTCTCCCGCAATGTCGGAACTCCATTCCAACCGCCGGGCAGCGCTGGCTTCATCTGCCTTGGCGGCCCCATCGGCCGCCTGCAGAGCGATCTCTTTACGACTGACATCGCCGGAATCGCTTCGGTCACTTTGGACCTGGCGGCGCTCCCCCAGCCCACGGGTGCCGTGGCGGTTCTCCCGGGTGACACCTGGCACGTCCAAGGGTGGTTCCGCGACGTAGAAGCGGGCATGGCCACGTCAAACTTCACGGCCGCAAGGTCGATCATTTTCCGTTAGCCGCCCAGAGCACTGCTGCCGCGCCGCACTCCATTCCAAGTGAGCGCGGCGGCTCGCTCATTGGGCATGTAAGCTCGCGACCATGCCAAAGAAGTCCGACCTCCTTGAGATCCCCGGAGTTGGGAAGACATTCCTCCAGGACTTCGCACGAATCGACGTGCATTGCCAAGCCGACCTCTTGGGTCAAGACCCGAACGACCTGTACGAACGACTCTGCTCGGCCAACGCCCAGGAAGAGCACAAGACGAGCAAGAACTACCTCTACGTCATCCGGATGGCGGTGTACTACGCGGCGGGCGGGCGCGAGGCGTCCAAGCTAAAGTGGAACGCGTGGAAAGACTGACCCCGGTTGACCCAACGCCGGACGACGATCGTGACCCGTGCTGCATCCAGCGACGACTCAGGGTCTAGTGAAGGGTCAGTTGTGAGGGCTCCCTCGCGCCGGCGCGAGCATCCTTCGAGTGACTAACAGTCCAGTGATCGAAGAGTTGGCCGCGGCCGAACGGCCACCACTATTTCAGCTCCATCCGGATGCTCTCGGTGAAGTTCGAAGATGAGCCGCCTCCACCGCCTCCGTCACGGTGCCAGAGCTGGAAGTACCAGGTGTCTCCGCGTACTCCCGCGATAGACCCGCTTGGCTGTGGAATCGCGCTGAGGTCAACCGTCGTTGAAATTTCGCCAGTCGCACCGCTCGACTGAACCTGGCCAGCGAAGCGCCCGATGGCACTGCCGAGGCATAGGTTGCCGTTGCTCCCTCCGGGCATGTTCGCGAACCCGCTATCACGGGAGGCGAGCAGGTAGCCAAAGGTGTTCAAGGGCAAGCTACCGGCCGTGATCGTGAGGTCGTTAATCTCGACGTACTTCGATCCCGTGGCGACCAGGCTGCCTTGGCCCCCGGTCGAGTTGGGAACGAAGGCACAGAAAGCTTGAGTGGAAATCCCGTCTTCGATGAGGAGGAGCGCTGCGCCCACGTCCAAGAACGTCCGTGCGAGAACCGTCGAACCATCTGGCGTCGCATCAAAGGTGTTCCAGGTGCTGCTTGCGATCAAGAGCTCGATCTCGTCTCCTTCCGCGGTGTAGTCACCGCTGGCTGCAAGCGTCCTGGACTCCTTCATCAATCGGAAGTCGTCCCCTGAGAGTTCGATCGCGAAGATGAGCTCGCCATACTCGGTCATGCGCATGTGAGCCCGGTTGAAGGGTTCCACGACGGGTCCGGGGACTCCGATGATCGGGCTTCCCTCGACGGCGATAGGAGAGTTGCCGTAGTAGATCGCTCGCCTCTCGACTCCGTTGCTTTGCACGATCGCTCCAGAGACCGCTGTGTCCCCTGCCCCGTTGACGACGGCTTGACCAAGAGGCCCACCTTCGCGCCAAGTCGTGCCGGGACTAGGCCCAGGTTGGCCGCCCTCCGCGAGCCCCATGCCATCTGCGAAGACCCCATACTCGCCAGGCGACTCGAGGAGGGCCGACGCGGCGAAGACACCGCCGTCGCTCAGGTTGATGTCGCGGAAGAGAGAGACAACGGGTGACGTGAGGCCAGGTAGCACGTCACCCGTGACGATCGCATCGACGACGACGAACGTGCCGGGGCTCGTGACCACGTTCCCGGTCACGATGGCACTGAACGAACCTCCGGACGGGTCCCGTATGACCATGGATACCGTTGCGAGCTCACCCTCGAAGTCGAACCCTCGAATCACAGAGACGGTTCCCGAGAGAGCTCCCCCGAGGCCCGAGATGCTATCGCCCGTGGATAGAACGACGTTGCCTCCGATGCGAAGCCGGTCGATCAGGTCCATGGTCGGAGTCGTGTCCTCGACGTCGTAGAGGATGCCGACGCGGCCCTCTCTCGTGACCGCAACCCTGCGGAGGCTGTAGACGATGTCTCCGTTGTTCAAGACCGAGCCAGTTTGCGCCACCGGAATTCCATCGATCACCATGACCGTATCGAAGGGAGGTCCCGCGACGTTGACGAGGGCTGCCCAGCGCCCGTTAGCCCCAATCGACGCGTCGCTGAAGGTGCCGACAACTCTTCCGTTTGAGAGGACATCCCCCGCCTTGAGGAGCGTGTGGATGCCGATCTCTTGGGCAGAGGCGGTGCCCATCCACGGCGCGCCAAGGAGGGCCGCGGCGACTCCCGGGAGCAGACGTCGGAGGTTAGAAACGTGGGGATATGCCCGACGGGCGCGTTGATTGAAGGTCTCCATAACAATGACCTGCCGAAACGGCTTCGATGGCCACCGGGATCTGCCGGAATCGATGCGTCAGAGGAATGTTGGAGCCACGCGAGAGACACACGCGCGGCGCGCACAGCCCAGTTTCCTACCTGCCTGCGCTGTGGACCGGAAGGGCTCGCTCTCCGGTGAGATCAAACCTCCGGTTGATTTCGGTCAGCTCCGCGTCCACGCTGATCTCGGCCCCAGGTACGAACCCCGGGACGGTGATCACCTGGACGACGGCCCCGCCAATTCCACGATGGACTACGGTGCGCGGAAGGTAGACGAGCTGCCCGGGGTAAAGTGGGATCCGCCGGAGCAGAGTCGGAACGTCGTCCCGCGTCACCGCGGCGATCCCGCGCAGCGCGTCCAACTCTTCGGACACGATCAACTCGGCGCCCGCTGGCGCTTCTTGCACGAGGTAGAACTCGTCGAACCCGCCGACCGCCGGATGGTAGTGGGTGAACGAATCGAGGATCCGAACTCGATGAGCGTTGATCGCGTGGTAGAGGTACGGGCCGACCTTGCCCTGCCAGGTCAGTAGAATCCGACGATAGGCGTCGTCCTCCTCAGCGCAGCCTCCGGGCGTATCCGTGAGGAGGGGATCGAAGTCCGGGCGAATGAAGTGCGGAACCGACTCTGGCGGGAGCGTCGGGACCTCGAAGGTCAGCGACGAGATCGGACCTGCGCAGCTGAGGGACTCGCCCGGTCGCAGGACGACAATGTCCCCCACGCGCAGGTCGCTCGTCAAAGCCCGGGGGTTGCCCAGGCCAGGGAACCCAACGGTGCCGCGGCACCTACCGCCCTCCCCTAAGAGAACCTGCACGAAGAGGACCTGCGTGACGGCGGAGTCCGTCGTCTCCGTGAGGCGGCGGTGCCAGGTCAGTCCATAGCCCGGGTTGGCCGCTTCGAAGCTCGCACGCAGCTCTTCGAACCCTCCACTCGGTTGGGAGAGGCGCGCCTGCTGTGCCCGCGGAGTGGACGCTGAAGCTTGGTGGACTTGAGCCGGGCCTCGGTTCGCACAGCCGAGCAGGCCCATGAGCGCGAGAGACCAGACGCAAAGCACGGATAGTCTTCGGGGCATCGACGGTTCAGAGGTTCCTAGGGAACGAGCAAAGCTCGAGGGAGCGGTTAGTCAAACAGGACATCGGTCCGATCCGTCATGTTCGACGTCCCAGACGGGTTGAAGTCCCGGTACCACCCTTGAAAATGCCAGGTCTCCCCCGCGACTGCGGGCAGAAACTGAGTGACCGCTGGGAGCGACGTCAGATCGAGGGCCAAGTTCGCTGTGCCGGTTGGGGACGCAAATCGAAGCTCGCCGGGACGCAGGAACCGACCGATGGGGCCGCCGAGGCAAAGGGTCCCCTGGCCCCCGCCCGCGTTGGGCACAAAACCGGTGTCGAGCGCGGCCAAGTACAACAGCGCCGCTCCGGGCGGGAGTCCCTCGACAAAAAGATCGAGCCGGTTCGTGGTCGCCGCGCTGTCACCGAAGGCGGTGATGCTCGCTCTTTCGCCAACGGAGTTGAGGATCGCAGGTGCGCAGCCGTTGGAGCCCACATCAGAGCCGCGAGCGATCCTGATCGCCCGCACCCGCTCGGCCGTCCCTGGACTGCTGGTGTCAGGGTCCTGGATGTGAGGCAGCGTGACCCAGAGGTCTCCGTTCTCCGCCATCCGGGCCGCTATGCTGTAGACGAAGGCCTCCGCCACGGGTGGCAGCGGCATCGTCCACTGCACAGCGCCGTCTGTCCTGTAGGCGATGGCGGCACCGCCGCGATCAATGGATGACGGGTCGGTCGGCATGAGCTCGTACTCCACGAGCACGACGAACTCGCTTGCGCTCGTCCACAAGGCGCCGCGACTCTCGGGGAAAAGCTGCGTAGGCCGCTGCTCTGCGTAGAGATGCGGCACATCCATGTCGGTGAGTGTCGCCCCGTCGGCGCCCAGGACCAGCAACCGATCGTTGGCGCCAAGGGCGTTGAGCGTGATCACGACCTCTCCCGTGGCGCGGTTCAGGCCGAACCCGCGGAAGCCCTGGTTGAAATCGAAGAGCCTGGTCCACACGAGCGCCGCCGAAGGAGATGTCTTCCAAGCTCGAAAGTCTCCCCCTTGGTTCCGGCGGCCAACGACGTAAGCGTTGCCCGCGTCGTCCACCTCGAACGCGCGAACGTTCGATCGAGCCGACGTAGGCTGCGAGCGCGTCCACTCGATCTGACCGTCGCTCGCGAGGCGATGCATCAGAAGCGCGAACACGCCCGGCGCGCTGACGCTGTCGGTACTCGAGACCACCCGTAGGCTCCCGTCGCTCACAACAGCCACCCGACCAAACCCTTCAGGGTTCATGAACTCGGTGGTCCAGACAGTCGCCCCGGATCCGTCGACTTGACGAACGATGGTTCCGATGCCGGATGCACCGCCGCCGATCACCCAGCCTCCGTCTGCGGTCGCGCGGATGGATCCAGAATAGAACGTGGTGCCGGCCGTGCTTTGCCCCAGCGGAACGTTCCAGCCCAGCGCCCCCTCCGCTGTGAACGCTTGGACGCGGTAGTCGTCCTGCGTGCGCTCGTAAACGAAGGCGAGCCGGCCGTCCGACGAGACGTCGAAGTCCTTGACGTAGTCGAAGATTCCCTGACCGCCCTCAAACGCCCAACGCGACTCCCAAACGAGGTCCCCCTTGCGGTCCACCTTGCGGGCGATCACGGACCGAGCGTTCCAGAAGCTCGTGCCGATGGGCTCGTACTGCAGGGTGAAGAGCGAGTCTCCGACGACCCGCGTCCCGTAGGGACGCTCGCGGTCATTGGTGGGCGAAAAGCCCTCGTAGGAAGCGGCTATTTGCGCCTCCTGGGGAGAGGCTGGACACAGCGTGGCGCTTGCGAGAAGCAGCAGAATGGTCATGGCACGTGGGACAGGCGAGGGAAATGCGAGCGGGACCTGCACTCTACCCCTCCCTTAGAATTCCCGCGCTAGCAGATCGAGACGCTGATCGAAAAGTTGTCCTCGCCGCCTGGCTCGTTCCGGACTCCGGTGAGGGCCAGCAGTCCAAGGGTTTCCGCGATCGCACGGGCCTCGCCGCGATGACGCGCAACGACTTCGGCGACGTCGACGGGCTGAACGGAACGCTCGGGGTTTCCGTAGTGACACTCGGTGACGCCGTCGGTGCAGCAGATCACGACGTCACCCGGGGCCACGTCGGCTTCGAAGTGACTCGTGGAGGGGACGCCGAGGCTGTAATAGTCCCAGGGTGCCAAGTAGTGCCGCGACGGATCATCGAGCCGCTCGACGGAGCCGTCCGTGCGCACCAAAAAGCAGGCGGAGTCGCCAACGGAGAAACCGCGCACGGCCCCGCTCGGTCGCCTCACCGCTGCTACGACAAAGGTGGAGCGCGACTTGCCGAGGGGCTCGCGCTTGCGCCACGCTTGCGCCATCATTCCGTAGAGCTGATAGGCCTCGGCAGTGGGGCCTTCCTCGTCGAAGAGCTCGCCCAGCGACTGCACGAGCGCTTCACTGGCCTCGACGCCGTAGTGACCGTCGGCCACCAAGTGGATCGCATAGGACCCATCGTCGTCGAGGTAGAGCGCGTCCTCGTTGGGTGCAGCTCCCTTCTTCTTGCGGGCGATGGCTTCGACGGAGCCCACGCTGATCGCGCAGGCAGAAGTCTCGCCCACGCTGCGTAGTTCGATCTTCCCTGGCTCGACGAAGGAGGAGCCGAGAAGCGTAACGGAGCGAGTGGTTGGGTCAGGCATGGCTTTGGACGCCACTAGTCTAGCCGCGCCGCTTGCCTGGCCTAGGTGACCGAGATGCGTCGGGGGCGCCTGATGGTGAAGAAGCGTCCCTAAGCGAGTCGTTCTGCAACTTCGTTGAGCAGGGCGCCGAGGTCTTGGCGCTCCACTTTGGCCTTGGCGAGATCGCCGATTTGCCAGCGAAGCGACTCGACCTCGCGCTTCATCTGCGCGTGGATCGCTTCGATTTGTGCGTCGTACTCCGCGCGGAGGACTTTCACCTCTTGATCGACCTGCTCTTGGATGGAGGCGAGCCGGTCAGACTGCTCGCGGGAGGCCTCTCCGAAGAGAAGCTCGCGCACGTTCTGGAGCGCCTCGGCCTCGGCTGCGGCGGAGGTGGGGCGGGTCTTCGGGGACTCGTTCTTGGCGGCTGTTTTGGTCATAGCTCTCCGGCTATCGTCGGAAAGAAACGCACACTTGAGGCCCCTCCCCAGAGGAAGTCAGAGATCGTTGACCGCGATCCATGGCCGCAGATCGCGGGTTTACACTGATAACCGCGCAAGAAATGCACACCAGGGCCTATCCCGCGAGCGATCGAGGCAAGAACCGCTCCGAAGAGGGCCGCTAGGATTCCGGGCGACGTTCCTCGCGGCCCCATCCTCGACACAGCCGCAATGGGCGCCTGGGCAGGGGACCCAGCCACCACCGGCTGGTAATCTAGCCGGATCACCCCTGGGCACGCCCCCCAGGAGCCATCCACTCGCCATGTCTACGACCTCGTCCCAGCCCAAATCCACGCCCGGCGGCCCCCCCACCCAAGGGAGCCAGCCGCCCCAACCGCGGAAGGCCGGAGGCAAGACCAAGGTCACGATGATGGACCAGTTCAACGCCGCCAAGAAGGAGGCGGGGGACGCCATCGTCTTCTTTCGGATGGGCGACTTCTACGAGCTGTTCGGCTCCGACGCCGAGGTCGCCAGCCGCGAGCTTGGGATCGCGCTGACGTCCCGTGCCAAGGGCGCCGACGCCATGCCCATGGCAGGCGTCCCCGTGAAGTCCATGGAGCCCTACCTGATGCGCCTCGTGCGCGCGGGCTACAAGGTCGCGGTTTGCGAGCAGAAGGGCGACCCCAAGACCACCAAGGGCATCGTCGACCGCGGCATCGTCCGCGTGGTGACGGCGGGCACCATCACGGAAGAGGACGAGCTCGATGCGCGCACGAGCAACTACCTCGCGGCCCTCATGGTCGACGGAAAGCGGGCCTCGGTAGCGTACGTGGACCTGTCCACCGGACGCGCCGCGGCGAGCGCCGACCTCGACCTCAGGCGCGTCACCGACGAGATTGCGCGCATCGCTCCGGCTGAGCTGCTGGTGCCCGAGGACCTGCCGCGTACCGCGCCCGACCTGGCCGAAGCCCTTCAGCTCGATCTGGGCCCGCGGATCACGTGGCGCGAGCCATGGCACTTCTCCCGCGAGTCCGCGATTCGCGTACTGAAAGATCAGTTCCGCGTGAGCACCCTGGAGGGCTTCGGCTTTGGCGACGAAGACCTCGCGGTCTGCGCCGCCGGCTGCGCCATCGACTACGCACGCGAGACCCAGCGCGGCGGGTGCGAACACCTTCTGCGGCTGGAGAAGATCGACACCGGCCAGCACCTTGTGCTCGACCGTGCCACGCGCTCGTGCCTAGAACTGACCCAAACCCAGCGCGGCGCGCGCCGTGAGGGCTCGCTCCTGGATGCCATCGACGCGACGCAAACGCCCATGGGCGGACGCATGGTCCGGGAGTGGCTGCTCAGCCCACTGCGCGACGTCGAACGGATCCTCTATCGCCAACGCGGCGTGGCAGAGTTCGTCGACGCGCCGTTCCTGCGCGAGGACGTGCGCGGTCTCCTCGATAGCGTCCTCGACATCGAGCGGCTCGTTGCGAAGCTCTCCACCGGACGGGTGAACGCACGCGACCTCAACGCGCTAAGCGCCTCGCTCGGGATCGTCGCTCCGCTGCGCGAAAAGCTCACCGCCGTCTACTCGAAGTCCCTCGGCGATCTGTCCGAGGCCCTCGACCCGCTGACGGAGATCGTCGAGTCCATCGACATGACCCTCGTGGAATCGCCGCCGATGACGATCAAGGAGGGCGGCCTCGTCAAGAGTGGGATCAACGCCGACCTCGATGAGCTCCGGCAGATCGCCGGGGACGGCAAGGCTTGGATGGCAAGCTTCCAAGCGGACGCCATCGAGCGCTACGGCATCCCGGGACTCAAGATCGGCTTCAACTCCGTCTTCGGATACTACCTCGAGGTCCCACGGGGCCAGGTGGCCCAGGTGCCCACCGAGTTCGTTCGCAAGCAGACGCTGAAGAACGCGGAGCGCTACATCACGCCTGAACTCAAGGAGTTCGAGGACAAGGTCCTGCGCGCTGAGGAGCGCGCCAAGGACATGGAGTACGTGCTGTTCAACGCGCTGAAGGACCAGGTCGCGGCGGAGATCCCGCGCATCCTCGGCACCGCGAACGCGTTGGCGCAGATCGACGTGCTTGCGGGGCTCGCGCAGACGGCGGCCACCCAGCGCTACTGCGCGCCCGCCGTTGACGGTGGCGAGACGATCGAAATCAAAGACGGTCGCCACCCCGTGATCGAGGCGATGCAGACCGACATCACCTTCGTGCCGAACGACACAACGCTCGACCGCAAGAAGCGCAGCGTCGGGATCATCACCGGCCCGAACATGGCGGGTAAGTCGACTTACATCCGCCAGACGGCGCTGATCGTGCTGCTTGCGCAGATTGGGTCCTACGTCCCCGCGAGCTCCGCGAAGGTCGGAGTCTGCGATCGTATCTTCACGCGAATCGGATCCGCCGATGATCTTTCCCGTGGCGCGTCGACCTTCATGGTCGAGATGGTGGAGATCGCCAACATCTTGAACAACGCGAGCGCTAAGAGCCTCGTGGTCTTGGACGAGGTCGGGCGCGGCACAAGTACGTTCGATGGGCTCGCGCTGGCCTGGGCCATCGTGGAGCACATGCACGACGTCGTCCGTGCCCGCACGTTGTTCGCGACCCACTACCACCAGCTCACCGAGCTGTCGGACAAGCTGGCAGGCGTGCACAACCTGTCGGTCGCGGTGCGCGAATGGGACGACGAGATCGTGTTCCTGCACCAGATCGTTGAAGGTGGCACGGACCGTTCCTACGGCATCCAGGTCGCGCGCCTCGCGGGCGTCCCCGACGAGCTCATCGGACGCGCGCGGGAAGTGCTCCGCGACATCGAGACCGATTCGGACGACCTCGGCGGTCGGATCCTGCAGGCGCGTGTCGGACCGGATCCCTCGCTGCTTCCCCCTGGCATGCAGCTGGGGCTGTTCGACAACGAACCCAGCAAGCTGGAGAAGACCCTCGCGGAAGTGGACATCGACGCCACGTCGCCGATGGAGGCGCTCCAGATTCTCGCGAAGCTCAAGGACCTGAGCTAAGCGCGGGGGGACAGGCCGGTTGCTTAGAGCCGCTGGTCCACCACCCAGTGGTTGCGTGCAAAGCGCTTCCACTCGACCTGCGCGAGGTCGACGGACGAATCGTAGAGCGGCGCAGAGGGCGCCCCGTTCAGGGAGCAGGCGCTGTAGCGCGCGAAGATCTGTATCGACTCCTGTCCCTTGGCGGAGAAGTCGGCTTTCAGGTCCTGGACGAAGCGGTAGAGAAAGTCCGGCGCCGACGCGACGCGATGCTGTTGGAGCGCGTTGAGGAACTCGTCCTGATCGATGGTCCAGCTCTTTCCTGAGGCCGGATCTCTGGCCACCAGGAGGAGCTTGGCGCTCTTCGTCCGGAGCATCATCCGCCAGCTCATGCGATGACCCTCCTCGGTCCACGCCACGTCGCCGGGGAAGAGGTGGTGGCGCAGCGGGAGCGCCACTTGGACGGCTAGGTAGACGCCCAAGAGCGCGATCTTCCATCGGGGCGCCGGGGCCGGGGACGGCGTATCCGCAAGGGGCTCGTTGGGTTTCATGCCAGGCACCCAGGCGAACGCGCGCTCAACGCTCGCTTCCGAAAAGAAGAAAACGGTGAGCCCGATCACCATGTACGGAAAGATCCCGATCCGGAAGACGAGGCTGTTGAACAGATTGAACGCGACGAGCCCCCAGAACGCGGCGACCCTCGTGCGCTTCCACCAGAGCGCCGGAATGACGATCCCGTCGAAGAGAATCGCGCCCCAAACCGTCAGGTCCTGGAACCACTCCTGGACCACTAGCCAACCGAGCGGCCAAACGTCGCCCTTCGAGCCGAGGTTGACCCGCAGGTAGTCGCCGTTCAGCCAGCCGGGATAGAACTTGGCGATGGCCGCGTAGGTAAAAACGATCAGCAGCTGGAGCTTGAAGGCGCGCGCCACCCAGGGGCTCGTGTGCGCGGTGAACGCCAGGCGACCCGCGGCAACGTCCATCGAGGCACGTCCGGCGGCGGGCAGGAGCGCCATCCCCCACGCGAACAGCACCGCTAGGTAATAGTGGTTGTTGTAGTGATCCGTCTGCCCCAGATAGGCGCCGGTCCACAGCACCGCGAGCGCAAGACTCGTGAAGCGGTAGCGCAGACCCAGCATGACGCCAAGGGCCGCGAACCCCATGGCAGCGAAGTAGCCGTACATGATGTCCCCGGACAGCACGCGGAGCTGCACGAGGCCGCCCACCGGGAACGTGAGCTTTGGCTCCACGTAGGCTGACCGAACCCACCCCGTCGCGATCGCGCCCCAAGATTCCAGCACCATGAGGAGCCCGAATAGGATCCGGAAGATGATGAGGGATGCGTTCGAAGCCATGGCTGCCGAGTATTGGAGTGCATCGGGGCGAAGGAGGCAACGGGTGCCTCTCACTCCGCCCCGGGCTCCCTTTCACTATCCTGGGAGGCACCATGAAGGAACCGATCATCCGAGACTACGCCTCCGCCGACGCCGACGCCGTCCTCGCGCTGAACCAAGCCAACGTCCCTGAGGTCGGTCCGCTCGACATGGCCAAGCTGAAGCACCTAGTGGCCGAGGCCGACTGGGTCGCCGTGGTCGAGGCTGACGGCGAAATCCAGGGCTTCGCGATCTTTATGGTGGAGCAGGCCGACTACGCGAGCACCAACTACGGATGGTTCGCGGAGCGCCACGAACGCTTCTACTACGTCGACCGAATCGCGATGGGTGTCGGAGCGCGCGGCTTGGGACTCGGACAGCAGCTGTACCGGGCAGCGGCCGACCGTGCCCGGAAGGAGGGGCGCCCCTTCCTCTGCGCCGAGGTCAACACGGTCCCCGTCAACGAGGCCTCCCTGCACTTTCACCGCCGCTTCGGTTTCGAAGAGAAGGTCAAGAGGTGCCCCTACGGCGACGAGCAGGAAGTCGTGATGCTCGAGCTCGCCCTGTAGCCCCAGGGGCCCTGGGATGAAGAAGCCGTAGGGAGCCCGTGATCTCACTTGTCGCCCGCGGGGAAGCGCTATCCAATCAGTCCATGGACAACGCAGCTCAGGACGCTCTTCGCTTCCCCATCGGTCGCTTCGCGGCCCCCTCCCTCCCGCCGTCGCGCGAAGCCGTCGAGTCGTGGATCGACGGCATTGAGGCGCTACCGGCCGCGCTTCGCGCAGCAACGGAGCCGCTGACCGACGAACAGCTCGACACGGCGTACCGTGCGGGCGGATGGTCCCTTCGCCAGGTCGTGCACCATGTGGCCGACAGCCACATGAACTCCTTTGTGCGCTTCAAGTGGGCGCTCACCGAAGAGGAGCCCACCATCAAGGCGTACGACGAGAAGAGATGGGCCGAGCTCGGCGACTACGTCATGCCCGTGGGGCCGAGCCTCGATCACCTCGACGCTACCCATTGCCGCTGGGTGGAGCTTCTCCGCTCGATGTCAGACAAGGACTTCGAGCGTGGCTTCCATCATCCAGAACACGGCGGGCACGTTCAGCTGCACGTGAACACGGCGGTCTACGACTGGCACGGGCGTCACCACCTGGGCCAGATCACGCAGCTGTTGGATGCGCGGGGTTGGTCAGAAGCGCGCACCTAGAACAGAGCGACAAGACTCACCCACGTGTGAGTGAACTTCATGAAGAAGAGGCACCCGCCGCACTCCGACGCAGAGTGCGGCGGGTGCCTGTCATCATGAAGGGGTCTCATGAGACTTCACAAACGGAGCCGCGCCTAGGTTCGAACCTCCATGCCGTTGCGCACTCCGCGCAGGCACGCAACGAGGTTTTGTCCCATGATTGCCAAGCTCTTGTCCCCGCGACGGGTGTGCTGCACTGCAGCCGCGCTCTTCGCTGTAGCCGCCGCACCCTCCGCTTCCGCACACCACGACGTGCTCTTCCCCGACGGTGGCGAACTTGTCCAGCCCGGCGAGCTCGTCACGATCGAATGGACCGTGACGATCGAGCACGTCCTCATCGACTGGGATGTCTTCTACTCCGTCAACGGCGACATGGGCTCGTGGATCCCCATCCGCTTCGGAATCGCCCCCGGTGACCCCACGGTGGGCTCGCTGCACTCCGTCGACTGGATCGTCCCCGATATTCCGACAACGAACGCCCGGATTCTCGTCCGCATGAACACGGCGCAAATGAGCTACGAGTTCGCGAGCGACGGGGACTTCACGATCGTCGCCGCGCTCGGTGATCGCACGTGCGCGGGGCAATCCGCGAACTCCAGCGGCAGCGCCGCCCAGCTCTACCTCGTCGGCGACCCCACGACAGCGGTCAACGGATTGACCCTGAACGTCGCAAGCCTGCCCTCGAATGCACTGGGCTATCCGATCAACTCCGACACCCTCGGCTTCGCCTCGATGCCCGGTGGCAGTCAGGGCAACCTATGCCTCGGGGGGACCATCGGCCGCCACATCGATCAAGTCACTTCCTCAGGCGCTGCCGGCTTTGTGTCGATCCCCATCGATCTGACGGAAATCCCGAGGGCCGGCGCAACCGTCGCGGCCCTCGCCGGGGAGACCTGGCGCTTCCAGTACTGGACCCGTGACGCCAACCCGCAGTCGACGTCGAACTTCAGCGACGTGGTGAGCGTCATGCTCTTATAGCGTGAGACTTCTCTACCGAGCGCTTAGACTGCAGGTGCCATGCAGATCAAAATCACCCACTGCCAGACCTGAGGCTCCGCGCTTCGGCTCGCCGCGAGTTCCGCGGCGCTCATCAAGGAAAAGTTCGGCGTCGACCCCACGATGCAGGCCGGTACGCGGGGGCAGTTCCTCCTGGAGGTCGACGGCCAGACGAGGCTCAACCGCAAGGGTGGCATCATCGACTTCCTCATGCGCAAGCCTTGGCCAAGCGAGGCTAGCGTCTTGGCGGCCATCGAGTCGGCCAAGACCGCTTGAGCGCAGGCCGTCCCGAAACTGGATGACGGGTGCGCCGCGGACGGTCCCGAACTGGTGCGACTTCGTCTCGAAGCGGGCGAGCGTTGATCACGCTGATTCAACAGCGGGGTCCGCACACCTTCGGAAGGCGCTTGGCCAACAGGAAAGTCATGGTTGGGTGTAGAATCGAGCCTGCATCGAATGACTAGCGCCTCCACTGACTTCGCCGACCAGAGCTTGAACGTCCCCGCCACGGGCGACGTGGAGGGTCAGGCGGTGAAGCGCGCCTTCACCGATCGGCGCAAGCGGCCGACCCCGATGTTCTCCCGGTATTGGCTCCGGGGCCGAAGGCGCCAAGCGGGTCGACGGGATGCCGACAACCGCCACGTCTACGTGGATCGCTATACCCGGACCGAGTGGGTTGTGGTGGTGTGGCTCGTGGTGGCCTCCCTGGCAGACCTTGGGCTCACGCTCCTGCACCTCCAGGCCGGCGGCGGCGAGGCGAACCCCATCATGGACTGGTTCTTGGGCATCGGCGGGATCCCGGCCTTCGCCTGCGCCAAGGTCTTCATGACGGCTGCGCCCGTGCTCTTCCTACTGGTCCATGCTCGCTTCCGCGGCACCTGGCCCGCGCTGCTGGGCCTGTCGGCGATGTACGTGGCCCTAATGGGGTACCACGCAGTCGCCGCCTGGGATCGCCTCGCGGGGTAAAAAAGGAGAGTCGGGCTGTAACGCCTGGGGCCGTTTGCGGATGGGGAGGGCGTAAGCCCCGTCCCCCATCGCCCATGACTACGACAGCCTCTCTCGCAGCCTTTGCTGCTCTGCTCGCCCCGAACCTCGCCCATGCCCTCCAGGCAACCGAGTTCGATCACCCAGCCGCCGGGGAGTCCGAGCTCGCCCTCCCCGCATCCCTTCCCGAGGGCGCCCTCGCCGCGGCCTCCCGGGGGCTCCTGATCGACGAGCCTGGGGACGGTAGGACCTGGGCCCGTGGGGCCCAGTGGAAGGCATCGTTCGGACCCGAGGGCATGACCTACATCCCGTTCTTCGGGTCAGATGCGCCCCAGAACTACCCCGTCGCCTTCGACCTCACGGAGGTTCGTGTGGGCGGGGAGCCTCTCTCCATGACCGCACGGGCGCGAAGCCGCGCGGGGCAGACGGTGGAGCTCGAGCGAGGGTCACTGCGCGAGGTCTACCACCTCCGACAAGAGTCCGTCGAGCAGACGTTCGTGTTCGAGGACCTGACCGCTCGTCAGGAGGTCGTGCTTGAGGTGTCGGTGAAGACCGAGCTCCACCGCGCGGCCACAGACTCCGGGTTCACCTTCTCGAACGAGCTCGGCGAAGTGCGTTACGGAAAGGCCATCGCCCTTGATGCGAAGGGCCAGACGCTCGAGCTTCACCAAGAGCTCACAGACGGCGGCCTGCGCATCGTCGTGCCGGAGCACTTCGTGAGCGCAGCCACGTTCCCGATCACCGTCGACCCGATCGTGTCGACCCTCGCCGTCACCGCGGACAACCGGCGCCAGGTCGATGTGGACGTGGCCTACGAAGCCAACAACGAGCTCTACCAAATCGTCTACTCCCAGGTGCAAAGCGCGCTGGACTTCGATGTGATTTCCGTCAACTACGACGTCGCACAGAACCTACTGCTCACCGCGTCGAGCATCGACATCACCAGTGCAAGCTGGGGCTCCCCCAAGAACGCATCCTGCTACGACGAAGAGCAGTTCCTGTGCGTCTCGGTGGTAGGAATCCTCGTGGGCTCCGAGAAGATCTGGGGTCGAACGCGCGACGCCGACACGGGCGCGCGGGGCCCGCAGTTTGAGATCAGTGGATTCGGCGCGACGAACGTCGACGTTGGCGGCAAAGGAAACGATGTCGGTTCGTCGTACGACTACATCGTCGTGTGGCAAGAGGCCGACACGATCAACCAAGACTTCGACATCGTCTTGCAGGCGGTCACAGGCGACAGCACGCTCATGGGAAGCCCCCTGCCCGTCGACGGCGACTCCACCGATCTGGATAGGCGTCCATCGATCTCCAAGTCTTCGGGTCAACCGGGGACCAGCAACTTCGAGAACGAGTATCTGATAGTTTGGGAGCGAGAGATCTCCCCCACCAACCACAACATTCGTGGTCAGGTCGTCCGCTACACGGGCGCGATGGCCGCCTCATCCAACCAGTTCAACGTCTACACATTTTCTGACGCGCTGGAGCCCGACGTCTCCTCCGTCAGCTACGCGTTCCCGGGCTTCGGCGACCCGTACTGGGTCGTCGCGTTCCGCCGCCTCGTCGCGGGTCAGTACAAGATCTTCGGCGTGGTGGCCCAGAACGGCAGCGCCGACAACGCGCGCAACATCCACACGATGCAGAACCTCGATGTGGATGAGAATCACCGCAGCCCGCGGATCGCCCAGACCTTCCCGGGCTACATGATCGCGTACCAAACGGACGGGCCGGGGCAAGAGAGCCGTGTCCAAATGACGGTGGCCAACGTCGTGCGGGATGAGGATGAGCTGCGCTTGGGCCTCTCCCACCGCCGCGACTTCCTCGCCACCTCCGAGGATCAACTCGCCACGGTGGGGATCGCGAGCATCCACGATGGCGGGGAGCTCAGTCCGCTGGCTCTTCCCCCCGATGCTTTTGTGGTCTGGACCGCGCGGGACGACGTGAACGCCGATACGGAGGTGTCTGGCGCCATAGCGAGCGAGGCTTCGTTCCAGCCCATCGGAAACCAGTTCTGCGCGGCCAACCTGAACTCCACCGGGAACTCTGCGTGGATCCGAGCCACCGCCTTTGGCCAAGGCGGCGCCCCCGCCGCCACATTGCGCTGCTTCGAAATGCCGCCCAACTCCTTTGGACACTTCCTTGTGTCCAACCAGTCGGGCTTCGTGGCCAACCCCGGCGGAAGCCAGGGCAACCTGTGCCTTCAGGGCTCTGTCGGCCGCTTCAATCGCCCTGGCGAAGTGATGAATAGCGGACAGTTCGGCGTGTTCTCACTCTTCTTCGATTGGAGCTCGCTGCCATCGCCGACCGGCACGGTGGTCGGGCAGTTCGGCGAGACCTGGTACTTCCAGTGCTGGTTCCGCGACATCGGCCCGAGCTCGAACTTCAGCAACGCTGTGGAGGTGTTCCGCTACTAAGGCGTGAGCTCCGACGAGAGCTTGGCAAGGGCGCGGTGCAAGGTCACCCGTACGGCCCCCTCGGACTTGCCGAGCTGCTCGGCGATCTCGGCCCGTGAGAGTCCGGCGAGGTGCGCGAGGGTCAAGATCTCGCGCTGCTCGTCCGTGAGGCAGTCAAACGCCGTCTCGATGCGGGCAACCTCTTCGCGGTCGCTCGCCGCACGGCTCGGCGTCGAAAACGTTCGGTAGTGCTGCATGAGATCCGCCGCACTATCGTCCGCAGCGGTCGCTGGCACCTCGCGCAAAACGTCGCGCTTGCCTGCGAGGTAGTAAGAACGTCGATCGTTGATCTTGCGCAGCGCCGTCGTGAAGAGCCAACGGCGAAACCCGTTGTCCTCTGCGTGCCGAAAGCGGTCAGCGTTCTCCAGCACTTCACGGCAAACAGACTGCACCAGATCGTGACTCGACTCCCGCCCACTAACCAACGCGCCGAAGCGCAGCCGAACGAACGCGTGCAGCTCTGTCTGATGGGACTCCAAAAGAGCTTCCAACGCCCCACGGTCTCCACCCGCCGCCGCGCGGCTCAGCTCTTCCAATCGTTCAGCATCCATCCAACAGAGTTTCCCATATCCCATACGCCACGGGGTGATCTCCCCTTTCCGGGGCTGCGAGTTTCTCTCCCCTTTGCGACTATTTGAGCCCGCCATGACTGGACCGTCCCCCCACGATCGTAGCGAGACCCTGGAATCCCTCGTCTTCGACACCTTGGAGCGAATGGAGACCGAGGGTCCCGCGGCCATTGAGTCCGCCGTCTCCGACCACCCGGAGCTCGAGCAGGAACTCCGGAGTCGTCTCGTGGCGCTGCAGTCCATGGGACTGATCGCCGACGACGACGGGCCCGCCCTCGATATCCCCGCTAGCCTCGGGAACTACGAGATCGGAGAGCGCATTGGTGAAGGCGGCATGGGCCTCGTCTTCCGAGCCCGCGACTCCGTGCTCGACCGGGAAGTCGCCCTCAAGCTCATTCGGCCCGAGCTGGTGGCCTCCACCTCGCTCCGTGAGCGCTTCACCCGCGAGAGCCTGGCGATCGCGCGGCTCCAGCACCCAGCAGTCGGTCGAATCTTCGATGCCGGGGAGCTTGCGGGCTTCCCCTACATGGCCATGGAGTTCATCCCTGGCTGCACCCTGCACCAGGTCCTCGATGCGCTCGATGGTCGTACGCCTAGCAGCCTGACGGGCCACGATTTTCAGGCCTGCATCGAAGACCTCATGGAACGCGGCGGCATTCCGAAAGCCGCCGCCGCGCCGGCCGGGCTCTTTGCTGGCTCTTGGGCCGAAACCTGCATGCGCATCGGAGTCGCCGTCGCCGAAGGACTCGCCTCCGCCCACGCAGCCGGCGTGCTTCACCGCGACATCAAGGCGTCCAACGTGATGATCACACCGGGAGGGCGCGTGATCCTGATCGACTTCGGTCTGGCACAGCTCGACAGCGCAGCGAGCTTGACGAAGACCGGCGGCCGCGTCGGCTCCCTTCCCTACATCGCGCCCGAACGCGTCGTGGAGTCCTGCCCCGCCACGGAGTCGGCGGATCTCTACGGGCTCGGCGTGCTTCTCTACGAGCTGTTGACGCTGCGCCTGCCGTTCCGCGCCAGCAGCGAGGCCGCGCTCGTAAAACTCATCGCCCGGGGCCGCCCAGAGCCGTTGCGCGCGATCATTCCTGGTCTCCCACCGCTCTTCCGCGATGCGGTGGAGCGCGCCATGCGACGCGATCCAGAGAGGCGCCCGCCCAGCGCCGCTGACTATGCGGTCGACCTATCACGGGTCCTCGCGGGCCAGGCGCCCCTCCCCCACGGCGACGGTCCCGTTGCGGCGCTCCGGTCCAGATGGCGCGCCCAGCCGGTGCTGACGGCGGCATTGGCAGCGAGCGGCCTCCTCCTGCTCTTGCTCCCGGCAGTCGTCTTGTCCGTCAAAGTCAGCGCCGCGGAGCGCGCGGATCGATCCGACGAGCTCTCCATCAAGCGGCTGGGACTGGCCCTGGGCGCTGCGGAGGACCTACAGCACTCGCTCCCCACAGCGAACATCACCGAGGGCACACCGGTCGCGAAGCTCCGCGCGGACACCCTCGAGGCCCTGGTCAAACTGCGCTCCGCGATTCTCTCCGACCCAACGTTCGGTGCGGCCTCACGGACCCTCCAAACGGAGGCCCTGCTCAGCCAGGGCGACGCGCTCCTGCGCCTGAACCGACCGGATGAGGCGCGAACAGAGCTCGCACAAGCACTCACGATTCTCGACGAGCTCAAAGGGTCAACGCCGGATTCCGAGCGCCTGATGGCCCTAAACCAAGAGTGGTCAACCCTCATGACAACGCTCTCCACCCAAGACAGCTCAAACCACGAAGGAGGCAAGCAGTGATCTACGTCAGCTCGTCCCTCGGCCCCCTGCCGCTACTCGACGGAGAGTTCGAACTGGGAGCCCGACTCGGTGAAGGCGGTGGAGGCTCTGTCTTTGAAGCGACGCAGATCAGCCTCCAGCGACCGGTCGCGGTCAAGCGGCTCCACGCGTGGCGTACGAAGGGCGCCGAGGCCCGCTTTCGCGAGGAAGCCACGCTCATGGGCCGAGTCGCTCACCCGAACATCGTGCCGGTGCTCATGCACGGTCACCTCGACGGTGCGCCCGCTCTCGTGATGGAGCGCGTCGATGGCTTTGATCTGGGTGCGGTCCTCCGGCAGCTCCAGCGTGACCCCGCGCCGGCCAGTGCACTCAAGCTGGCACGGACCCTCGGGTCGGAGGCTCTCCCATGGCCCGCCGCCACGCCGTGGTGGAAGGTAGCCGCCTCGCTGGCGGCCCAGGTCGGACGCGCTCTGGACCACGCCCATCGCTGCGGTGTCCTTCACCGGGACATCAAGCCCAGCAACGTCCTCCTCTCGAAGAGTGGCGTCGCCCAGCTGACAGACTTTGGCATCGCGCTCCCCGAACATCAGGGCCGCACCGAAGCGCAGCTTCAGGATCCGAGGCGCGAGGCCACCTCCGGCAACCTCGCGTACTGCTCCCCGGAGGAGCTTGACGGACACGCGAGCACCGCACGCAGCGACACGTTCTCCTTGGGGCTCGTGGCCCGCGAACTCGTCTCGCTCAAGCCGAGCTACCCCGACCACGACGAGAGCATCGCCGCGCGCATGCTCGCCATCGCCGAAGGCCGAACGAGGCCCCTCGATCGCCATCTCCCGTCCGACCTTCGCGCCGTCCTCGACACCGCCGTGTCCCACGACCCCAGAGATCGATATGCGTCGGCGGACGACTTCGCCCGGGATCTGGAGAACGCATGCGCTGGACGCGCCGTGTCGGTCGCGCCTGAGACTCGGGGCCGGCGCTATCGGCGCTGGTGGTCCCGGCATGGCGTCGTCACCATGGCCCTCGCCGGACTCGGCGCACTTCTCATCGGGGTGCCCACCGTGATCCAGGGCACCCGCCTCGCGGCGGCCCGGCAGGTACAGGCTTCCGCGCGGGCGGCCCGAGGCCACTTGGAGCTCGCGGTGGATGGAATCGGCGACCTTCTCGTCAACGTCACCGCCGCGTCGCTCAAGGGTGAAGCTAATGCGGAAGCCCAGCGGACGGCGTTGCTCGCCACCGGTGCACAGCTCGGCCGCGACCTCGCCGGGACCCTCAGCGCTAGCCTGCCTATGGAGATACGATCCTCGGCCTCCGCAAGCCCGTCAGGCAGCGAAGAGGAAGAGGAGGTCGCCAAGCGAATCCAAACCCTGCGAGCGCGCGCGCTCACCGACCTCATCGAAGCGGAACGAAAGCTTGGCCACTTCGACAAGGCCCGCGCCCACATCGCGGAGCTGAGGTCTTTCCAACACCTCGTCCCCGACGGGGCGGTCCACCACCTTGACACTCGCTTGCAGCTCCACGAGGTCATCATGTTCCTCGCGGAGGGCGAGCTGGCCGCGTCCGAGGCGCTCGCCGCTGAGGCCCTCAACGAGATCGAAGAACTCGATGCCAGAGACGAGAAGCTGAAGCGGTTCCGCGCCAGCCTTTGGAACGCGCGGGTGGAAGCAGCCCTTGCTGGCTCGGACACGCAGACCGCGATCACGTACGGCGAGGAGGCGGTCGAGGTGGGCCGCGCCTGGCTTGAGGAGGCCGACTCGAACGCGGAAGCGAGCATCGAGCTCGGCCGCGTCCTCAGCAACTATGGGGCTGCGTTGATCGACTCGGGCCGCGCGGAGGATGCCTCTGCGCCGACGAGGGAGGCCCTCAAGCTGGTGAGGAGCCAGCCGGCAACGACCCGAACGGAGTCGATCGAGGCGATCCTGTGGAACAACATCGGCGCGATCGAAACGACGCGCGGGCAGCTGGCGGAGGCGCTCATCGCCGAGCAACGCGCGCTCGAGCTCCAGAAAGGTCAACTGAGCGCGGACCCGCGCTCTTCGGTCAAGCGCTTCGTCGTCGCACGAACCCACTTTCGGATCGGCGTGTTGCACCTAAGCCAGGGGAGCGAACGGGCAGAGCTAGAGACGCACTTCGGTCGAGCAGTCGAAGGGGTTCAAGCCCTTTGCGAGGGGCCCAACCCCACGTGGCAGCAGTACTCCCTTCTGGCCCAAGCGGAATTTCAGAACGGCATGCTCAGCTTTGGCACGAAGGACTACGAGGAAGCCCACGGGCGCTTCGGCCGTTCGGTGACCGCCTTCGCGAACGCCGAGGAACTCGTTGCGGACCATCCGACCCTACTCCCCACGCGCCTCGCCGTTTGGAAGTACTACGCGGCCGTCACCCTCAACGTCGAGGGTGAGGCAGGGGTCGGTGTGTTGCTTCGCTACCGCGATGAATTTCCTTTGGACGCCCAGGTCCAGCGCAACGTGGCGTCCATGCTCTGCAAGCTCGGACAAATCGCGCTGGGCTCCGACGACGGCGCCAGGGAGGAGACGCTGAGCCGCGTCGCGGAGTACCACGCACGCTCGCTTGAGTGTCTGGGGACCGCGGCCGACCTTGGGGGCCTCTCGCTTGAGCTTTTGGAAACCCACGCCACATGGAAACCGCTGCACGACCTCCCTGGCTACGGGGAGCTCGCACAGCGGCTTCGCTAGGGGCAACGTGCCGGCGCTACGGCTGACAGAACTGAATCTCGAGTCCGTTCGAGAAGTTGAATCCTGCGCCGCCGACGTCGCGCAGCCAGTACTGGAAGTTCCAGGTTTGCCCGTTCATGATCGGCGTCTGAAGCGTGGTGAAGTCCAGCGCGTAGGAGCCGAAGCCGGTGAAGTCCGTAGCCACCGCCGGAAGACGAGTGAAGCTCCCCGCGACACAGATGTTGCCGTTACCGACGGGGGACATTCCCCGTCCTTGGCCGTAGAAGAACAACCCGAATCCATTGGGGTTCGCATTCGACACCGTCAGCGTCAGCGAATTCTGTCCCACGTCCGTGGAACCCAGCGCGTCGATGACCGCTCCGTTCGTCCAGTTGTTGGGGGTCAACGGGCAGTAGTTCACCGGCTGGGGGCACGTAGGCTCGTCGATGGCCACCATCAGCACATCGTCGATCGCGGCTTCGACGATGGAACCGTTGGCCAGATCAGATGCGATGAAGCGAACCCGCACCGCGGACGTCAAAGAAACGAACTGATCCACGTCGACCTCGACATCTTGCCAGCCGCCGCTGGTACCTGCGCCGCTCGGACCAACGACGATGGCAGACACCCAGGACGAACCGTTGTCGTCGGAAAGATCCACCTGGAAGATGTCCTCGCTTGGTGAGCCGCCTGTGTCGTTCGAGTACCACTGCGAGTAGCTCAAGGTGGCGTCCTGGGCCGCGGACAAGTCGAAGGCAGGGGAGATGAGGGTCGTGCTCCCACCGTCCACGTCATTCTGGCCGAGGGAGCCGCCTAGGCTTCCCTGGCCGGTGAACCAGCAACGAACTCCAGGGTCGACCGTGGTGTCGCTTTCCGGCTGCGCCGCGGTTCCGATCGGATCCTGGCGCGTCCACTCGCCGGTCGTAGCGTTGTTCGGCGCTCCCACCGACCAGCCTTGGTTGCCAGCCGACTCGAAGTCGTACTCTGCGACAACACGCACGCCAACGTCCACGATCGCGGTCATGTCGAAGCTGCGACCGCCCTCGGTCACTGTGACGACGATCGGGATCGCCGAACCGAGCGGGGCCGCAGAGTCGATGACGAACCGCAGTGGCGCCGTGTTCTGACCGGTCATAAAGGAGTTCGCCGTCACGAACGAGTTCGCGTCCGTAATGCTCACGAAGGGGCTCGTCACGGTCATCGTCACGGCAGCTGTGTTCGCGTCTACCCGGCCCGTGTTACGAACGAACGCGTTCACAACGACGTCCTCGCCCGGTTCGAAGACACCATCCATGTCCCCTTCGTCCACGAGCACAAGGCCCATGGGGCGAAGCCATGGGCCCGCCGCAAGAACGGTCCGGGCGAACGCTAGGCGGTTGTCCTCCGCCAATGGGATGATCCGACTTTGGGGAGGCCAGAAGCCGTCAGCGGTCGA